>PLWX01000256.1 GCA_003151155.1 Acidobacteriaceae bacterium
ATCTGGCTTGGCTGGTCAATATAGGCCATACACAATTGCACACGGTGCCGAAGTGGTTAATTCCGAGGTTTAGGCGCAAACGGTGCTTGTTCGGCGCATGAAACGTCTCACACTCTTTGGAGCAACGACGGCGAGAGAAGCTTACCCGCAAAGCAAAGCGCCTCAGGTGGCGACGGCAGCTCTGCGACTCCGACACCCGACGGCGGGAGGTATCGCGCTCCCAGGTCTCGAAAATCGCGAGACCCGGCGCACTCAGATGTTCCTTGGTGCAGGCGGAAAGTCAAAAGCGCGTCTGAAGTCCAGACCCGGGCCACCCGCCGTAAAGGGGTCGAAAGCGGGTCACGCGATTTGGAACTTTCGTCTGTCCGCGAGTTTCCCACCGTTTCATCTGCGCGGAGGTGGACTGAACCACTGATTTTTGATTTTTGTCGCGTAAAGTGAGGCTCGTTCACGTTGGTCGAAGCTCAAACCAGGAGGGTCTTCATTTACGACCTGTTCCAAAGCCCGCATGGCCTCTCCATAGAATTCCGATGTTAGAGGAATCAGGAAGTACTTCTTTGTCCTCGTGAGTCTCTCGGCAAGTTTTGTGGTATCTCCAGCTGACGTGAGAGTCACGGCAAGCTCGTCGAGGAACTCATGAACCTTTTGCGGCGAGATATCTGTTTGATCCATATATAACCGGAATACAAACATTAATTTCATCAGACCGGAATTACCAGCGTGAATGACTGGAGCGTCCAGACGTTCGCGTCTTCGTGATGCCATGTCTCGAAACACGCGAGACATGGAGTCACGGCAAGATTCGCACTAAGCGATCCTGGAATAAATCGCCTGCGGCAGCACGGAGCGCGCTACGCGCGGATCTTTGTCCCCACGGCTGGCGCCGTGGGCTAAGGAAAGGCGTCCTTCGGACTGGACGTGTTTTTCTGCGTGCTGAAATGCGCCCGTTGGAATACACAGTTTGGAATGCCTGGTGCGCTTGCGGCTGACGATGTGACCGTCAACACAGGTCGATGTAATGCGGGACTGGCAGCATCGTCTCCCACTTCTCGAAAACCGCGAGAAGTGGGGCACCCGAAGATCGTTGATGGGATGAATAGGGAGAAGCTTAGATGTGGGCCACCCGCCGTTTCTGCTATGCTTCTCCACCAATCCTTACAGCCCAACCACGGATGGAGTTCTCATGCCACGTTTTGTGATCGCCGTCGCGGTGTTGTTTTGTGTGCTTTCGCTTTCCGCGCAGGAGCCGAAGCCGGCGGCTTCCGGTCATTACCTTTTTGCCTGGACCGGGGATCTCGATAAGAAGGGCAATGACTTTCTCACGGTGATTGACGCCGATCCTGCCTCGGCTTCCTATGGTTCGCTGGTCACTACGCTCGCTACCGATCAGCCAACCGTGCGCATCCATCACACCGAATACACCATGCCGGCCAGTGGCATGCTCTTTGCCAACGATCACGACATAGGACGAACCTTCATCTTCGATCTCCGCGATCCGCTGCATCCCAAAACCGTGACCTCGTTCACCGACCAGGCGGGTTACATGCATCCGCACTCCTTTGTGCGCCTGCCCAATGGACACGTGCTCGCCACCTTCCAGCATGCGCATCACGCCATGGGCAACGGCATGGGCGCAAGCGGTGGCCTGGTGGAGATGGATGATGCCGGCAAGGTGATCCGGTCCGCCAGTAACGCTGACCCGGCGTTCCCCGATGCGCTGCTTATGTCCTACGGCCTCGTCGTGCTGCCGGAAATCGATCGCGTGCTCTCGACCAATTCGTCGATGCACGAAGAAGATATCTTCGCTGGCGTCACTTACCAGGTGTGGCGTCTCTCCGATTTGAAATTGCTCCAGACCGCTTATTTCGATATCGGCGAAAATCGTTATGCGCAGATCGGTCCGGAAGAACCGCGTCGCGCGCCCGATGGTTCGGTATTCGTGCAGACTCTCGCCTGCGGCGTAGAGCACATTACCGATATCACCACCGGGCAACCGAAGTCGCACCTCGTGTACACCTTCCCCGGCGCATGGTGCGGTGTACCTACCATCATTTCGCATTACCTCGTCGAAAGCGTGCCGCGACTCCATGGCGTGGTAGTGCTCGACATCGCGAATCCGGAAAAGCCGGTCGAGGTCTCCCGCCTCCAGCTCAGCGACACCTTTGAACCCCACTGGACGGCCTTTGATCCGAAGACCAATCGCCTGGTGATCACCGGCTCCGAGGCGCGCCTCTTCCTGCTGAAGTTCGACCCGCAGAACGGCGCACTGACCATGGACCAGGCGTTCCACGACGCCAAGGGCAAACCCGGTTTCGATCTCAGCAACCGCGATTGGCCGCACGGGTGGAAGGGATCCGGAAAACCGCACGGCGCAGTGTTCTCGCGATAAGGGACCGGGGCGAGTGAGTGGTGGTTCTCCGCTTATTCGTCGTCCCATGTCTCGAAAATCGCGAGACATGGGGCACCCGCACCCGGCCTGGTGCGCCTGCGGCTGACGATGTGACCGTCAACACAGGTCGATGTAATGTGGTGTCCCACAGGGTCGTCCCCACTTCTCGAAAACCGCGAGAAGTGGGGCACCCGAAGATCGTTGATGGGATGAATAGAAGCTTAGATGTGTGCCACCCGCCCAGTGTGGTGGCTGGCGCACGGCGGAACGCAAGATCCTGCGGCTGCGAATCCGCAATGGGGTGCGGATTCTTCGCTCAGGATGACAATTCCGAAAAAGTCATGGTGACAATCGTTGAGCGCGTTGTTGCTCCTCTCCACCACATCCAATAAACTGGCTGGTTTGGCGTTTTCTGTGGGGAAGGCGCTGGATTGGGGTATCCAAACGACATGGCTGATATGAAGAAGTCGAATGACTCGACGGTCCCAGGTCTCGAAAATCGCGAGACCCGGGGCACCCGTTCTGTTCCTACTACTAACGTCGTGGAATCGCCGAGGCGGGATGTGTTTGTGGGGCGGACGCCTTCTCCGTCGGAGCAGGAATGGGCGGAGAAGACGCTGACACCGGCGCTGGAAAAAGGTCCGGAGCGGCCGATCGGCGCGCCTACCGGAACCAACCTCGACAGCGAAGGCGAGGCGCGCTTCTCGACGATTTCGAATACGCCGATCCGGCGGTTGTACACCCCCGCCGATCTTCCCGCGGATTGGGACTATGACGCGCAGCTCAACTATCCCGGCCAGCCGCCCTACACCCGCGGCATCCACGCCTCCGGCTATCGCGGCAGGCTTTGGACGATGCGCCAGTTCTCCGGCTTTTCCTCGCCCGAAGAGTCGAACCAGCGCTACAAGTTCCTGCTCGCGCAAGGTGGCGGCGGCCTGTCGGTGGCCTTCGACCTCCCCACCCTCATGGGCTACGACAGCGATCATCCCTTCAGCGAGGGCGAAGTCGGCAAGTGTGGGGTGGCTATCGACTCCCTCGAAGACATGGAGATCCTCTTCCACGGGATCGACCTGGAGAAGACCACCGTATCGATGACCATCAATTCGCCGGCGTCGATCCTGTGGGCGATGTACCTGGCGGTTGCGGAGAAGCAGGGCGCGAGTTGGGAGAAGATCTCCGGCACCCTCCAGAACGACATCCTGAAGGAGTACATCGCCCAGAAGGAGTACATCTATCCGCCAGCGCCTTCGATGCGGTTAGTCATCGACACGTTTGAGTTCGGGTCGAAATACACGCCACGCTTCAATACGATCTCGATCAGCGGATACCACATCCGGGAGGCGGGATCGACGGCACTGCAGGAGCTGGCGTTCACCGTCTATGACGGGGTGGAGTACGTGGAGTGGGCCAGCCGCCGTGGCCTCGACGTGGATGAATTCGGCCCGCGGCTGTCGTTTTTCTTCAACGCGCACAACGATTTCTTCGAAGAGATCGCAAAGTATCGTGCGGCGAGGAAAATCTGGTACCGCCTGATGAAGGACCGTTTCGGTGCGAAGAACCAGCGCACGTGGCTGATGCGCTTCCACACTCAAACTGCGGGTGTTTCCCTCACCGCACAGCAACCGCACAACAACATCGCTCGGGTGGCGCTTCAAGCCCTCGCCGCGGTGCTTGGCGGAACTCAGTCGCTGCATACCGATTCCTTCGACGAAGCGTTGGCCCTGCCGACCGCACAGGCCGCGCAGATCGCGCTGCGAACGCAGCAGATCATTGCCTACGAATCAGGCGTCTCGAATACTGTGGATCCACTGGGAGGTTCCTACTTCGTAGAGAAGTTTACCCTGGACATGGAGAAGGGTGCGTTCGACTACTTCGATAAGCTCGATGCGATGGGCGGAATGGTGAAAGCGATCGAGCATGGCTATCCGCAGAAAGAAATCGCGGAGGCTAGCTACCAGTTCCAGAAAGCAGCTGAGGCGCGCGAGAAGGTGATCGTCGGCGCGAACGAATTCGTGGTGAAGGAACAGCCGCACGACACGCTGTACATCGACGAAAGCGTCGGCGAAGCGCAGACACGCAAGTTGAAGACGCTGCGTGCGCGGCGTGACAACGAGACGGTTCGTCGGACGCTCGATGCTCTGAAAAATGCAGCAGCGCAGGAGCCGGTGGCGGGCAAGAACGGCGAAATCTCTCCCGCAAACACGATGCCATTCATCCTCGATGCGGTGAAGGCCTATGCAACGGTGGGTGAAATCTGCGACGCGTTGCGCGAGGTTTATGGGACCTATGAAGAGAGCGCGTTCGCCTAGGAGACATCGATGGCAATCGATATACGTGGGCTCTGTCCGTTGATCCAGGTCTTCGACATGCCGACATCGTTGCGGTTCTATCGCGACCTGCTGGGGTTCGAGGTCGTCAGCCGTTCGGCGGACTCCGATGAATGTGGATGGGCATGGCTGCGGAAGAACGATGCGGAACTGATGCTCAACACCGCGTACGACGAAGGAGAGCGACCGGCGTCTCCTGACACCGGTCGCATTCGGGGACATGATGATGTTGGATTATTCATCGGCTGTCCCGATGTGGACGCGGCATATGAGTATCTCCGCGCACAAGGTGTGACGGTTAGACCTCCGAAAGTCGCGCCCTACGGGATGAAACAGATGTACTTAAAAGATCCCGATGGATTTGGAATCTGTTTTCAATGGAAGACGGAATGAAGACTCTGCTCATGATGGTTTGCGCGTTGGTGCCGCAACTCATGCTCGCTGAGCCGGCGCCGCTCAAGACCGTCGATCAAATAGATCTCGCACGGTATGTCGGGAAGTGGTATGAGATAGCGCGCTATCCCAACCGTTTTGAAAAGGATTGCGCATCCGATGTCACCGCGGAGTACACGCGACGCAACGACGGCAAAATCACGGTGACGAATGCGTGCCGCAAGGCGGACGGAAAGGGTAAGGAGTCCAAGGGAACGGCGAAGGTGATCGATGCCAAGAGCAACGCGAAGCTGAAGGTCACGTTCTTCTGGCCATTCTCTGGCGAATACTGGGTGATCGATCTGGATCCGGATTACAAGTATGCCGTCGTTGGGGAGCCGGATCGCAAGTACCTGTGGGTGCTGAACCGCACCTCGGAACTCGCGCCCGGAGTATATAAACGAATCCTCGCGAAGGTGCGAGAGCTTGGGTACGAACCAGCGAAACTGCTCAAGACGCCGCAGGGTCCGCAGGACTACGCAGCGCACTAATCCCACGAAGGGTGAGGCTTCCGCACTGACTCGGTTTGTGCGATGCGCGTATCATTAGGGTGTGGCACTATTACTGCGTTTTTAAGGCGATTTATGGCTGATCCCAATGCAAAGATACGAGTACTTGTCGCTAAGCCTGGCCTTGACGGTCATGACCGTGGCGCCAAAGTGATTGCACGAGCGTTGCGCGATGCCGGAATGGAAGTGATCTACACCGGACTGCGGCAGACGCCAGAGATGATTGTTACGGCTGCCCTGCAGGAAGACGTGGACGTCATCGGACTCTCGATCCTCAGCGGAGCGCACAATGCGATCGTGCCGCGGGTGAACGAGCTGCTCAAGAAAAACAAGATGGACGACGTCCTGCTCCTCGTCGGCGGAATCATTCCCGACGTCGATGTCGACAATTTGAAGAGGACTGGCGTCTCGGCGGTGTTTCAACCGGGCACGCCGATGGACGATATCATCCAGTTCATCCGCTCGAGTGTGAAAACGCGCGGAGTTCCGACAGCGTAACGCATGGCACCCGACGCAAACACCGGACGCATTCGCTCCCTGCTGCAACAAACTGTCGGGCCTGCACCGTGGTATTGGGAGACCTTTCCTGCTGTCCAAGGCGCTGCCGGGCAGCATTTTGTCTGGCACTATCACGGCACACAGGGGGCGCTCGCCTACCTGGTCACGCTCAGCCTCAGCACCGAACCGGACGCGCCGCGTATGGCGCTCAATACGTATGTGCGGCCGTTTTTGCTGGAAGGATCGCGCTTCGGAGTATGGTGCCCGCAAGGCAAGCACATCCGCATGGCAATTTTCGACGCGGAGCAGTTGAAGTCGTTCGAGTTTGAAGCGGTAGCGGGCTGGTTCAAGCAATCGACGGAGCGAATTTATTCGGCTACCGCACCGGTTGCCGATTTCGAATTCGATGGGATGCTGCCGCAAGGAACCCACAGCATCGAGTTCCCGGAAGAATTTCGCGGCATTGACGAGATGCAGCTCGTTAGTTCGTATCCGGCGAAATCGAAGGAAGACCCGCACGCAGCGGTTTACGTCGTCTATCCAAACGCCGGTTTGGTGGAAGTTCTGCCGCAGCGGTGGTTCACGGCCAATGAGTTTGAAATTGGGTACCAGTGGATCAGTCGCATCACCCGCGACCCAGTAACCCACAAACTGGTGGGCGAAGGCGTCCGCATCGGTGGCTTCGAATTGACTGAGGATGGCTGCCAACTGGCGGGTCGTTTCGAGATCGCTTGAGCGCGTACTACGCTATCGAGTCGTTCGAAGGCTGCACGATGCTGCGGCTCATTTCGGACGATGGAACCAATCGGCTCTCGCGAGCGCGGGTGCTTGCGTTGACTGACGCGGTACTCAACCTTCCGGCCTCTCCGCTCATTGTCTGTGGTAACCCTAAGTTCTTCTCCGTGGGAGCGGACCTATCGGAGATATCCGCGTTGCACGGAGGCGATGCCTTAGAGTTTGCACAGATGGGACAACGCCTGATGCGGGCGGTTGCGGAATTTCCTGCTCCCACCTGTGCGGTCATCGGGGGCTGGTGTATGGGCGGTGGCTTCGATCTGGCCCTCGCCTGCAGATTCCGCGTCGCCGGGCCACATGCCATTTTTGGACATAGAGGTGCGGCACTTGGACTGATGACCGGATGGGGCGGGACGCAACGACTGCCACGTCTGATCGGACGGGCCCGGGCGATGGAGATTTTCTTAGCTGCCGAAAAAGTGCACGCGCAGCGCGCGCTAGAGATCGGGATCGTGGACCGGGTGAGCGCGGATGCGGTGGGGGCGGCGGTGGAGTTGTTGAACGGCCGGGCTCGCGTCGGTTGATAAATCGTGAAGTGGGTGTCCCACCCTTGTGGCTTCAGCCGCAGGGTGGATTGGACCACAGTCCTGGTCGCGAGGGAACCCAATCAGAGTTCGAGATCGTCACCCTCCCACCCTCCCTTCGGGAAGGGTGGGGCACCCACAGGTGATGACTGATGCCGCGTTGTGAACAGGCAGTCCTCATTTGCTCCGTTTTCTCCGGTGTCGTACCCTTGGGAGTTTGCCAAGCGTGGGGATCCTTTAAGGAATGACCAAAAACGAAACCACGGTAAATAATCTTCTGCCGAGCAAGCTTGATGCGACCTCGGCGCGCTTTCAGAAGAACGAGCACGCCATGGCGGAACTCGTGACGCAACTGCGCAACCACGAGACGCTCATCTATCAAGGCGGCGGCGCGAAAGCGATCGAGAGCCAGCATAAGAAGAATCGCCTGACTGCGCGAGAACGCCTGGACCTGCTATTGGATCCGGGAACGGGTTTGTTCGAGCTGGGTGAGTTCGTCGCATACGGGATGTATGAAGAATGGGGTGGCGCACCCTGTGCAGGCGTCATCACCGGCATCGGCGAGATTCACGGACGCAAATTCATGCTGATCGTGAATGACGCTACTGTGAAAGCTGGTGCGTTCTTCCCGATGACGGCGAAGAAAGTCATCCGCGCGCAGAATATCGCGATTGAAAATCATATCCCGACAATTTACCTGGTCGATTCCGCTGGCGTTTTCTTGCCGCTGCAGGAAGATGTTTTTCCCGACCAGGATGATTTCGGCCGGGTGTTCCGCAATAACGCGGTGATGAGCGCCATGGGGATTCCGCAGATCACCGCCATCATGGGGATGTGTGTGGCGGGCGGCGCGTATCTGCCGGTGATGTGCGATCACATCCTGATGACCGAGGGCAGCGGATTGTTTTTAGCTGGTCCGGCGCTGGTGCAGGCAGCGATCGGCGCTAAGTACACCGCCGAGGAGCTGGGAGGCGCAGAGATGCACTCGCAAATCAGCGGCACCGTTGACTTCCGAGAGCCCAACGATCACCTGTGCATCGCACGGATTCGTTCGCTGGTGGAGAAAATGGGCCAGCGACATCATAGCGTTTTCAATCGGCGTGATGCGGAAGAGCCGATGTACCCGGCCAAAGAACTCTACGGAATTTACGATGGCGATCCCGGCAAGCAATACGACATGAAAGAGATCATCGCGCGCATTGTGGATGGCAGCCGCTTTGACGAATACAAGGCGGAGTACGGCGAGACGATAATCTGCGGCTATGCGCGTATCGGCGGATTTGCTGCAGGCATCGTCGCCAACCAGAAGACGCACGTCCCGCAAACCGACAAGAGCGGCAACAAGCGCATCGAGTTCGGCGGCGTGATCTATACCGAGAGCGCCGAGAAGGCTGCGCGCTTCATCATGGACTGCAACCAGAATCTGGTGCCGCTCATCTTCCTGCATGACGTCAACGGATTCATGGTGGGCCGCGATGCAGAGTGGAGTGGCATCATACGCGCCGGCGCGAAGATGGTGAACGCCGTTTCCAACTCGGTCGTTCCGAAGATCAGCGTAATCATCGGTGGGTCCTTCGGCGCTGGCCATTACGCCATGTGCGGCAAGGCCTTCGATCCGCGTTTCATGTTTGCGTGGCCCTCCGCCAAATATGCGGTCATGAGCGGTGGGGCTGCCGCGGGGACCTTGGTCGAGATCAAGGTGAAGCAACTGGAGCGCGGCGGCACAAAACTGAGCGACGCTGACAAGAAAGAACTCTTCGATAACGTGAAGGCGACCTACGACGAGCAGATGGATCCGCGCTATGGAGCAGCGCGACTCTGGATCGACAAGATCATCGATCCCATCGACACCCGGGCGGTACTGATCGAGGCACTCGAGGCGTGCGCGCTAAATCCGGATGTACCGGAATTCAAGGTAGGAGTGCTGCAGACCTAGGAAAGTTATGGCAGATTCCGTAAAAATCATCGAATGCCCTCGCGATGCGTGGCAAGGCCTTAAAGGGCAGATCCCGACTGCGACCAAGGTCCAGTATTTGCAGGAGCTGATCAACGCTGGATTCAAGCATCTCGACGCTGCCTCTTTCGTATCGCCGCGTGCCGTTCCGCAGATGGCCGACTCGGAAGAAGTGCTCAAGGAGCTTGATCCGCCGGATGATGTCGAAATTATCGGAATCGTGGTGAACGAGAAGGGCGCGGACCGCGCAATTGCCAGCGAGGCGGTTAAGACTCTCGGCTTCCCGTATTCCCTTTCCCCAACCTTCCTGAAAAACAATCAGAATCAGTCGCTGCAAGAGAATGCGGACATCCTCGAGAAGGTTATCGAGAAAGCGCGAGCGGCTGACATGAACATCGTCGTTTATATCTCCATGGCATTCGGCAATCCTTACGGAGATTTGTGGTCGATTATTGAGGTTCTGGAAGGCGTGGACCTGTTAGCCGATGACGGGATCAAGCAGGTCTCGCTGGCAGACACAGTTGGTTTAGCAACTCCTCAACAGATCAGGGACCTGTGCGGCGCCGTCACAGATCGATTCGACTATCTGAACATTGGCGTTCACCTGCACAGTTCGCGTGCCGACGCGAAGGCGAAAGTGCTGGCCGCGTATGACGCGGGTATCCGGCGTTTTGATTCGGCGTTGGGTGGCTTGGGAGGCTGTCCGTTCGCGCAGGACATGATGGTCGGCAACCTCCCGACTGAAGCGTTGCTCGAGGCTTTGAAAGAGCGCAAAGTCGAGTCGCCGATCCGCAAACCGATCGACGGACTGCTGCGCATGAGCGAGGATTTCGCACTGCGGTTTGGGGGCGGCGCGCAATGACCTACAGCACGCTGCTGGTTCGCGAAAATGGCCAGATCGCAACCATTACCTTCAACCGTCCCGAAAAGCGCAACGCCATCAGTTACGAACTGATCCAGGAACTGATCGCGGCGCTGGGCGAAGTGGAGAGCAGCGCGGCGCAGGTCTTGATTCTCACGGGCGCAGGGAAAGCGTTCTGTTCGGGGATGGACTTGGAAAACCTGCGCACCATTACCAGCCGCAGCCCGGAAGAGAACCTGAAGGATTCCCAGACCATGGCGGGTCTGTTCCGCGCCATCTACGAATTTCCGAAGGTGACGATCGCAGCCGTGAATGGACCTGCCGTCGCGGGAGGATGCGGGATAGCAACCCTTTGCGATTTCACCATTGCCTCGAAAGACGCGAAGTTCGGTTACAGCGAAGTGCGCATCGGATTCCTGCCGGCGATTGTCTCGGCGTTCCTGGTGCGGCAGATGGGGGAAAAGCAGGCGCGCGATCTGCTGCTCACGGGAAAGATTATCGATGCAACAGAAGCGCTGCGGCTGGGGATGATCACGGAAATGGTCGCTCCCGAACATTTGCTGCAACGCACGCAGCAACTTGCAGAGGAGTTGTTGCAGAACAGTCCAGCCTCTCTCGCGGCCACGAAACGACTGCTGAATCACTTCAGCGCCGGCGAACTCGGCGCGCAGATCGATGCTGCGGTGCGCGCAAATGCCGAGATCCGCGCAACCGCAGATTTCCGCGAGGGTGTGACCTCGTTTCTCGAAAAGCGCAAGCCGAAGTGGAGTGGACGTTAGTCCCATCATTCGTCCCAGCCATCGCTCGATATTTTGCGAACTTTCTGTGCGCTCATGCGTATCTCTCTACAGACGAGATTCACGGAGGTAGAACGATGAGCGCGAAGTGGAATTGGGCAATCGACAATTTGGCAGTGCGGATGACGGCAAATTTACTGGCGTTTGGCGTATGGCTCGCGACCGCGGTGGCAATTATGGAAGTCGCGGCACGTCAGTAGCAGATCCACAAGTTCAGCGGTGACAACCAACGATGCAAATCGAAGGGCGCAGCTAAACGGCTGCGCCTTTTGGATTGGGACGAGCAGAGTTGAATCCCGGGGACCGTGCGCATAAACTTTCCCGTCAAAGGAGAGCGCGATGGCAAACGTCAAACCAATTCCCGACGGATATCGCTCGGTCACACCGTATCTCGTGATTCGCGGTGCGAAGCAAGCGATGGAGTTCTACACCAAGGCATTCGGCGCCCAGGAATCCTTCAAGATGCTTGGAGAGAAAGGCGAGATCGGGCATGCCGAGATGAAGATCGGCGACTCCGTGATCATGCTCGCCGATGAAAACCCGAACATGGGACACAAGAGTCCTGCAACACTCGGTGGATCGCCCATCAGCATCCTGCTCTACGTGCAGGACTGCGATGCGGTATTCAACCAAGCGGTGAAAGCTGGAGCAGAAATCGAGCGCCCGCTGGCGAATCAATTCTATGGCGATCGCACCGGCGGCGTGAAAGATCCGTTCGGATTCAGCTGGTATATCGCGACGCACATCGAAGATGTTTCCTCGGAAGAAATGGAACGGCGCGCAAAGGCGATGCAGCCGGCGTAACCCATGATTAACCACAGAGGACGCAGAGGTATGGGAGGCTGGTGTCTCGCCATCCGAAATACTCATTGCGCAAAAAGCGAATGGTTCACAAAGTTTAAATAAAACCCTCTGTGAACCTCTGCGCCCTCTGTGGTTAGTGTCTTTTAGTCTCCGACAGGTACGGGCTCTTCAGTTTTCTTCGCGTAGCGGTTGTCGACGTACTCATTCAAGATCGTCGTAAACTCCTCGACGATTTTGTCGCCCTTCAGTGTCGTCATCAGGCGGCCATCGACGAAGACGGGCGCTTTCGGTTCCTCGAACGTACCGGGGAGCGAGATGCCGATGTTGGCATGTTTCGATTCGCCAGGGCCATTCACGATGCAGCCCATCACCGCGACTTTCATTTCTTCGACGCCCGTATAACGCGTCTTCCACTGCGGCATCTGTTCGCGGATGTAGGTCTGAATCCGCTCGGCCAACTCCTGGAAGAACGTACTGGTGGTGCGTCCGCAACCGGGGCAAGCGGTAACCTGCGGGGTGAAGCTGCGAATGCCCATCGACTGCAGGATCTGCTGCGCGACAAAGACTTCTTCGCTGCGATCGCCATTCGGTTTGGGCGTCAGCGATACGCGGATGGTGTCGCCGATACCGTCCAACAGAAGCACAGAAAGTCCAGCAGTCGAGGCGACAACGCCCTTCGCGCCCATGCCGGCTTCCGTCAGACCGAGGTGCAATACGTAGTCGGTGCGCTTTGCGAGGTCCCGATAGACGTCGATTAAATCCTGCACACCACTGACTTTCGCGCTAAGAATGATCTGGTCTTTGCGTAAGCCGTACTTCTCGGCGATCTCGGCGGACTTTAACGCGCTGACAATCATCGCTTCCGTCATCACGTCGCGCGCTTCTTTCGGCTCCGCCAGCCGGGCGTTTTCGTCCATCATCTTGACGAGCAACTGCTGGTCGAGTGATCCCCAGTTCACGCCGATACGCACCGGCTTCTGGTTCTCGACCGCGACATCAACCATGGCTTTGAAGTTGTCATCGTCCTTGCGTCCGATGGAAACGTTGCCGGGGTTGATGCGGTACTTCGCCAACGCCTTCGCGCAGTCGGGATACTTCTTCAGCAGGATGTGCCCGTTGTAGTGGAAGTCGCCGATGATGGGCGTGTGGATGCCGATTTTCGCGAGACCTTCGACAAGATGCGGCACGCCCTTGGCGGCGTCGTCATTGTTGACGGTGACGCGGATCAATTCCGAGCCGGCGCGGGCGAGCGCAATGCATTGCTTGATCGTCGAGTCGACATCAGCGGTGTCGGTGTTGGTCATCGACTGCACCACCACGGGCGCATCGCTGCCAACCCGCACGTTTCCAATGCGGACAGTAGGCGTTTTACGGCGGAAAATCGTAGGCATGCTTGAGTACTATTTTAGCACTGGGGAGCTCAGGAATCGCGATTACGAGAGGGTTAAACCGCCAAAAGAAAAGGCAGCCGAAGCTGCCCTTTTTGTGAATCTTTTCAATGATTTATGGCAAGTGCTGGTGTAGCCCCGGCAGCGACTTCATGATGTCGTTGTAGATGACCACGGCCGCAAAGAGCATGAGGAAGACGAAGGCGACCTGGTAGGCGCGTTCCTTGATGCGCATGCTGATATCGCGACGGATCAGGCCCTCGATGAGCAGCATCAGGATCATGCCGCCGTCGAGGATCGGGATTGGGAACAGGTTGAAGATGCCCAGTTGCAGGCTGATGATCGCCATCAGCTTCATGAGCGGCGTCCATCCGGGCTCACGGGCAGCTTCGCCGGAAGCCTTCGCAATGCCGATCGGGCTGGACATCGCCTTGATCGATACCGATCCGCGCACCAGGTTCCGCACCAGGTCGACGACCAGGAACGAGTAGCTGCGGTTCTCATGCAGCGACTTCTTCAGGGCCGGTACGAAAGGCAGGTGCGTGATAATGATCTTGGGCTCGGAAGCCATTCCGATGCGATAGTGACTTTCGCCGTTGTCGTTCTTCAACTCAGGAGTAACGGTAACTTTCGATTCTTGTCCATCGCGCAGCAGGGCGATTTCCACCGGAGCGTTCTTGGTCTGCTGAAGAATGGTCACCATCGCCGGCGTGGAACGTACGGGAATGCCATTCACAGCCGTGATGACATCGCCGACTTTGATGCCGGCCTTCGCGGCGGGCATATCCGGTTCCAGCGCAGTCACGAGATTTGGAGCATCCGGGATCCATCCGGGATTGCTTGCCTGTTCGTCAGAATTCCGTTCCGGCGTCACTGACGTTGGAATGAGCTGATGATCGCGGAGCAGTTGGAGCTTTACCTGGGCGCCTGGGCTCGCCATCGTATTCATCAGCACGTCTTCCCACGTGGGATTATCGATGCCGTTGATCTTGACGATGGTATCGCCGGTTTTTATGCCAGCCTTGTCGGCAACGCTGCCAGCCTGCACAAAACCAACCTTGGCTTTTTGACCGAAGTAGGCAGGCTCCTCGTCGTGCACCATGTAAACCGCGGTCATCACAAGGATAGCCAGCAGGATGTTCGCTGTGGGACCGGCAAGCGCAATGATCAGTCGCTGCCAGCGCGGGTGCGAGGTAAATTCCTCAGCTGCGCCGGTGTGGCTATCAAGGGGCGTCTCGCCCGTCATCTTGACGTAACCGCCGAAGGGCAATGCGCTGATGCGATAGTCGGTTTCGCCGCGGCGGAATCCGACCAGCCGCTTGCCGAAGCCCAACGAGAAGGTCTCGACGCGAACGCCAAACAGCTTCGCAGCCGCAAAATGGCCGAACTCGTGGATAAAGACCAGCACCCCGAGGACGAACACCACCGAAACAAACGCGATTAAAAAGCCTTCCATCAAACCTCGAAAAACTATGAACTCAGGAACGAGTGTTCGCTACTTGCGAGCGCAGATACTGGATGCGCCGGCTGGTCACTTCGCGGGCCGCCGCATCGGCGGAAAGCACCGCTTCTATAGATTCCAAATGTCGGAGCGGCGTTTCATTCAATACACCCCGAATTATCGTGGGAATCTCATTAAATGGTATCCCCCCCTCGAGGAAAGCAGCTACAGCAACTTCGTCGGCGGCGTTCAGGGCGATACTCTTCGTCCCACCTTTTTCGGCGGCTTCATAAGCCAGTTGCAGGCATGGAAACTTGGCAAAATCGGGGGGATAGAAGTCCAAATGCTTCAGTTCCAGCACCGGGAAACGAAGATTAGACGGAACCCGGTCGGGAAACGTCATCGCGTAAAGGATCGGCAAGCGCATGTCGGTAACCGACAGTTGCGCGAGAATCGAACCGTCCACGAACTCCACCAAGGAGTGGATCGTGCTCTGGGGGTGCACCACGACCCCCACCCGGCTGGGCGGCAAGTCGAACAGTCGACAGGCCTCAATGACCTCGAACCCCTTATTCATCAACGTGGCAGAGTCAATCGTGATGCGCCGGCCCATCTTCCAGGTCGGGTGATTCAGGGCCTGTTCCACGGTGATGTGGTCAAAATCCTCTTTCGGAGTGTGGAGGAACGGGCCGCCGGAGGCCGTTAGCCAAACCTTTTCGACTTCACTGAGCCGACCGCCGCGCATCGCCTGGTGGATGGCGTTGTGCTCGCTATCGATCGGCAGGATGGGTTTGCCTTGCTTGCGGGCCTCAGCGGTAATGAGTTCGCCGGCGGCGACCATCGCTTCTTTATTGGCTAAGCCGATCGACTTCCCTGCTTTGACAGCTTCGTAAGTGGCTTTGAGACCACCGACGCCTACGATGGCGCTCACCACGAAATCGACTTCGTCGAGGGTGGCCGCTTCGACCGTGCCTTCCGTCCCAAAGACGACCTTCACGCTTCTGGCGCCCGCCTGTGAAAGGCGCTGCTTCAATGTCGCGGCAGCCTCTTCGGTCGCAACCGAAACCAGCTTCGGATGCCAGCGCAGGGTCTGCTCGGTGACGAGGTCAAGGTTGCTGCCCGCGGCGAGGGACACGACTTCAAACAGCTCTGGATAAGCTTCGACGATCTTGAGAGTGCTCGTGCCGATGGAGCCAGTCGAGCCAAGGATGGCAATGCGTTTCATCAATGGAAGGTCTAGGATACCGCAGCTCTGGAGCGGAGGGAAATTACTAAGGGGATGGCTTGGGTTCGCGACTCAAGATTTTGGGACGAGTTGCGGATGATGGTTCGTCAGCCAAACGGTCACGTCTGTCCTCAGTTCGGTCGCAACTGAAATCGCGAGTTTCAGCTCCTGTTCTGATACGTTGCCAGCAGCATCGTAGCTTGCCGCGTTACGCTTCTTGGAAAGTGCTCTCATCTTGTTGAGGAGTTTGCTGTCGACGCCGAGAGTGAATTCCATGCACTCGATGGTTTTGAGATGATGGCCAACTTGCGTCTTGGTGCGGTAGCCACTCGCCCGGAGGGCGATGGTAGCCGCGGTGAGCGCCGCGCTGAAAGCAGCCACCATGCGGAGATCAGGGGAGATCGCTTCTATTTTCGCGTCTGCGATCCCGCGGTCGACGATCGACAGCAAACGCTGGATCTCATCGCCGCTTGTCGGCTCCGCGACGATCCACCCGTTCCTCGCGTATTGCTCTAAGCTCACTTTCGTCTCCGAGGAGGAAGAACTTTTCTCCGCTCAACACGGCACTCAGGAAATGATTCCCGCCGCGCAATTTCGCTTTGAATTCAGAACTACTGTACAAGGTAGGATTCACCGGGCGAGCCAGTATCTTTTCCGCCTCGGCAAATGGCTCGACCAGTTGTTCCAATTCGATCTTACCGACGATCATCACATCAACGTCGCTTGCTGCGTTGTCGTCCTGGCGGGCTACAGATCCATATACGAAAGCAGTCTCGATCTGTTTCGCAAATGGCTCGAGCGCCATTCGGAGCACTTGGAACGCGCCCACCGTTTTACTAACGATGGCCCGCAGTTCGGGAAAAATGGGATTGTCCCGGTTCGCCCGGTAAAAAACCTGGTTCCCTACTTCGGAGCGTTGAACCAGTCCAGCATCGAGTAGCTTCCGAACCTCGCGCTGCACCGCGCCCACTCCAGCAGCCGCGATCTGCCGCCGGATCTGCTGGAAATAGAAAGCCTCGTCCGGCCTCCCATAGAGTAGGCCGAGGATTTCTCCGCGTGTCTTACCGAACAGAAGATCGGCAACTTTGCTGTCCACGAGAGTTGTACCCATAACAGGTACAATTGTACCCTAAATAGGTACAAAGGCAAATTGAATCTTGCTAGCGAATGAATTCGAACAGAACCAGTGCGACTGGGGCCGCGAACAGCAGGGCGTCGATGCGATCGAGGATGCCGCCGTGGCCGGGGAGCATGGTGCCGGAGTCCTTCACGTTCGCACCGCGCTTGATGAGGGACTCGACGAGATCGCCGAGTTGGGCGGCGATGTTGAGCAGGATGGCAAAAACGAAGATCAGTCTGCCACCGAGGAGAGGCGGAGCCAAATCTGCACCGAGATCGGCGGGGTAAGGCGGGAGATTCCCGTGGAGCAAGTGTTGAATTGCAGGAGCGAAGTGTGTAAGCGCCGAACACGCAATCACGCTGCCGACAACAGAGCCGAGAGCCCCTTCCCAAGTCTTGTTAGGGCTGATACGCGGGGACATCTTGTGCTTCCCGATCGCTTTTCCGGTATACATCGCGACGATGTCGCCGGCCCATACCGCGAAGAAGGTGAAAATCAGCGGGTACCAAGACCTTTGCTGCAGCAATGCGACCGCGAGCATGGGAATCGCGATGTAAAAGGGTCCGAATCCAGACATAGCGGCAGACGGGAAGGCGGTCTTGAGTTCCTCGCAGCGCATCGCCGCAACCAGAAATAAGAAAGCCCAGCACATCACAAGAACGGCAATAACAGCGGAGACGCTTTCCTTGATTTGGATCGACTGACGATAGAACACGTACGAAGACATTGATGCCGTTAACAAGAATGGGATCATCGCGCACGCGTACGTCAGCCACCGTATCGGCTTCACCCCGTACGCTTCCACCAAATCCAAATACTCTTTCAACGCCAGCAGCGCGACCGCGCCTACAAGCAGCGTGAACAGCCAGCTAGGAGCTTTGAAGACGGCGAGCAGGACGAGTGGAATAAGGACGAGAGCGGTGAGGATGCGCTTCATCGCTTCAGGCGGGCTGCACAGACGGAGGATGAATGGCGTGGATGCCACCGAAGCGGCGTTCGCGTGTCTGGAATTCGGCGATGGCTTCGAGCAATTTGACACCGTTGAAGTCGGGCCAGAGCGCGTCGGTCACGAAAATTTCGGAGTACGCGGCCTGCCACAGCAAGAAGTTGCTGAGACGCATTTCGCCACTCGTGCGAACGAGCAAATCGAGTTCCGGCAGATGGCTGGTGTAGAGGTGCTGCTCGATGGCTTCTTCGTCGATTTCGGCGTGGTTGCCGTTGCGGCGGGACTGGGCCAGAATTGAATTCACGGCATCGACAATTTCGGATCGCCCACCGTAGTTGATCGCAAAGGTCAGGATCAGCCCGGTGTTGCTGGCGGTTTCAGCAATCGCCCAATCCATGCGCTCCTGGACTTCGGCAGGCAGTTCCCTCCAGCGTCCAATGAATTGCACACGGACGTTGTGCTCCTGGAAGGCGGGCATCTCGATCTTCAAATAGCGGCGCAACAGTCCCATCAGAAACGAGGTTTCTGTCTTCGGGCGACGCAGCCAATTTTCTACCGAAAAGGCGTACAGGGTAAGGGCAGGTAATCCAATGCGCGAGGCGCACTGCACGGTATTGCGAACGGCGAAGACCCCCGAGCGGTGCCCGGCGATGCGCGGCAAATGGCGGCGCTTGGCCCAGCGGCCGTTACCGTCCATGATGATCGCGATGTGCTGGGGGAACCTTGCTGGATCGAGCCGCGAATAAAGTTCCGCTTCTTTATGGCTCAGTCCGGCAGGAATGGATGAACGCACGCCTACCTCGCAGAAAACATTGACGCTACCACAGCGTAGTACAAGATGCAAAGAAGTGCAGGGGCGGGCATAGTACCAATGATTCACCTTCGGGAATTCTCGGTGGCTGGCGATTCGTATAATAGGAATTAACCAAAGAAACAGAACCTTTTCGGGGATTTTCCATCTAAGTACCCAGCAATGCAGATGACGCCTTCAGTCCGCGGTTCGCAGTTGCGCTTATGGTCGGCGCTGCTGTGCATGCTCGCTGTGTTCGTGGTGAGCGGCGTTCAGGTTGCGCACTGGGACACACAGCGACTCGCTAAGACCGCAACGCTGCAGTCTGCCCAGACCACGGACGGGCTTTGTCCGATCTGCTATTCGGTTCCGGTCGGCCATGGCGCCGCTCCGACCACGATCACCCCAATTCAACTCGACGGCACGCCCACCGTCGCCACCGTCGCTCGCCAGAGCGAGGGCATTCAGCCTGAGTTCCACCTCCACATTCGACCGCCGCCCGCCATCGCCTAGTCATCCGGTAGTCGATTTCAAAAAGCTAAATCTATGTGGAGGTCACGACTATGCGTGTATGCGCATCGCCATTTTTTTCTATTCTGTTCGTTCTCGTTGCAGCCTCATTTTTAATTGCAGAAGGTCCAGAGACGGGTGCCGGCCAATCCGCGGGCGGAAACTCCGGCTCCATCCAGGGAACCGTCGCTGATCCCACCGGAGCGGTGGTCCCCAACGCAACGGTGACGATCAAGAACCCGGTCAGCGGCTACACCGCGAATGCAACCACCGGCAATGACGGCGGCTATGTTTTCCGAAACGTTCCATTTGCGAATTATCATGTGTCCTCCAGCGCGAAAGGATTCACCGGCGCCTCCGCCGATGCGCGGGTACATTCCAACGTACCGGTGGCGTTGAACCTGACCCTGCAGATCGCATCCGCAAACACCACGGTCGAAGTGCAAGCCGATGCCGGAGACCTCGTTGAATCGACCTCGGTGCAACACACCGATATCGATCGCGGGCTGATCGACAAGCTCCCGGTGGAATCTTCTTCGTCGCAGCTAAGCTCGGTGATCACGCTTTCGACGCCTGGCATTACCGCTGATTCCAACGGACAATTTCACCCGCTGGGTGAGCATGCCGACACTTCCTTCTCGCTCGACAACCAGTCGATGACCGATCAGCAGAGCAAGATTTTCTCGAACCAGATCTCGACGGATGCGATCCAGTCGATGGAAGTTATCGAGGGTGTGGCTCCGGCGGAGTTCGGTGATAAAACTTCGCTCGTCGTCCGGGTTGCCACCCGGTCGGGACTTGGAGTTCACCAGCCCACCGGCTCCATCTCCAGTTCTTACGGCTCCTTTGGAACCAGTACCGGCGCATTCGACATCCTGCAGGGCAATGACACGATCGGAAACTTCTTTTCGGTCAACGGCATGAATAGCGGGCGTTTTCTCGACACTCCGGAATTCACTCCGTTGCACGCGCGAGGGAATTCCGAGAGCGGCTTCGACCGCTTTGACTGGCAGGCTTCGTCAAAGGACGTGCTGCACCTGAACCTGGGTTACACCCGATCTTGGTTTCAGATTCCAAATACCTATGATCAGCAGTTCGCGCAAAGTGTTCCGCAAGACCAGCGGCAGGAAATCAAGAGCACCAACATTGCGCCGGGATGGACCCACACCATCAACAACAACACCCTGATCACAAGCACCGCATGGTTTCGGCAAGACCAAATCGGCTACTACCCAAGCAGCGATACCTTCGCCGATCAACCGGCCACTCTCAGCCAATCACGCCGACTGACGAACACCGGCGTGCGTTCCGATGTTTCGTATGTCAAAGGCATTCACAACTTCAAAGCGGGCGCGCAGTTTGAGCACACCTTGCTGGGTGAGAGCTTCGCCTTCGGACTGACGGATCCCAACTTCAATGTCCCGGGCAGTCCCACTTTCGACGCTGGCCTTCTTCCGTATGACCTCACCCGTGGAGGTTCACTGTTTCACTTTGTCGGTCACGGTGATATACGCGAAGAGTCCATCTACGCGCAGGACACCGTCACTCTCGGCAAGTGGACGCTCAATCTCGGCGTGCGCGGCGACAACTACAACGGACTCTCGCAAGGCCGCTTGCTGCAACCGCGGCTGGGGGCGGCCTATAACGTGGCGAAGACGCACACCGTGCTTCGTGCTTCGTTCGGGCGCTTCTTCGAAACGCCGTACAACGAGAATCTCGTGCTCAGCAGTTCCACTGGCGCTGGCGGACTGGCGACCAATGGGGCTGTGGCGTACGGACAACAACCTATCGAGCCAGGACACCGCACGCAATATAACGTCGGCCTGGAACAGGCGATTGGGAAATTTGCCGTCGTCGATGCTGAATACTTCTGGAAACACTCGAAGAACGCTTTCGACTTCGACACGCTTTTCAACACTCCGCTCGCCTTCCCGATCGAATGGAAGCAATCGAAGATCGATGGCTTCTCCTCGCGCATCAGTTTGCCGACGTATCACGGGATCACGGCCTACACCGTACTCAGTCATACCCGTGCCCGGTTTTTCGCTCCCGAGAATGGAGGCCTGATCTTCAATTCGCCGCTCGCCACCGGCCCATTCCGCATCGACCACGACCAGGCGTTTGGAGCATCGACGAACGTGCAGTATCAGCCGAAGAAAAACGCTCCCTGGACTTCCTTTACCTGGCGGTATGACAGCGGCGAAGTTGCGGGCGCCATTCCCGATTACGCCTCTGCCCTTGCACTGACAGGGGATCAGCAGGCGCAGATGGGACTCTACTGCGGAAATGTCTTCGCTACCCCGACCTCGCCGATCAGCCCGTCCTGTCCGGTGAACCAGTTGGGAGCGACGCGAGTTCGAATCCCTGCTGCTGGCACGGAGAACGATGACACCAATCCTCCAAGGATCGCGCCGCGCAACATTCTTGATCTCGGCTTGGGATGGGACAACATTCTTCGCAAAGACCGCTACAAGACCAATCTCACATTTACCGTTGCCAACCTGACGAACAAGGAAGCGCTCTATAACTTCCTGTCGACATTCAGCGGGACGCATTTCATTCCACCCCGCTCTTACACTGCGCAACTCTCGCTGCGCTTCTAGCGATGAGCGTAAACGCGAAAGCCGAGGCGCGTTGCCTCGGCTTTTCCCGTTGAAAGTGGTTGGTTGGTCGACGGAGCGAGAGCTTGTGCTGCTCGAACCCTACGCGGTCCTTCTCGGCCGCATTGTGATTTCACGAACCTGGTTCAAAATCGTGGAAAGCTGCATGCCGTTCAACCGTTCACACAACGGCATCAGTTCCGCCAAAAATGGATCGGTGGTAAGCTCGCGCACCTGATCTTCGCGGCTTGGCTGCCCGCCGGTCAAAAGATCGGGAAGTGTAACTTCCAGCGCCTTGGCAAGCCGCTCGAGAGACGAGAGAGTGGGGGTCGCTTTCTCATTCTCGATCTTCGAGACGTAGGTTCGAGGTACCTGCATGCGCATCGCAAGTTGGCGCTGGCTGAGCCCTGAACGTTGCCGGAGGGTGCGGATCGAAAGTGCAATGTGGAGATCCGAACGCGATGAAGGCGATGGAACGGAAACAACAGGTTGGGGCGGCGCGATCACCTGTTCCGGCTCTTCCGGATCGAGTGAATAGCGGCATTTACGGCAAAGATTGTTGTTGGTCCGGAATTGGACGAGGGTGCATTTGTCGCATCGAACCACTTCCCTAGAGTCAACGGGTGCGAGCGTCGTGGCCATCAGGTTGTGGAAGATGCCAGAGCGGTAACATCTTCAGCCACTTACACGATTTTTGTGATGAGCAGCTTTGCGTAATTTGAAGGATAAGACCCTTCTCTGTCAAGATATTTTCCAAAGAAAGACTAGAAGCACCGGACAAAGTCCGGAGATACCCGGCGAAACGAGGAAAAAATCGGCATGACTCGCGAAGATGCGTGGGGGTTACTAACTGAGTTCACCCAGTCAGAAAGTTTGCGCAAACATGCGCTGGCTGTGGAAGCGTGCGTTCGCGCTTATGCCAAGAAATTCGGCGAGGACGAAAACACCTGGGCGCTCGTCGGACTCATCCACGACTTCGATTACGAGAAATATCCGAGTCTTGAGGACCATCCCTATCGCGGGAACGAGATCCTCGCCCAGCGGGGCTGGCCGGAAGAAGTTCGTAGAGCGATCATGTCGCATGCCGAGTATACCGGCGTGAAGCGCGAGTCGAAGCTGGAGAAGACGCTGTTTGCCTGCGACGAGCTCGCCGGCTTCCTCACCGCTACCGCTCTCGTCAAGCCAGGTAAGTCATTGGCCGAAGTGGAAGCGAAGGGCGTGCGCAAGAAAATGAAGGACAAGGCCTTCGCGCGCAGTGTGAACCGTGATGACATTGTGAATGGCGCGGCAGAGCTAGGCGTGGATCTCGAGGAGCACATTGCCTTCTGTATCGATGCGATGAAAGGCGTGGCGAAAGAGTTAGGACTGGAAGGAACTCCGCCACCTTCACCTCAGCCGCTGGCTTAGTGTCCGGCTGCGCTGCAAGGCGCGAGCGCAGCGGGTGCCACGACTTTACCCCCTGCGATTTTTCTACGGTCTACTTCCACCCGCAGAGGCATCGGCTTGTCCTGTCCGTCTTGGTCGGTTTCCAACTGGTAGACGTTGCTGTATTGCGCATAGCTGTGGGTAAAGCTGGCGACCGCTGCATCGATTTGAGGAAGGCTGATCACAACCCCGCTCGCCGTAGCGTCCACGACCAGGGGGACGAGGAAAGCTCCGCCGGAAGCATCGGCCAGTTCGACAAACGGCTGCATTCCTCCTGCATTGGTTGCAGGAAGAGCCACGACAAACAAACGCACTCCTGAGTTAGCGAGACGTTGACGCACCTCAGCTGCAGCAGTCTTGCTGCCGTTGTCAGGAGAATCGGTAAATACCACCACAGCATCGCCACGATGCATGGCAACTCGCGTCATCCCCGCCACCACCGCGTCGTACACCGCATTCCTCTTTTCGTCGCTTACTGGAGGTCCAACCGCAAAAGGATCTCCGGAACGGCCGTCGATCACCGCCGAGAGATCCGCGGCGAACGATCCAGCCATTACCGTGCCCGGAGCCGTAGAACTGACCGCGGCAGCCAGACGCTTCGCCATCTCTAGCTTCAGCGACTCGCCCATCGAACCGGTGCGAGAAACCAGCAGCAGCGTGCTGTGAGGAAACACGCCATAACTCATCGCTGCGATATTCACATTCTGATTTTTGACGTGAACTTTGAAATCGCCGGGAGCGAGGCCGCTCACCGCATTTCCACCCTGGTCAAGGACGGTTAGCTGCACGATCGCCGGACCGCATCCCCGCGCTGCTGCCGCTGGAATGGAGGTAGCCGTCGCCAATATCAGGAGACCCGCACCTGCCCTTAACATTTCCCGAGCCCACCTTCGCCCACAGTTTCGACGATAGTACTACCGCCCAAAAACCGTGGAGCGCAGATTTAATACCTAGGTTGCAATAAAAGGTACGTCACGAAGGTAACGGGGAAATTGTGATGCTAACGATTCAGAGTTCCGCAAGGAAGGAGTTCGTTCGGATACGCCAGCACAAGGTGCGCCAGCTTTGGCGCAAGTTTCACATTGACCATAGCACGTTTCGAGACTGACGGGAGTAGCAGGCGGAATCCGGTTTGCTGCTTCGCGTACCACACTGTCAAGGGTTCTGTGTAGTCGAGTATCTTAAGACGATCCAATGTCGCTCCGGCATGGAGCGTATTTTGAAACACAGGGTCCCCGGCGATAACGCTGAAGACTGCTCCGCCGGATTGGATCGCCATGTCGAAAACAAACTTCTTGTTGTCTGTTAATTGCGCAGGCAAGGAGACGCAGGAACGTACACGACGAATAAACGGGTTCTCGTTTCGCGAAGTTTTCTCAGAACATCCGTAGCTGTTCGCTGGCTGTGATTGTCGCTTCCGTCGGTAATGACCACGATCGCGTCTTCGGGTGCGGTATGAGGCACTGCACCAAGCGTAAACAGGATCGCCTCGTACAACGAGGTCCGATGTCTCTTTGACTCATTGAGCCGCTTCTCGAAAGGAGCCAGCCCCGACGAAACTACATCCTTGCGGTCTGCAAATTCTGTGATCTTCTCATCGAAGGCCGCGATCTTCACTTCGCCTTCAGAGGGGAAATTTGGCAATCGCCAATGCGAACTCGCCCGATAACCTCCAATACCTGGACGCGGTCATGCTGCCGCTGGCGTCGAGCAGAATGTAAGTGGTGTGCGGGAAAATGCCGTAACTCAATGACTCAACCGGAACATTCCTGCGATTCAGCATTACGTGAAAATTGCCGGACGAGATGGCTGCCGCCCGGTCCGTCGCAATCCCTGAAACTACAACAGGCAACACGTTTGTTCGGCACTCGGGAACTTGTGCATGCGCGAATACCGAAGTGAACACAATAAGCAGAATAAGAGCGTGTAGTCGTGACATGCTTTTGCGACGAACGATACTCCCGGTAGGTCAAGTCGCAAAAGTAATTTCTCTAAAACCGGTCGCCCGTCGCCCTTTTTAGGAACGCGCGGCCTTTGCGAGCTTGCCGCTCCGCACCAACTCTGCCGCAACGGCAAAATCCCTGGTCAACACACGATCCTCTTGGATCGCAGGCGAGACTGCGCGGATTTCGTCATGCACCTTTTGTAGCAGCTTCGTAGTTTTTAACGGAGCGACAAAGTCCAGAGCCTGCGCCGCCGCCAGGGCCTCGATCGCCAGCACGTTCCGTGTGTTTTGGACGATCCGCTGCAGTTTGATCGCGGCGGTCATGCCCATCGAAACGAAGTCCTCTTTGTTGCCAGAAGTGGTGATGGAATCGACCGACGCAGGATGTGCCCAGACCTTGTTCTCACTGACCAGGGCCGCGGCCGTGACCTGCGGCATCATGAAGCCTGAATTCAGCCCGGCACCGGGCGCGAGAAATGCGGGCAGTCCTTCACTCAGCGCAGGATTCACTAATCTCTCGATGCGACGCTCCGAAATTCCCGCCAGAGCGCTCAATGCGATAGCCAGGAAGTCCAACGCAAACGCAAGCGGCTCTCCGTGAAAATTTCCGCCCGAGATGATGTCGCCTTGCACCGGCGCATCGGATCGTTGCCCCACCTGCTTGGGTTCTGGAAAAACCAGCGGATTATCCACCGCGGAATTCATCTCGACTTCGAACACTGAGCGGCAGTAGCGAATGGTGTCGCGCACCGCGCCATGAACCTGTGGAATGCAGCGCAACGAGTAGGCATCTTGCACCCGCGCGCAATCGATGTGCGACGCGTGGATCTGGCTTCCCGCCAGCAGGCGTCGCAGATTGGCTGCGACCTCCACCTGCCCAGCGTGCGGACGTGCGTTGTGAATACGCGCATCGAAAGCGGCATCGGTTCCCTTCAGCACATCGAGCGAGAGCGCGCCCAGGGCATCGGCGGTTTCGGCGAGAATCTGCGACTCAAGAATCGCCAGCAGTCCAACCGCGAGCATCGCCTGGGTGCCATTGATCAGAGAAATTGTTTCTTTGGCTTCCAGCGTGATGGGTTTAATTTGCGCGGCCTGGAGCGCATCGGCGCCGCTCATGCGCTTGCCTTGGTAGGATGCCTCCCCTTCGCCGATGAGCACTAATCCCTGGTGCGCCAGTGGAGCCAGATCGCCGCTAGCACCTACACTTCCCTGAGATGGGATAACCGGATGCACGCCGCGGTTCAACATCTCGCACAACGTATCGATAACAATTCCTCGGACTCCCGAGCAGCCTTTGGCCAGAGAGTTCGCCCGCAGCAGGATCATCGCCCGGCTGATCGCTTCGCTTAGCGGTTCGCCGACCCCGACGGCATGCGAACGCATCAGGTTCAATTGCAGAGTTCGGTTCTCGGCGGGCGGAATTCGGACATCGCTCAATTTGCCGACGCCGGTGGTCACCGCATAAGCGAGTCGATCTGTCGCGACAACATCTTCAATGACCGCACGCGCCCGGTCCACAGCCGCACGTGCATCCGGATCGAGCAGTACCGGCCGATTTTCGTATACCACCTCACGCAGGTCATCCAGCGTCAGGGTATTTCCTGTGATATGCAGAGCTTTCATTCAGCCTCAGTTTGCGCTTCCGCGGCGCGCCCCGCAACCGTGCGGAAAACACTCATATATTTTTCGGGAAAAGGCGATTTTTCCATCTTCGCGTTGACCGCGACGTGCGTGCTCTCGCCCTCGGCTAGCAGCAGACCGTCCTCGGCACGAAGCACCTGGTATTGGAAGGTAATGAACGACGAACGCAGGCGCGCGATGCGCGTGCGGATCGTGATCTCGTCGTCATAGCGCGCGGGCGCCTTATAGCGGCATCGCACTTCCACGACTGGCAGATGCAACTGATCCTCCTGCTCCATCTCACGGTACGTGATGCCCAGTTGCCGCATGAATTCTACCCGTCCCACCTCGAACCAGATGATGTAGTTCGAGTGATACACCACGTTCATCTGGTCGGTTTCGGCGTAACGCGCGCGAAGGCGCGTTTCAAGAACTGTGGCAGTAGGATTCGTGGTCACGCGGGAACGACACCCTTTCGACGCCAGATCTTCGCATCGAGGCTAGCACAAGCGACTCGATTTCATCTCCTACCACTCTCGTGGGAGGCGCCGCAAAGCCTCGTGGGTAACGATCGCGCCGTGATTTGTGACAACTCTCACAAGCACTTGTGACCGCGGGCATAGAGCGTGCCACGCCTACGCTCTATCTTCGCATCAGTAACAAACAATTTCATTTGCCGGGAAGCAATGATGAAAAACATAAATGCAGCGGGTAGCAAGAAGTGCTGGCGGGAAAGAGTCACGGCGGAGATCACGGTTGCGCACCTGATCGAATTCGCGCGCGAAGCCGGTAACGAGCTTTCGATCGCCAAAGCCGAGGCGTTCCTCAACGAAAACGGCCACGCCTACGAAATGTGGATGCACATGATGCGCGCCGGCGAAGAGTTTCTTAAAAGCCACATGAATGATCGCATGCCGATTCAACCTGTGCACGCAGCAGAAGCAGTACAGATGGTGAACTAGAGGATTTCGCCCTCCGATTAGGGCGAAACGCACAATGAACTGGAAGAATTTGTGGGTGTAAGCGACCGGAACTCCCGATAACGAAGGAACCGGCACCCGCACTCACGATGGAACACCTGCAGGGATGCGAAATTTGCATCCCTCTTCTTCGTTTCAATAAATCGCCATCACCATCCAAAACACTTTGTTCGGATAGGAAGCGCTCGAGGCGAAGCAGACGCCCAGCGAATAGCTCGTGGACGCGCGGTCGGCGGCCAGTTGCTTCACCTGTTCCGGAAGCTTCGCCGGATCGGTGGCCGTCCACGCCATCACCCCACGAACATTCTTCATTTTGCGTGGCGACTGCGTATCCAACTTGTCGCTATTGGCCATCTCGCAAGCCACCTTGCCCAGCGCGGGCGAAGGCTTCTCGACCGCCAGCGGCGCTCCTTCTTTGTGGCGAAGTTCCAGGTACTTCGTCTTCACCAGATTCGCTGCTTCCGACGCGGAAGTAGTTCCCAACTGCTTCGAGAAATCTTCCGTCACCCAGATCAGGTTTCCGCTGTGCTTCACGCCCAGCCCGATGGCGGTGAATTTGGGATTGAGAATATTCGCGCGATGTCCGGGTGAATGCATGAACTCATCATGCGCATGCTCCGGCGCCCAATCATAGGCCACATTTTCGCCCGCGATATCGAACACCGCGCCCGCATCCGCCAGTCGATCGCGCAGGACTGGTTCATCGGACAACTTATGGGTCAGCTCGTGGTGGTCGATCATCAGTTCGGTATGCCGCCGGGCAGCGACGGTGAGCGTGGTGTCGATGCGCACCGGTTCCAGCCCTCGTTCGGTGCGCTCCTTGTTGATCAGCGTGACGATCTGGCTTTCCGCTTGCGCGTCGAAATCCTCTCCGCGCCGGACTGTGGCAAACAGCGGAACACTCAATAGCAGGAAAATGATGAGACGTTTAAACAAGATGCACCTGATCAAAATGAATATACCCGCGCCCCGGCTAGCCTCCGAGTCACGCAGGTACTAGTCCCTCGGGGGACACGCTTCTTCGGCCCCCCGCAGCTATGAACCCTGCTCGCGGTGGAAAAGTTCCGCGCAGAATCGCGAAAGAAACTCGTACAATCAGCTCAAACAAGGCGGAATTCTATGGGCTCATTGCTTTTGGCAGGGATCGTCTGTGCCGTAATCGCGGCAGCCATCACCTATTTCGCGCTGCGGGCGCAGTCGGCTGGTCTCGACGCACGTCTCTCCGGCGCCGAACGGGACTTGGCCACGGCGCGCCAGGAACTGGCGGCCAAGAACAGCGCCAACGCGCAGCTTGATCGCGAACTCGCCGGCCTCCGAGTCAGCCTGGCCAACGAGCAGAAAAATTCCGCAGATAAAATCGCCCTGCTGCAAAATGCCAGCGCCGACTTGCAAAAGCAGTTCGAGAATCTGGCCGCTTCCGCGCTGAAGAGCAACAACGAATCCTTCCTGCAACTGGCTCGAACCCAGCTCGAAGTCTTTCAGAACCAGGCCAAAGGCGATTTGACCGAACGCCAGAAGGCGATCGAAACCCTTGTGAAACCGATCCATGAAAGCCTCAGCAAATTCGACAGCCAGATTCAGCAGATCGAGAAATCGCGCAACGAAGCGTATGGCTCTTTGCTCTCGCAAGTGAAGACGCTTACCCAGACCAACGACCAGCTTCGCCTCGAAACCGGCGCCCTGGTCACCGCCCTGCGCGCCCCACAAGGCCGCGGCCGCTGGGGCGAAATCCAACTCCGTCGCGTCGCGGAAATGGCCGGGATGATCAATCGCTGCGACTTCGTTGAACAGGAACATCGAAACGGCGAAGACGGTGGCCTCCGTCCCGACATGATCGTGAAATTGCCCGGTGGCAAAACTGTTGTAGTCGACGCCAAAACGCCGCTCGCAGCGTACCTCAACGCGTTGGAAGCGAAGACCGATGCCGAGCGTTCGGAGTTTCTGCGGCAACATGCGGCGCAGGTACGCGTGCACATCAAGAAGCTCGGCGCAAAGGCCTATTGGGAGCAGTTCCCCGCCGCGCCAGAGATGGTCGTGATGTTTCTTCCCAACGAAGCATTCTTCAGTGCGGCACTCTCAGAAGATCCGACACTGATTGAAGCCGGGGTTGCGGAAAAGGTGATTATCGCGTCGCCGACGACGTTGATCGCGTTGTTGCGCGCCGTGCACTACGGCTGGGCGCAACAGGACATCGCACGGAATGCCATTGAAGTAAGCCAGCTCGGCAAGGAACTTTACGAACGCCTGTGCACGATGGCGGCACACTTCGACGACGTAGGGACGAAGCTGAACAGCGCTGTAGGTTCCTATAACAAGGCCGTCTCGTCGTTGGAATCCCGCGTCCTTGCGACTGCCCGCAAATTTCCCGATCTCGCCGTTCCGGTCAAGGAAGAGATTCCAGAACTTACCCAGGTGGAACAAGCGACGAAGAAGTTGCAGTCGGGAGACTGGACCGCCCAGGCCGAGCAACTACCGTTCGTCGATAAAGCCGAGGCGTAACTGTCGCACGCTGTTGCTCGCGTGAACCGTCTGGTCTGACGACCTGTGGGTGCCCCACCGTTGTGACTTCAGCCACAGGGTGGGCCGGCAAGGCGCGGATCATCAGGAAACCCCAGGAGAGTTTGAGATCGCCCACCCTCCCTTCGGGAAGGGTGGGGCACCCACAGTCATGCCACTCCATCGCGAGAAAGCACGACTATGCGATAATCGGCGGCGCTATGAAACGTTTTAATACTGCCTGCCTGCTGCTTTTGTCGTGCGCGCTCTTCGCCCAGAATCCACCTGCGCCGCCAGACAACGATCCGCCGTTCGTTAAACAGGCACACCAGCTCATGCATGACGGCAAACTGGCGGACGCCCTCGCCGTCTTTCAGAACGAACTCAAGACTTCGCCCGATTCCGAAGAAGCCAACATCGGTGCCGGAGTCGTCCTCGATCTCATGCTGCGTGGCCCCGAGGCCCGGAAGTATTTCGATAAAGCTATCTCCGCCGCGCCCGATGATGAGAAACGAGCCGCTGCCAACCGTGGCATGGCCATGTCGTGGGCCTTTGAAGGCAACTGTCAGATGACGGTGCAGTATGAACAGAAAATTCTTGACTACGCCAAAGCGAAGGCCGACTACTTTCGCGCTGGAGAAATCGCCGACGAAGAGGCACGAGTCTGCCTCGACGGCAACGATGTCGAGACCGGGGTGATCTGGTACAAGGAAGGCCACGAACTCGGTCTTAGAGAACCCAATATCACGGATGCGCGCAAAGATCTCTGGAACTTCCGCTGGGAACATGCGCAGGCCCGTGCCGCTTCGAAATTGCACGAAGAAGATGATCCCAAGCAGCACATTGCTGCTGCCAAGGCGATTCTCGATAAGGGCAGGAATCCGCAGCAGGTGCAGTTTCTGCCCGCCCTCATTGGCTACGTTGCTTTCTATCAGCAGGACTACAAGACTGCACTCGATAACCTGCTGAAGGCTAATCAGAACGATCCCTTCATCCAATGCCTGACCGCGGAGACCTACGAAGCCCTCGGCGAGAAAGATAAAGCCAGGGAGTTCTATACGAAAGCCGCGGCCGCTACCGGACACAACCCGGCGGCAGCTTACGCGGTCCCGCTGGCGAAGCGAAAATTAGGAATCAAGTAGCTTAGCGGCAATGGGTGGAGAGATACTGCAGGAATCGCGCGGCGCCTTCGTGATGCTCTTCGTTTACCCAATCGGGGATGTACGCCACAGCTTGACCGCACACGCTGAAGGAATCGCCCATTGCCTTGCGCAAATCCGGCACATCCGGCAGCTCCGCCGCCGACTTCAGTAGATAGAGATCGACCTGCGCGCTCTTAGCCTTATCCAGGAGGTCCGAAGCCGCGTCATTTGTCGTGTTTGCGGCAATCACGAAAGGCGTTCCGCCGTTAAGGCGTGGATCGGTAAACGAAAACTCGCGCTCCGACTGCCGCAGCTTTTCGGTGCTTGGATTTTGCGCAGAGTAAAGCACGCGCACGCGGAATTCGGGAATGTGCCTGCGGCAAGCCAGGCCACTAATCAGGATCGCGACGAAAAGGAGACCGTACTTCACGAGCGGAGCATAACGCAAAGCACAGCGCGGATGCCTGTCTCGCATCCGCACCGTCAATAGCCGCACTACGCCTTAAGCGCCTTGCGCCCTTTCATCTCGGTCAATAGCTTGTCGATCTGGTCGTCTTTTTCCAGAACCGCCAATCGATGCTCGATGTCGTCTCCCGCAACCACTTCCACCCGCGCCTGGCTCGAGGCTTCGGCCCGCTGAATGCGAGACTTCATCCTCTCCAGTGTCGCCACCTTGTTGCGATCGTCGACTGCCAATTGTGCGCTAGTCGCCTTATCCATCGAACGGGCGCGTCGCGATTGCGCAAGCAACACATCGACCTTGGCGTGGGCTTCGGCGAGCTTCGCGTCCAGTTTCTGCAGTGCGCCTTTTAGGATTTCCACCTGGGTGCGCTGATCGGAAAGTTGTTCATCGAAGCTCGCTGTGAATTGCTTGTAACTCAGCGCGCGATCGAGCGCGGCGCGCGCCAGGTCGTCCTGCTTCTTATCGACGGCAAGTTCGGCTTTGCGCATCCACTCGACCTCCTTGTCGGCGTTTTCCTTCTTCTTCTTTTCCAGCAGGTGTAGATCGGCGATGGCAATGGCCACCTGCGTCTTCACTTGCAGGAACTGATTCTGCATGTCGAGAATGATCTGCTTGAGCAGCTTCTCAGGATTTTCCGCCCGGTCGACCATGTCGTTCAAGTTCGCCCGGATGAGTGTGCCTACGCGTTCTAGCAATGCCATGACGATCTCCTTCTAATTCCGAAATGGGCGGAGATCCCTTAGATCTCCGCGCGAGTTCCTTACGCCCCTGCCCCTTTAGCCTTCGAACTGCCGTCCGGCGGCAACACGTCGGGTTTCGGCGCTTTGTCTCCGATGGTGCGAACCTTTGCGAACAGATCTTCCATCTTCATTCCACTCAACGCCTCGAAAAGTGCGGGTACCTGCGCCGCCATCTCCGTGATGTCGCCGGTAATCTTGTGCGCGCCTGCGGAGCTGCCGTTGCCGGTCGACACGATGGTGATCTTGTCGACCTGGCTCAGGGGCGTGGCCAGAGCGCGAACGATCTCCGGCATGCTGCTGAGCAGTTTGTCGATGACCGCTGCCTGGTTGTATTCCTGGAAGGCCTCGGCCTTCACGTTCATCGCCTTGGCCTCCGCTTCACCTTTCTTGAAGATGATCTCGGCCTCGGCTTCGCCCTGCGCTCGGATTGACGCAGAACGTCCCTCGGCTTCACTCATCAGGCGCTGCCGTTCGGCGCTGGCCAGCGTCTCGATGCGCGCGCGTTCGATTTCGGCGCCCTTAAGCACGGTCGCGATCAGCTCCTTCTCGTGACGCAGGATTTCCTGCTCTTGCACCTTCACCTGTTCCTGCTTCTCGATCTGCTGCACCTTCACGCTCTCAGCGATCACCTGCTGCTGCATGATGTTGGTCTGAATCTCGTAGGCCTTATCCGCCTGCGCCTGTTGCTTCTTGACCATCTCGTTGTACGAGGCTCGCTTCACTTCGAGATCGCGCTGCGCCTCGGCTTGTTTCGCCTGCGAAGCCGTCTCTGCGAATACTCGCTCCTGGTCGGCTTGCGCACGGGCGACGGCTGCTTCGCGCGTCGCGGCTGCCTGCTTGATCGCCGTGTCGCGGTCCGCTTCCGCGGTGGCGATATCCGCATCGCGCTTAATCCGCGCAATGTCCGGACGCCCCATGTTGGTGATGTATTGATTCTTGTCGCGCACTTCCTTAATCGTGAAGCTGATGACCTCGAGCCCCATCTTGCTCATATCGTCCGCGCAAGTCGCGCGCATGCGATCGCCCACCATCTCCGGCTGCTTCACAATCTCTTCCACCGTGAGCTGCCCAATGATGCCGCGCAGGTGACCTTCCATCACCAGGCGGATCAGCCCTTCGCGCTGTTGCGGGGTCTTGGTCAGGAATTGTTCGGAAGCGGTGGTGATCGAAACCGGGTCCGACTTCACCTTGATCTGCGCTACGGCTTCCACGGTCACCGCAACGCCCTGTTTGGTGTAGAGGTCCTGCTGCGGCGCCACGTCGAACGACATTAGTTCGAGCGAAAGCTGCAGGCAATTTTCAACCATCGGCCAGATTACTGTGCCTTTGCCCTTGATGATCCGCGTACCGCGAATGCCATACACGATCAGCGCTTCATGCGGTCCCGCTTTGCGGAACAACCGCGCTACCATCATCATCAAGAAGATGATGGCCACCACAGCCAGGCCGACGATCACCATGATATCGGTAGGAATTTTCGACAGAATGTTCATACGCCCCCTTAGGCGAACATCAAGTACGATCTGACAACACGGGCCTTCCATCGCCCGCTGGAACTTTTTCTATTTCGCACATCGACAACTAACGATGTGCGACCGGAGTCATCCGCTCCATCTCGGCCACCATCCGGTCAGTCGCTGCCAGGCCGAGATAAATCTGGTCCCCTGAAAGTGTCTGCACGTGCACGCAGCGGTTGCCACCCCAGATATAAGCTCGCATCCTGCCGATTCCCCGAATGCCCCACCCGCCAAAATCGCGCAATGGATTGCAGCTCTCGGCGCGGTAGGTCACGATCTCCTGCGCCGGCACAAACCGTAGCGTCAGTCCCAGCGTGCGGATCTCCAGCCCCGCAGTGGTGATGCGATACCGAAATCCCGACGCAGCCCACATCGCGCAGCCCAGCATTACTACTCCAATAATTACCGGCACGGTTTGCGACGGACCGTGCAGGTCAAGTAGCAAGCTCGCGGCGAACAACCCGATCGCGATCACCAGGAAAATCATCCCCATAACCGGCGACGCATGTGTCTCTTCGGCGATGAGCTCTCCATATTCGCGTGCCCGCTTGCGAGCGACTCTGATCCTGCCCACTTCGCCGATCAGCAGCGCCCCGCCCATGATCAAGCTCCAAATTCCGAGGGGAAAGTCCAGCGTCTTTGCTTCGCCCAGATTTACCCGCAGCGTCCCATGCGTGATCCCGAAAAGAATTCCGATTCCCCAGAACTCCGCTACCATCACCAGCCAGCCCAACCCGCTGATCTGCGGAAATCGGCTGAGAATAAAAGTGAACAGGCAGAGCAAGCCGAACGCGACTCCAATAATCGTCGTAAACACCGGCTGTTTCGGTGCAAATCCGTTGGCGACGCCCGCTGCATTGAAGTGCGACGCGATCACCGCCGGCAGGCTGTCATAGGCGCGCCAGATATCCAGCAGCATGGCTACGAACGCCAGCCACGGCACCATCATCGCGATACGCCAGTTTCTGCTGCACATAACTTGCTCCTTACTTGCCGTCCTGCATTTGCGCGGTCTGCGAAGTCGAGCCCTCTAGCTCATCCCAGCGACGTACATACGCGATACCCTTCTCGTAACGCGTGACCACGACTTCAATTCCCTTTCCAATCGGATCTCCGGTATCGCTGCGTGCACCGCACACCTGGCGCACACCTTCCTGCACGAAGACCAGTTCCCCGGTGCCACCCTGCCGGATCGGATTGGTGATCTGTCCCAGCACACCGACTTTCTCGTAATCTGCCGGATCAAGTTCGCCAGTATCTTTCATCAGCACTTTGGCCAGGAACCAGAACACCGTGGCGCCTCCGACGAAACCACACAACGTTGCCAATAGAACGATCCACGTCCCCAGCGCCGCTTCATGCACGCTGAGCAAGTAACCCGCACCTCCAAACCATGCGAGAAACGCCATGATCGTCGCGAAGTTAAACGGCGAGACTCCGCCCTTCAGCGCCGGCCCGTGCCCATGTGCCCCGTGGCCAAAGTGAAAATGTCCATGTGGCAGGTGCACGCTGCCGGAGACGAACGAGAAAATGCTCAGCAGCAACCCGACGAGAAAACAGACGAGATAAAAAGCTGTCCAGCTCATAACCCTTCTCCGCCCGCTCGCGCGGCCTTACACCATCGACCCATAACCCGTTTCCGCTTTTCGCGGATTCGACTGCAAAACTTCCAGCAACCGCTCCACCAGATCCGGCGTCTCGAGAATGTGCCCGAGCAACACGAGGCAGCGACGCGAATCCGGATGCTTCGCCAATTGCAGCAGTGCATGCGCCACCTTGGGATCGCGACGGAATCGCTCGGCCCCGCTGATCAGCCACAGGTCCAACTGGTCTTCCATCACCCGCACATCCGAGGTCAGGTGCTCGTGATACCCATCCGGGTCATCGACGAGGTAGCCCGGATGCACCTTGAAAAACCTTGCCAGCAACAAACGCGTCTGGTTGGTCAGGTGCGGCCGTGCCCCGCTCTCGATCTGCGAAAGGTACGACTGGCTGATGCTCTGCCCGGCTTCCTCGCGAATCGCTCGGGCGAGTTCCTGCTGTGTCATCTCGCGATCCAGGCCCCGAAGCGTGCCTTCGACCTCACGCAAGTAGCGAATTTTTTCTCCAAGTCTCATATAACGGATTGCAATTATCATATTGCAATCTGCGATTGTCAAGAATTCTATCTCCCGGCGGCTCAATCAGCTATCCGCTCTCCCAGAACAGGCCCTCCGAAAATCTCTCGATAAAAGGAGATGTATTCGTTGCAGCTGAACGCTAGAATAACGATTAGCTACTCGCTACGACGCGTCTGTGCACCGCGCCGTCCAGATCGGAGTAATTCCCCTTCATGAAATCTCCTGTGCGATTCGCAGTCCTTGTCGTGCTTGCGTTCCTTGCCATCAACCTTCCTGTAACTTGCCAAAATACAGATGCAGGTCTCCAAAACAAGCCCTGGATGAACCGCAACCTTGCGCCCGATGAACGCGCCAATCTCGTTCTCAAAGAGATGACGCTCGACGAGAAGATCAATCTCGTCCACGGTCAGGGTATGGAAGGTTTCGGTCGTCCCGTGCCGCACTCCGAGCTCGGCAATGGCGGGGCTGGATTTGTACTCGGAGTTGAGAGATTAGGAATTCCCATCATCCAGATGAGCGACGCCGCCTATGGCGTTCGGCAGAGCGCGGTCAACGGCCGCTACTCCACGGCACTCCCTTCGAATGTTGGATCCGCCGCGAGCTGGGATCCGCAAGCTGCGTGTGAATACGGTGCGTTGATTGGCAGGGAGCTTCGCGCCCAGGGCTACAACATGACTCTTGGCGGTGGCGTAAACCTGACCCGCGAACCACGCAACGGCCGCACCTTCGAATACATGGGAGAAGACCCGGTCCTCGCCGGAACGCTGGTTGGCAACCGAATTCGTTGCGAACAGGCACAGCATGTGCTCGGCGATATCAAACACTACGCGGTCAACGATCAGGAGAGTGGCCGCACCGAAGTGAATGTCGTCATCAGCCATCGTGCGATGCGCGAATCCGATCTGCTGGCTTTCGAAATCGGCCTCGAGATCGGCCAGCCCGCCGGTGTCATGTGTTCTTACAACCTGGTGAATGGCGATTACGCCTGCGAGAACAAGTATCTGCTCAAGGATGTTCTGAAAGGCGACTGGAAGTTCAAGGGTTTTGTCCTCTCCGATTGGGGCGCGACCCACAGCACCGAGAAGGCTTCAGCAGCTGGTCTCGATAACGAGGAACCTTTCGGCGACCTCTTCGGCGACAAACTCAAGGCGGCAGTGCAATCTGGAAAGGTATCGCAGGCCGAGCTTGACGATCACGTTCGCCGCATTCTCCGCTCCGAGTTTGCGGCTGGAATTGTGGACAACCCGATGCGCCGCTCTGTAGTGGATGTCGACGCCGAGCAGGAAATCGCGCGGAAGCTCGAAGAAAGCAGCATCGTGCTTCTGAAAAATCGCGACAACGTTTTACCGCTTGACCGGAACAAAGTGCATTCCATTGCTGTCATCGGAGAACACGCCGATTACGGCATGATCTCCGGGGGCGGCTCCGCCCAAGTCGACCCTCCGGGGCAGGCGCATGAATGGCAGGCGCAGGTCTGGTTCCCAACCTCACCTATGAAAGCCCTACAGGCAAAAGCCCCCGGCGCAAAGGTGCAATTCAACTCCGGAGCGGATACCTCGAGCGCCGCGGCCCTCGCTAAACAATCCGACGTGGCGATCGTATTCGTGCGTCAGTGGATCAGTGAAGGCATGGATCTGCCCAACCTTTCACTACCAAACCATCAGGACGCGTTGATCGAGAAAGTGGCTGCTACCAATCCGCATACCATCGTTGTGCTCGAGTCGGGAACCGCCGTTACCATGCCGTGGCTCGATCACGTCAGCGGTATCGTAGAAGCCTGGTACGGGGGCAGCAAAGGCGCCGATGCCGTTGCCAACGTTCTCTTCGGAGACGTCAATCCGTCGGGCAAGCTCCCGATGACGTTCCCGCGAAGTATCGAAGACTTGCCGCATTCGAAACTTTCCGAGCCGCCCACCGGCTTGAAAGACCCTTCGACCGAAAAACATCCAGAACTTGCGAGGGCCACCTTCTCCGTCAATTACGACGAAGGCTTGAAAGTCGGCTACAAGTGGTACGACGCAGAAAAGAAGCCCGTGCTCTTCCCCTTCGGCTTTGGACTGTCATACACGCAATTCGCGTACAGCGACTTGAAAGTGTCTTCCGGTCCTTCGACGCAAGTGAGCTTCCTGGTCAAAAACACAGGAACTCGCGCCGGCGAAGAGGTCGCCGAGGTTTACGCAGCGTTGCCCGCAAATGCCGGCGAGCCGCCCAAACGCCTTGTGGGATGGAGCAAGGTCTCTCTTCAACCCGGAGAATCCAGGCAAGTCACAGTCACTATTCCTGCAAAGTATTTGTCCATCTTCGATGAACACGAGAATGCCTGGAAGCTTCTTCCCGGCAGCTACAACTTCCTGGTCGGCGGATCATCGCAAGATCTTCCACTCAAGCAGGATGCGACTTTCTAGCTCGTTTTGTTCAGGCAATAGAAAACCCCGCCTGTCCCAAGGCGGGGTTTTTCGCTAGCGGCCGCTTCTGTCGGCTAGCGGTCATCCCAATCGCGATGGTGCTCGCGCCACTCGTGACGCTCATGCTCCAACCGCTCGCGGCGTACATGCTCCTCATGCTGCCAATGTCGATCGCGGTCGTAGTTCCGGTAATATCGGTCGCCGTCGTAGTTGCGGTAGTAGCCGTTATACGGAGCCTGATAGTAGCCGCCGTTATACACGCGGGTCGTGTACGAATACCCATTGCTCACGCAGGTCTGCCGGTCGCCGTCGCGGTCGAGATAGCAATACCCCTCTTGCGCCATCGCGGGCAGGGCCAACGCTGCAATCGTTGCAAGGCCAAGAATAATTTTCGTCTTCATGATTTTCCTTGCTTGATGTTGAGCGGTCACGCTGCTCCGTTGGCCGTCTCTCGTGTTCAGCAAAAGAAACCCATCGCTGCGCGCATAGTTGCGAGAAACGTTGACCCTACTCTGAACATATCCTTTCAGCCAATCTTCAGAAAGCCAGCAGTGACAAGGGTTTCAAGAGAAACAAAAAGTCCCGCCGGTTAGCGGGACTGTCTGCACGCGCTTTGATTAGCGTCGGTAACCATCGTGCTCGCGGTACTCGCGATTCCTCTCCATCTGTTCCCGCCGCTCGCGTTGTTCTCGAGCTTGATTACGCCAGTAGTCATCGCGATCGTACGCGCGGAAATGATTGTCGCCATCGTAGCGGCGGTAGGCATCGGCGTCATAGCGATAGTTCTGCGTGTAAATCGCGCGCTGATCATCGCGATCGCGATACCGGTTTCCTTCTTCTGCCGTTGCCGGAAGAGCCAGAGCTGCCAGGGTTGCGAGACCAAGAACGATTTTCGTTTTCATACTTCCTCCTCTGGTATTGGGCGGTCACGCTGTCCCGTTGGCCGTCTCTCTTGTTCAGTAGAGGAAACACTCCGACATCTTCGTAGTTGCGCTTGAGAGTGACCCTAAGGTGGGAAATAAGCTTTCAGCTAACCTTCAGAAACCCTTTATTAACGAGGGCTTTCGCAACTTCTGTTACAGCCCTGCGGCAATCCGCGAACGTGGATCCAGGTAGTCGCGCAGCGCATCGCCGATGAAGTTAAACGCCAGCACGGCGAACATCACCGCGAGCGCCGGGAAGATCACGATGTGCGGCGCATCGAAGAGATGTGAGCGCGCGTCATTGAGCATCGTTCCCCAACTTGCCGTGGGTGGCGGTACTCCGAGGCCGAGGAAACTCATGGTGGCTTCGGCGAGAATTGCGCCCGCCATTCCAATTGCCGCTTGCACGATCACTGGCTGCAAAATGTTGGGAAGAATATGCCGCACGATGACGCGGGCATCGCTGGCGCCCAATGCACGGGCTGCTTCCACAAACTCTCGATCGCGCACCGCCAGCACCTGCGCGCGTACGAGACGCGCGTAGCCTACCCATCCGCCGATCACGAGCGCGAGAATCAGGTTCCAGATGCCTGGTCCGAGGAACGCCACGAATGCAATCGCCAGCAGTATCCCGGGGAACGACAGAAACGCGTTCATTACTACTATGTTGAAGAAGCGATCGAACTTTCCGCCATAGTAGCCCGCGATCGATCCGAAGAGAATACCGAGCGCCAGAGATCCAGCGACCACGCAGCTCCCGACCAGCATGGAAATCCGCGAACCATAGATGATGCGCGAGAGAATATCGCGTCCGAGTTCGTCGGTGCCAAACCAATGCGTATGCGAAGGCGGTTGCAGGCGGATTGTCAGATCGAGTTGTGCTGGATCGTAAGGCGACAGCCACGGCGCAAAGACAGCGCAGAGGACGAAGAGAATCACCAGCACCGTGCCCGCCGTGGCAAGCGGATTGTACTGCGCAGCGCGTCGCCACACCGGCAAGGGAGTGGAGGCTGTCGCCATCTATTCTTTCACCGCAATGCCAAGGGCTTTCATCTTACGGTACATGTGGCTTCGCTCCAGGCCTAACACTTCGGCAGTGCGGCTGACGTTGCCGTGATTCTCATCCAGCTTCTTCAGGATGTAATCGCGCTCGTACGCTGCCCTCGCCTGGTGCAGGCTGGTGAATTCGCCAAATCCCCCGCGCCGCGCACCTTCGCGATACACCAACGGTGGTAAATGTTTTCGGTCCAGCTTGGAGACTGTCGGGTTCATGATCACGACCCGTTCGATCACGTTGCGCAGCTCGCGGACATTCCCTGGCCATGCATACCGCATCAGCGTTTCGATAGCGTCGTCAGTAATTTCCTTCGGTCGCCGGTTGTACTGGGAAGAGATATCCCGGAGGAAATGCCGCACCAGCATCGGAATATCTTCTTTGCGGTCGCGCAGCGGAGGAACATAAAACGGAATTACGTTCAGCCGGTAAAAAAGGTCTTCGCGGAAATTGCCTTTATCGATCTCGTCTTCGAGGTCTTTATTTGTCGCGGCAATCACCCGCGTATCTACGCGCACGGGTTCTTCGCTGCCCACCGGCTCAAAACGTCCTTCGTCCAGCGTGCGCAGCACCTTTGATTGCGTCTTCAGGCTCATATCGCCGACTTCATCGAGGAACAACGTGCCACCATCTGACTTAAAGAACTTCCCTTCTTTATCGGTCGTCGCCCCGGCAAACGATCCCTTACGATGCCCGAAAAGTTCGCTTTCGATCAGGTCTTCCGGGATTGCGGCGCAATTCACTTCCACGAACATCGCGTCTTTGCGTAAGCTCTGCGCATGGATCGCCCGTGCCACCAGTTCTTTGCCCGACCCGCTCTCTCCGTATATCAGCACGCGCCCATTGGTCGGCGCCATCAGCCCGATCTGCTGCCGTACAGCTTTCATCGGGATACTGTCGCCCACGATGACACTCTTCGTTTGCAGCTGACGCTTGAGTTCGAGATTCTCACTGCGCATGCGCTTGGCATCGAGCGCGTTCTTGATCACGATCAGAGTTCGGTCGATCGAGAGGGGCTTCTCGAGGAAGTCAAACGCCCCAAGCTTCGTCGCACGCACCGCGGTCTCGATCGTGCCATGCCCGGAGATCATAATGACCTCGGGATGGTCTTCGATCTCCTGGATCTTGCTGAGAGCGTCAAGCCCATCCATGCCCGGCAGCCAAATATCGAGCATCACCACGTCGAATGGCTTGCGGCGAAGGCCTTCCAGACCTTGCTCCGCACTCTCGGCAACGGCAATGTTGTAGCCTTCGTCCTCGAGCACGCCTTTCAGCGTCTCCCGGATAGCGGCTTCATCATCAACGATCAGAATGTTGTGCATGGTCGGCGGCGGTCGCGGCGATAGTTTCCTGCGATACAGGTAACTCTACGATAAAGCGCGTTCCAATGGGAGAGTTCTCTTCCACACGTATCGTTCCGCGATGATCTTCGATGATGCGGCTCACGATCGCCAGACCCAGGCCGGTACCCCGTGCCTTGGTTGAGAAATATGGCAGGAAGAGTTTTTCCTTCACATCCGCGGTGACCCCGTGCCCGGTATCGGCGACGATCAGTTCGACCATGTCGCGGCTCGGTCCAAGACTGGTGGCAATCTGGATCTCACGTAGCATCGAGCCATTCATTGCCTCGGCGGCGTTATCGACGAGGTTCGCCACCGCGCGCTTCACCGCTTCGGGATCGGCCATCACCTTCGGCAGATCAGGAGCGAGGAACGTCTGCAGGCGAATGCCTTCCAATCGACCCTCGAACAGCACCAGAGCACTTTCCACCACTTGGTTCAAGTCCGCCGGTTGCGGCTGCGATGCAGGGAAACGTGCAAGGGCTGAGAACTGATCGACAAGGTTGCGTAACGTCTCCACCGAACCGGAAATGGTATCGGAACAATTTTGGATGACCTGCAACGAATTCGCATCCGGCTGCGAACCCCGGTCCAGGTGCCGATGAATGCGCTCCGCCGCCAACGCAATCGGCGTCAGCGGGTTCTTAATCTCATGGGCTACGCGACGTGCCACCTCACGCCACGCTGCTTGTTTCTGCCCCTTCAGCAAGTCCGAAAGATCTTCGATCACCAGCACGTAGCCAAGTCGCTGGGCGGAATTGCGCGGCCGTGGGTCGAGCGACGACGCCGTCACTGCGACATTCAGGTGCGCGCGTTGGGTTGCGATTTCCATCTGGCTGGTCGTAGTTCCCATGCGATCTGCCCGGCGCAGCATGTGCTCCAGGTCTTTGACTACTTCTTCCGGGAAGATATCCGCCAACGTTGCCGTGGAACTCAGAATGTATCCTTCTGAAAGTCGCGCCAGGCGCCGGAAGGCGGTGTTGATGCGGGTCACCTGCCGTGATGAGTCGAGCGAAAGCACGCCGGTAGGAATCGTTTCGAGAATTGTTTCCAGGTACCTGCGCCGTTCTTCGATCTCCACGTTCGCAACCGCCAGTTCGCGGGTGGAAGCATCGATCTTGTCGCGGCTGCTTTCCATCTCCTCAGCCATGCTGTTGAACGACTTCACCAGTTCGCCCAACTCATCCTGCGCGGCAACGTCCACGCGAAAGTCCAAGCGTCCGAGCGCCATCTCGCGCGTCGCTTCGGCCAGAGCAACCAGTGGCTTGGTCACGAGTTTGGAAAGGAACAGCGCGAGCCAAGTTGACGCAAATAGCACGAGTGCCGTCAGCAGCAGAAGGAAGCCCATATAGGTGCGGCGTACGGCTTTGCGTTGCTGATGGAGTTCCCAGTAGTGCCGCTGGCTATCCTCGATCTCCTTCAGTTGTTGGGAATAGTTCGTCGGCAGGGGAACGGCGACAAGGATCTTGCCTTTTGCGCCGATGTTGGCGGTGCCCACCATGTAATCGCTATTGCCGATTTGCACCGGACGCGCCAGGCCCGCCGGTTGCGGCGCAAGGATTGCTGGAATCCGTTCGTGCAGCAAACGCCAGGGCTCCGGCGCGTGGAACTCGGCTTCCGCCGCATTGTCTTGCAAGGCTACTGCGAAACCCCCTTGCAGTGTCGTCTCGTGGCGTCGCATCTCGTCCACGACTTTGGCAAAGTTTCCGCTGTGATACGCCTTCTCAACCTCCGGGCCTTGCGCAATGCTCGTAGCCTCTGCCGCCGCATTGGCAGCCGCGTAGTTGGCCAGCAGTGACGCAACGCCTTCCGCGCGGGCTCGTACCTCTTCGATCGGGTTCGAGAACCAGCGGTCGATAGAGCGATTCATCAATCCGTAGGCGAAGATGAACATAATGATGACCGGCCCAAGCGACAGGGCCAGCGCACCCAGCACCATCTTGGTCCGCAGGCGCGAGCCGAACACCCGGCTCTGGCTATCCACGTAGAGCTTCACCAAGTTGCGCAGCAACACGAACACGAGTGCCACGAACAGAGTGAAGATGAGCGCCGACAGAGCTACGAGAATCAGCGTCTGTTGCGATGTGTCAGGACGCAGGAAGGTAAGGTTAAAAGCCGCCTGCGAAAAGATGACAGTAAACAGGATGAATATGATGACGGCGAGAACGATAGCAACGATCGTCCGTTTGCGGCGCGTATGCGGATCCGCGCTTCCGGCCGCGTTGGTTCGATGCGGTGGTTCAGGACGAGTTGGAGCGGGCGCAACCACAGAGGGCTTCACAGATTATAGAACGCGGCGGCAGCCGAAAAGATTCGGATTAAGTCGTCAATTCAGGGGGTTCTATTGGCAAGCAGGAGTCAGCCGAACGGCTCGCGATTCAGCGGACCGGCACCTTTCGCCGCTTTCGGCAAGTCGAACTTCAGCGGACACTCCTCGCACAGCGCTCTCCCCCGGTGGCAGTAGTGTTTTCCCACCTGAACCAGCAACGCATGCATTTCGTTCAAAGTCTGTGCCCGACCGCTTCGCGCCATCTCGCTCATAACTGAAGGTTCGTGCACCCGAGGTAACTTGACCGTCATAGCCGAGTTGCTCGATTGTGTACCTAGATCAGGGGTGTCGAGTAAGGCACTTTCGACCAGCAGTCGGATCTCGTCATAGGTTGCGCTGGGAGCGATCAGTTCGTGTCGCTCAAAGACGCGCCGGGTGTACGCGTCCACTACAAAGATTTCGTGTTGCGCTGCGTAAAGCAGGAGGGTATCGGCGGTTTCGCGGCCGACTCCTTTCAGTTCCAGCAGTTCTTCGCGAAGCCGGCCGGTCGGTTGCCGGAACATAAGTTCCAGCGATCCCTGATAGCGCTGATCGAGCCACTCGACGACGAGTTTTAGTCGGGCCGCCTTCTGGCGGAAGTAGCCGGAAGAACGGATCAATTGTTCGAGCTCGGGAAGCGGAGTGCGGCGGCTTCCTTCAAGGGAGAGTGTTCCGGCAGCACGCAGGTTGTGCAAGGCTTTAGCGGCGTTGGTCCAGGCGGTGTTCTGAACCAGAATTGCGCCGATAACTACTTCGAACGGAGTTTCGGCAGGCCACCAGCATTGCACTCCCCAGGCTAGGGAAAGAGTGCGATAAATGGTGGCAATCCGGAACTCAGGTGTTTTTTTCACAGGTCTCAGCAGGTCGGCTAGTAGGCAGATGCGATGTTTGCATTTACGGTGACCAGAATCCAGACGAAGGTAACTAATCCAGCAACTATTCTGGATTGACAATTAATGTCACACCACATACGATTCGCCTCACTGGAACAGGTTTAAGTTTTCGCCGAAAGTTGTTGAAAAAACGAGTCGGCACGAGCCTTCGGGCAGAAAATTCAAGGGAGTTCGGGAATGTCTCAGAGGTTGGGCGATCTTCTGGTCCGTGAGAAGGTCATCACCGCCGATCAGTTGGAACAGGCACTTAGGGAGCAAGGCACGAGTGGAACTCGACTCGGCGCTGCCCTGGTGAAGCTCGGCTTCCTATCTGATGACGATGTCACCAACTTCCTTTCCCGCCAGTATGGCGTTCCCGCCATCAATCTCAATTACTTCGAAATCGATCCTTCGGTCGTAAAGCTCATCCCGTACGACACCGCGAAACGTTACCAGATCCTGCCGCTGAGCCGCGTTGGCGCCTCGCTGACTATCGCCATGGTGGATCCGACGAACGTTTTCGCCATGGACGATATCAAGTTCATGACCGGCTTTAATATCGAGCCGGTCGTAGCCAGCGAAACCGCGATTCTTGAGGGGATCGAGAAGGCCTACAACACCGCTCCCGAAGAAGATCTCGATTCCGTCATTGCCTCGATGGGCGACGGCGAAGGCACCGACATTGAACTTCAGGCCGACGCTGATGAAGCCGACCTGGCGGATCTCGAACGGGCGGCCGAAGAAGCACCGATCGTGAAGCTAGTGAACATGATCCTGACCGAAGCGGTCAAGAAGGGCGCCAGTGACATCCACATGGAGCCCTACGAGAAGGAATATCGCGTAAGGTTCCGCGTCGACGGCATTCTCCAGACGATTATGAACCCGCCGATGAAGCTTCGCGATGCGATCATCTCGCGCATCAAGATCATGGCCAAGCTCGACATCAGCGAAAAGCGCCTGCCGCAAGATGGCCGCATCATGCTCAAGATGAACCTGATGGGCAAACGCAAGGTGCTCGACTATCGCGTCAGCACCCTGCCTACTCTATGGGGCGAAAAAGTGGTCATGCGACTTCTCGATAAAGAGAGCCTCCGCCTCGACATGACGAAGCTTGGCATGGAGCAGGAGTCGCTGGACAAATTCACTCGCGCTATCTTCAAACCGTACGGCATGGTGCTGGTTACCGGCCCTACCGGTTCCGGTAAAACCAACACGCTCTATTCCTCGATTTCGCAGTTGAACAAACCCGATACGAACATCATGACCGCCGAAGATCCCGTCGAGTTCCAGCTCGCTGGCGTCAACCAGGTGCAGATGAAGGAACAGATCGGCTTGAACTTCGCCGCCGCGCTGCGATCTTTTCTCCGCCAGGACCCCAATATCATCCTCGTCGGCGAAATCCGTGACTTCGAAACTGCTGAAATTGCCATCAAGGCCGCGCTTACCGGTCACCTCGTGCTTTCGACCCTGCACACCAACGGCGCGCCGGAGACCATCAGCCGCTTGATGAACATGGGCATTGAGCCTTTCCTGGTAGCAACGTCCGTGCACCTCATCGCCGCACAGCGCCTCATTCGCCGTATCTGCTCCAACTGCGCCGAGGAGATCGAGATTCCCCCGCAGGCCCTCATCGAGGCCGGCTACAGCGTAGCGGAATCCAAGACCGTAAAAATCAGCAAGGGCCGGGGTTGCACGAATTGCAACAACACCGGTTACAAGGGCCGCACCGGTCTCTATGAAGTCATGGAGATCGACGACGAGATCCGCGAATTGATCCTGGTCGGCGCATCGGCTTTGGAATTAAAGAAAAAAGCTATTGAAAAAGGAATGATCACGCTGCGTCGTAGCGGCCTGATCAAGGTGTCCCAGGGCATTACCACGTTGGAAGAAGTGGCACGAGAAACCGTGCACTAAAGAGTTCAGAAAAAAGATTGTGGATATTTACATCTGCAACTGTGAGGCGAGAGCATGGCGGTTACGTTAAGCGATCTGTTGAAGAAGATGTTGGAGATGCAGGGCAGCGATCTGCACATCACCACGAACTCGCCGCCGCAGGTGCGGGTTCACGGCCACCTGGTCCCCCTGGACCTGGCGCCCCTAACTCCGGCCGAGACCAAGCAGCTCGCCTATAGCGTAATGACCGACGCGCAGAAGCATCGCTTCGAAGAAGATCTCGAGCTCGACTTCTCGTTCGGATTGAAAGGCCTGGCCCGCTTCCGCGCCAACTGCTTCAACCAGCGTGGCGCTTGCGGTTCCGTCTACCGCGTTATTCCTTTCGAAATCAAGAATTTTGACCAGCTCGCTCTGCCCAACGTCGTTTCCAGGCTCTGTGAAAAACCGCGCGGTCTGATCCTGGTTACCGGCCCTACGGGTTCCGGCAAGTCGACGACCCTCGCGGCGATGATCGATAAGATCAATATCGACCGTCACGAGCACATCATTACGATTGAAGATCCGATCGAGTTCGTGCACCAGCACAAGAACTGCCTGATCAACCAGCGCGAAGTCCACTCCGACACCAAGGGGTTCTCGCAGGCTCTGCGCGCTGCTCTTCGTGAAGATCCCGACGTGGTCCTCATCGGCGAAATGCGCGACCTGGAGACCGTGGAGTCGGCGCTGCGTATCGCAGAAACCGGCCACTTGACCCTGGCCACGCTGCACACCAATTCGGCGGCGTCCACCATCAACCGTGTCATTGACGTATTCCCTTCCCACCAGCAGTCGCAGATTCGTGCGCAGCTTTCGCTGGTGCTGGAAGGCATCATGTGCCAAGCGTTGTTGCCGAAAGTCGGCGGCGCCGGACGTGCCATGGCGATGGAAATCCTCGTGCCCAACGCCGCGGTGCGCAACCTGATCCGCGAAGACAAGGTCCACCAGATTTATTCGGCGATGCAAACCGGCCAGGACAAGTTCGGCATGCAGACCTTCAACCAGTCGCTCGCGACTTTGGTTTTACAAAAACAAATTACCCCCGAACTCGCCCTGCAACGTTCATCGATGCCGGAAGAGTTACAGGACATGATCAATCGCGGACAGTCACTGACCGGACGCGGAGGCAACACCGCCGCCGCCGCAGTGACAACGCGCAGATAAGTTTCAGGGAAGGCCTCCGGTCCATAGGTTGACCGGATGACGAGGAGAAGCCGATGCCAACATTTACTTTCACCGGCAAGAACGCCCAAGGAGAAAAAGTCCAGGGCGAGCGCAATGCCGAAAATAAGCAGACTCTCGCCAGCACGCTCCGGCGCGAACGCATTCAACCCGTTGCCATCAAGGAAAAAGGCAAGGAGTTCGCGCTGCCGACGCTGGGCGGTGGCGGCAAAGTCAAAACCAAGGACATCGCCATCTTCTTCCGGCAGTTCTCGGTCATGATCGATGCCGGTCTCCCGCTGGTGCAATGCCTTGAAATCCTGGCCGCAAACCAGGAATCGCAGGGCTTCCAGAAAGCACTCAACGGCGTGCGCAGCACGGTGGAGGGCGGTTCTACACTCGGCAATGCGATGCGCGGCTATCCCAAGATCTTCGACGAACTGATGACTAACATGGTGGATGCCGGCGAAACCGGCGGTATTCTCGACACCATTCTTCAGCGCCTGGCGACCTACGTGGAAAAGGCCGTGAAGTTGAAGGCCGCGGTTCGATCGGCGTTGATCTACCCCGTGTCGGTCATCAGCATCGCCTTTGTCATCGTCGGCTTGCTGTTGTGGAAGGTCGTACCGATCTTCGCGAACCTGTTTATCGGTCTCGGCGCGGAGCTGCCGCTTCCCACGCGTATCGTTATCGGCATCAGCAACTTCATCGGTAGCTTCTGGTTCATGTTCCCGATCGCGGTCTTCGGAATCTTCTTTGGCGTAAAAGCCATGCGTTCCGATCCTCGCGGACGGTACATGACGGACAACTTCCTGCTGCACCTGCCGGTACTCGGCATGTTGCTGCGCAAGATCGCCGTTGCCCGCTTTACCCGCACCCTGGGCACGCTGATTACTTCCGGCGTTCCGATTCTCGAAGGCTTAAACATCACCGCACGCACCTCCGGTAACCGGGTGGTGGAAGAAGCTCTCTACAAGGTTCGCAAATCGATCGAAGAAGGCCGAACCATCGTCGATCCTCTGCGCGAGTCCGGCGTCTTCCCCAACATGGTGACCCAGATGATCGGCGTTGGTGAAGCGACGGGCGCGATGGACGCCATGCTGCAAAAGATCGCCGACTTCTACGAAGACGACGTCGATGCAGCCACCAAAGATTTGCTCACCTTGCTGGAACCCATCATGATCGTGCTCCTCGGCGTCATGATCGGCGGCGTGGTCATTTCGCTCTACCTGCCCCTGTTCTCGATGGTTGCGAAACTGGCAGGTTAGACTACTGGGACCGGCGCCTCGCATCGCCGGTCCTTTCAAGTTCTTCCGGGGGCGCCGCTACGGCGTCCCCAAATTGCGACCAGCAACCTGTAGTAGGGTTCCGGCGCGAGCATCGGAAGTGGAATGAGGGCTGAAATTCACGAGCGTACCTGGCTGCAGTGGCTGGTCAAGGTTCGCATCATCATTATCACCTTCCTGCTTGGCATTGAGTTGGCAATTACCGCTCTCACGCCGACCGCTGCTTCCAGAAAGCTCTTTGTCAGTGTCATCGTTCTCTGGTATGCCGTCGCCGCATTCCTGATCCTGCTCAACGCTCTCTGGCGCGACACCGGCCTCCAATCCAGGCTGCAGGTCCTCACCGACCTCTTCTTCGTCACCGCGGTCATTTACGCCACCGGCGGCGTCGATACCTCGTTCAATTTCCTTTATCCCCTGGTCATCATCATGGCCAGCGTTCTGCTTACGCCCGCGTGGACGTACGCCACTGCCCTGCTCTCCGCGGCGGCCTTTACGCTGGTGCTGCAGCTCACCTACTGGGGAACCATTCCCACGTACGGGCAGCCGCACACCGACTCGCGCAGCCTGCACATTGTTATCGTGATCAACTGGTTCGCGTTTATCGCGGTGGCTTACCTTGCCGGACGCCTTAGCTCCCGGGTTCGCCAGATTGGCGTTGAACTGCGTGACAAGAGCGGCGAACTGGAAAACCTGCAGGCGCTGCATACCAACATCATCCAGTCCATTAGCGCGGGTCTCATCACCACTGGTACGAACGGCATGGTTCATGTCGTCAACCGCGCGGCCACGCGATTTCTTGAGCGCACCGAGAATGAACTGATTGGCAGTTCGATCAGTTCCCTGTTCCTGGACCCGCTGCCGATCGTCGCGTCTGCGCCGGTGCATGCGGAGGTACGCATGAAAACACAGGTCGGGCGTCAGAAGACCTTCAGCGTCATCGGCTCCGCCCTGGTTGTTCCAGAAGGTGGCTCCGTCGGCTACATCTATGCCTTCGACGACCTCACCGAGATTCGGCGACTCGAGCGCGAAGTCCGCACCCGCGATCGACTTTCCGCGGTAGGACGCATGGCGGCCGGTATTGCCCATGAGATTCGCAACCCCCTCACATCGATCGCAGGCTCAGTCAAGATGCTTTCCACGATGTCAGCGCTCACCGATGAGCAGCAGACGCTGGCCAGCATCGTCACCCGTGAATCCGAGCGGCTCAATAACATCATCACCGATTTCCTCTTCTACGCGCGCGATAAGAAGTTCGAGATGCGCGAAGTCGACCTGATCCCGCTACTGAATGACACGCTTGTACTGCTGCAGCATCGCCCAGAAATGAACGTCAACATCGAGAGGCGCTTCGAAACTGAAAGTGCGGTCTGCATGGCGGACGGCGACAAACTCAAGCAGGTCTTCTGGAACCTGAGCGACAATGCTTGCCGCGCGATGCGCGAAACCGGCGGCACCCTCACCGTGACCGTGCGCGCCGATCGTGATGTGTGGCGCGTCAATTTCGCAGATAGCGGGCCCGGCATGAATGGCCCGCAAATTGAAAAAATCTTTGAGCCTTTCCAGACTGACTTTGCCGGGGGCACCGGCCTCGGCCTGGCGATCGTTTACCAGATCGTACAAGGCCACGAAGGTAAAATCAGCGTACGCTCCGCGCCGAATCGTGGTACGGAATTTATGTTGCAATTCAAACAGCCTGCGCATGTGGTGCCGGCTGTAAAGGAGGAGCACCCTTCGATCCCGTCAACCCGGGATGCCAAGGTTTCTGCTGCCTCAAGTTACCCAGGGAAGGACTAGGCCGTGAGCAACATTCTCGTCTGCGACGACGAACGCTCGATCTGCGAAATGCTGGAAATCGCCCTCCGCAAGGAAGGTCACAAGGTGGAGACCGTGACCTCTGGCGAGGCCGCGAAACGCAAGATGGATTCCGCGCTCTTCGATGTCGTGGTTACCGATATCCGCATGCCGCACACCAACGGTATTGAAGTCCTGCGTCACGCCCACTCGGTATCGCCGGACACTGCTGTCGTGCTGATCACCGCCGTCGATGACATTGAAGCCGCCGTCGCCGCCGTGAAGGCCGGAGGCGCGGCTGATTACATTCGCAAAAGCCCTGCTCTTATCGACGATATCCGCGTTGCGATCGGCAATGCTGTCGAACGCGGCACCCTCAAGCGCCAGAATATGGCGTTCAAGCGCGACGCGGCGGGACGCAACTCGCTCGACAATATCGTCGGCACCAGCCAGCGCATGCAGCAACTCAAGAGCACTATCCGGATGGTGGCATCCACTGGAAGTACGGTGCTGGTCCACGGCGAAAGCGGAACCGGTAAGGAACTGGTCGCGCGCGCGGTTCATACCTGTTCGCCGCGCGCCGGCGAACCGTTTACGTCGATCAACTGCGGCGCGTTTCCGGAAACGCTTCTCGAAAGCGAGCTCTTCGGCTACGTGAAAGGTGCGTTTACTGGCGCGGTGCAGAACAAGCGCGGGCTGTTCGAAGTCTCGACCGGCGGCACCATCTTCCTCGACGAAATCAGCGAGATGACGCTCACCATGCAGGTCAAACTTCTACGCGTGTTACAGGAGCGGCAGGTTCGCCCGGTCGGAGGGACCTCGGAAATACCGGTCGATGTTCGCGTCATCGCCGCAACCAACCGGAATCTCGACGCCTCCGTGGCCGATGGTACCTTCCGCGAAGACCTTTACTATCGCCTTAGCGTTATCCCCGTACAGGTTCCACCGCTGCGCGAGCGGCCGGACGACATCGAGCTGCTGGCGAATCATTTCCTGAAGAAATATGCTCCCGCCGCAGGCAAAAGCATTCGGTCGATCCGACCCGAATCGATTGCCGATCTTCGCGACTACGATTGGCCGGGCAATGTGCGCCAACTGGAAAACACCATCGAGCGCGCCGTCGCCCTCGAGATGACGGAAGAACTGCATGTTGAAATCCCGACCGAACGCCAGAAAAACAAGGCCAACACCGCCGTTGCTGCAGCCGGCGCAGGTGGCAACGGGATGGTGACGATGAGCGCCACCGGGATCGACATGGAAGCTTACGTCGCCGACCTGGAGCGTTCGCTTTTGCAACAGGCGCTCAAGCAATCTGACGGCGTACAGACGAAAGCCGCCGAACTGCTCAAGCTCTCGTACCGTTCTTTCCGCCACCTGATGAAGAAGTACGACCTGTAATGCGCTTCGCACCGGGCCCGTTTCTCAAATCGGCGATCGCTGTCGCTTGCCTGCTGTTCGCTTGCGCGACCGGCGATGCCACCAGCATCCGGCGAACCGAGGTTCCGGCTGACGTTCTGCTGGAACGTCTGCGTCTCGCGCCCGATTCCAATCAAGCTCGTCACGATGCGCTGGTGAAGCTGTTTGCGGACAACGGCTGCACGACCACGGACCTCGACGTTCCACACGAACCGCCGAATGTTTTATGCGTCGTGCCGGGTGAATCGGATTCGATCATCTTTGTAGGCGCGCATTTCGACAAGGTCAAGGACGGCCACGGTGTCGTCGACAACGGGAGCGGCGTTTCGCTGTTACCCAGTTTGTTGCAGGCGCTCAAGATCACGAAACGGCGGCACACGTTTGTCTTCATGGGCTTTACTGCCGAAGAGAAAGGCCTGGTCGGCTCAAACTATTACGTCCATCACCTGGCGAAGGCGGATCGCGCGAAAATTCATGCCATGATCGCGATCGATACGTTGGGTTTGACCCCGACAAAAATCTGGACGAGTCGCGCCGATAAAGCACTGCTCATGGATCTCGTCCAAGTCAGCCGGTCGTTGAATCTGCCTTTGTCAGGCATGAACGTTGATTACGTCGGCGACACTGACTCCACGCCATTCCGTGATGCGAAAATCCCGACGATCACGTTCCATTCCATCACCAACGAGACATGGCGGATTCTCCATTCCGACAAGGACACCTATGCCGCCGTCGACCAGAAAGCTTATGTCGATAGCTGCCACCTGATCACCGATTACGTCGCCTATCTCGACGAAGTGCTGGACGCAGACAGTACCGCGACTACCCAATCGACGAAGTAGCCGGCGACGCACTGGCGGTCGACGCGCTGCTAAAATCGAAGGCGATGTCCGAACCGCGACAGACCGCTGAAGATCACTATTACGCTGCGCTCGATCTTTATGCTGACGGCAACGCCGAGGCGGCGGCGGGGGAGTATCAGAAGGCGCTTGCGGCGGACCCTTCGTTCGTGGATGCGCTGCACGGGCTGGCACGGGTGTACCAGGACCTTGCGCGGTTCGATGAGGCGATCGAGGTCGCGAAGAAAATTTCGGAACACGATCCGGATGACGTGCTGGCGCATACCTCGCTTTCCATTCTCTATCAAAAGAAGGGGATGATTGCGGAGGCGGAGGAAGAGTCGAATAAGGCGCGCATCCTGGGATGGAAGCAGCAATTGAAGGATGGTGGGTAGGGACCCCCTCCCCCTCCCCTCGATATCTTGTTTTCAGTGGTTTAGCGCGACGTTTCCGCCAAAATATTCGATCTAAACGAGTTATAGTCAAAATCCAGAAAACATTAGACTTAGAGGAAGGAAAGCAGATTGCCACGTCGCTTCGCTCCTCGCAATGACAAGAGAGTGTGACGTGAGGCGAACATCTTCTTGGCTGGCGCGGCAGCACGTTTACCTCAGGACTAAAGAATGGGACGTGCTGCGAGCATCTTCTTGGTAAGCCGCCACGGTGTTTACTTCCTGTGTGACCTGGTGCCAATATCTTCCTGGCGAGCCGTTGCTTGTTCGCTTCTCCCTATTTTTAGAATAGCAAGTTGGAGGGGGTAAACCGGACACTTTTCCGAACGATATATTTGGTTTGGATTCAAGGGATTACACGGAAATCAATGGATTCCTTCTCTTGACAAGATTTTCGGCCATGGAGACGAGGGCATGGATCAGAATCGGGCTTGGCTATACTGAGAGCAGCACATGTGGAACATCGTCCGATTCCTGTGGAATGCCACCAAGGGCCATCACTTCACTCCCTGGCGCAGCCCTTACCTGCGGTGGCGGATTGAGACCTATTGCGGGATCAAGATGACGCAGATCGGCTTCCTGGAGTTTGTGGGGTTCAGCTGGCGGGAGCGGAGACAGCTTCTGCAGTTTTTGAAGTGGACGGGCGAGATGAAGCAGTACGCGCGGGTCAAACCGAAGAATCCCTAGCTCATCGTTACGACAACTTCGCTGCCCTTGGTGGCCCCTGCTGCCTGGGCCGCGGACCCTTTGTTGACGGAAAGTTCTAAAAATCCACCGCTGCCCAGAATCGCGAACACTTCGCCCTTTTCTCCTTCGGCGTAGTTGCTGGCGAGTTTGGTGACCGTCGCGTTGCCGACGTTGATTTTGAAATCGCCGCCGAAAATTCCCGATACATCGCCGGGAGTGATGTTGGTGATCAGGCTGCCGAATTTATCCACCTTCAACACAATGCCCTTTACCTGGTTGGCGTCGCCAGGCTTGGCGCGTGGCGCGTTGAAGCGCACGTAATCTTCGATCGTCTCGCCGAACTTATTGCTCTCGACGCCTTTGCTCAGCCATCCGGCAACCGCGGCGAAAATGTCTCGGCCGTGGAAGGTCTGGCTTACGGGCTGTATGAAGTAATGCGACGAGGTGATGTGGCGGACGCTTACGCGCTCCTCGCGTTCATAGACCAGCGAGAGGACACCGTTATCCGGAGCGACGAAATAGTGGGTGCCGGCGGTGACGAGGATCGGACGGCGCGAGGTTCCCACGCCGGGATCGACGACGACGACGTGAACCGTATCTTTCGGATAGTAAGAGTAGGCCTGCGCAATGGTGAGCGCTCCGTCGAGCAGATCGAAGGACTGAACGGAGTTCGAGATATCGACGACGGTGGCCGCGGGATTGATGTTGTAGAGGACGCCTTTCATGGCGCCGACGTAGTAATCCGCGGTCCCGAAATCAGTGGTCAGGGTAACAAAGCGTGACGCCAACGAAGTCTCCGCGCAACAGGAATACTCGGAAGGTAGAGCATGCTGCGCGGAGCGTCAAGTTACTGACGGAGCCACGAACTGAAGCAAACGCAAGATCCTTCGCTGCGGACGCGGAAGGTCTCCGCGTCCTCCGTTCAGGATGACAAGGGGGAAAGAGGATGCCGGACACGGCTGCACCTGGCGATCTCAGTTGATCTCGATATCGCCGGAGCCGGTATGCACTTCGACTTTCGGACCGCCTGTGCCGACCTTGCCGTGGATCTCATGCTTCGACAGCTTGCCCTGCACGGTCACGGGCTTTCCGAGATGGAGATCGCCGGAGCCGGTTGAAGCTTCGACATCGAAGTTGGTGGCGTTGGCCAACTCAAGCGTGACTGCGCCGGAGCCGGTCTGCACGAACCAGTTGCTGGCTGGGGTGCCCTTGGCCTTCACGTCGCCACTGCCGGTGCGCGCGCGCAAAGAGCCGTTGGCACGATCGACACGAATGCCGCCGGAGCCGGTGTGGACATCCACGTCGCCCGCGGAATTGAGGGAGACATCCATATCGCCGCTGCCGGTGGAGGCGACGAAGGGTGCGCCGACGTTTTGTGCCTGGATGCGTCCGCTGCCGGTGTGGGAGCGAACTTCACCGGTAATGTCGCGCAGGCTCACGTCGCCAGAGCCGGTATCGGCACTGAGACGCCCTTGGAAGCCCTGGATGTCGATCGCACCGGAGCCGGTATTGGCTGCGATGCGGGTGGTCGTCGGAGCCGTGATGTCGTAGCTGATGGAGACGTGCCGGCGGAGTTCGGGGTCGTCGATCTTGCCGATCTTGATGAGCGAACCCATCTGCTGTACGGGCGGGTTCTGCTCGATCTGCTTGAGCTTCCCTTCGTCGTTCGACGACCAGCTGGAGACATGAATATGGCCGACGATGTGGACCGTCGTGCTGGAGCCTGACCGCACGTGGATGTCGCCTGAGCCGGTGGACACTTCAAGATCGACGGTGCCACTCACGGTGAGATCTTTTTGGAATTCGCCGTCGACGCTGGCATTGGCGAACTGCGTAAGGAAGAAGAAAGAGAGGAGAACCGCGACGCACAGCAGGCTTCGTTTCATTGTGTCCTCGTAAAAATGCGGAGGCGCCGCGGGGCACCTCCGCCATCGAGATGATGTTGGTTACTGCAGTACGACTTGATCTTTTTCCTTCAGGCCGGCGAGCACTTCGGTCTTGGCGCCGTTCGAAATTCCGATCTGCACCGGGACCTTCTTCTTGCCTTCTTTGACCTTGGCATCGGGAACTTCGACCGAGGCTTTCTTGTCGCGATCGTAAATGATCGCGCCTTCGGGGATCATCAGTACGTTCTTGTGCTCTTCGAGAATGATCTCGGCGTTGGCGGTCATTGCGGCCTTGAGTTCGCCGCCGGGGTTGTTGATCGAAACGCGGACTTCGAAGGTGGTGACGTTATCTTTCTCTACGCCCATCGGCGAAATCTTGGTGACTTTGCCGCTGAAGGTTTTGTCTTTAAAGCTCTCGACTTTGATTCGCGCTGCTTCGCCAAGGTAGACCTTCGCGATGTCGCTCTCGTCGACTTTACCTTTTACATAGACTTCGCTGGTATCGCCGAGGGTCATGACCAAGGTTGCCGAGGAACCGAGAACAAGGATGGAGCTGACCGCGTCGCCGACTTCGACGTCACGCGACAAGACAATGCCGGTGATCGGGGCGGTGATGGTGGTGTAGCTCAACTGTTCTTCCAGTTGTGCCAGGGTGGCTTGAGATTTCTGCACGTCGGCCTGAGCCTGCGCCATCTTGGCTTTGTAGACCGTAACCTGGGCACGCGCTACGCTCTGCTTATTGACCGCCATTTCATAGGCACGCTGCGAATCATCGAGCGCTGACTGCGAGACCACGCCATCCTTCGCCATGCTCTTGGCGCGCTCGTAGGCGCGTTGCAAGGTGGGGATGTCGACGCCCATGGCATCAACTTTCGAGCGCTCGTAATCGGCTTCCGTGGCGTGCATATTCGACTCCGCGGACTCCAGTTGCGCTTTCTGCGAACGGACCTGGGCGACGATTTCATCCTTGTCGAGCTCGGCGAGCAACTGGCCGGCCTTCACATGGTCGCCGTATTCGACATACAGCTTCTTCACAATGCCGCTGGCTTTGGACTTGATTTCGACCTTGGTGATCGGCTCGACCTTGCCGGTCGCGACCACGCTCTTCGCCAAGTCGCCCTTATCCACGGTCGCGATCTTGGTGGGGTCGATTTTTGCGCCGCCGCTCGTCGCCATGACTACGCCAACCACGCCCAGCACGAGGACCAGTACGATCACTCCGCCGATGATCCATTTCTTCTTCTTATTCTTGCCGTTTGCCACAGCGACCTCCAGGAAATAAGCGACTGCTGGAACTGGATACGCGAGGGGCTCGCGGTAAGTTCCAGAAATCGAAAAAGATTGCATGAACGGAACACAGAAGCGTTCCCGTTCCCGACCGAGACCTGCCGGTGCGGCGATCGGTGGCTTGCTAAAGTCTAAAGTTTCTGCAGGTTCTATTAGCTTACATCGCTGGGCGATGGGATGCAGCACAGATGTTAAAATCGCTGGATTCCGGAACCAGAAGCGTTCACTTTTGGACACCGGCTATGGAGATCGATGGTCACCTATACGCTGCTGCGTTTGATCGCAGTGGCCTTCCTGGTTGCGCTCAACGCTTTCTTCGTAGCGGCAGAGTTCGCGCTAGTGAGCGTGCGCGACACCAGGCTCCTGCAATTGATCGACGCCAACAAGATCGGTGCACGCACGGTGCAACGCCTGCACAGCCGTCTTGACGAGGTGCTGGCCGCGGTGCAGTTGGGCGTCACCATCGCCAGCCTGGCGCTCGGCTGGATCGGCGAGAGCGCCATTGCGGTCCTCTTGCAACCGTCGTTTGAGAAGCTGCCGCATGGCGTGTTCTTCGCCCATGGGCTGGCTGCGGGAATCTCCTTCACACTGATTACGTTCTTCCACGTAACTCTAGGAGAGGTCGTTCCGAAGACCATTGCCCTGCAGCGCGCCGAACAGGTCGCACTGGCAGTGGCTGCGCCGATGGAAGTGTTCATCACCTTAGCGAGGCCGGTGCTGGCGGTGATGCGTTCGGCGGCACGCTTTGTGCTGCGGCTTTTCGGCACGCGCGAGTTGCGGGAAGGGGCTGTCCATTCGCCGGATGAACTGAAATTGATGGTGACGGCCAGCCGCAAGCTGGGACTAGTGCCGGCTTTGCAGGAAGAGATGATCAATCGCGCCATCGACCTGGAGAACATTTCGGTGCGCGAGATCATGGTGCCGCGGCCCGATATCTTTTCGCTGCCAGGCACGATGACGCTCGACGAAGCGGTGCAGCGAGTGGTCGATGAACAGCACTCGCGTATCCCGGTGTACGACGCGGCGTATGGTCCCGAGCACATTATCGGCGTGCTGTATTCGAAAGACCTGATGCGGTGGATGCGTTATCGACTGGCGCGGCTATCGGCGAATCGCCCGGCGGGGATCGCATCGAATTTGAAGGTGCAGCACATCATGCGCGAGGTGCTGGTCGTTCCGGAGACCAAGCCTCTCACCGACCTGCTGGAAGAATTTAAGCGGCGCAAGCGGCACCTTGCGGTGGTGGTGGATGAGTTCGGTTCGACCGCCGGGGTGGTGACGGTTGAGGACGTGCTGGAACAACTTGTCGGCGAGATCGAAGACGAGTACGACATTCCGGAGCAGTCGGCACTGACGCCCGGCGGTACCAGCATGGTGCTCGACGGGGGCGTCAACATCCGCGACCTCGAATCGCAATACCAGATACGCCTGCCACGAGACGAAGGCTTTGAAACCCTCGGTGGCTTCGTGATGTCGAAGCTACAACGAATTCCCCACGAGGGCGACAGCTTTGAGTACCACGGCTATCGCTACACGGTGATCGAGATGGATGGCCGGCGCATCGACACGATCAAGCTTGACCTGCTCGAACAGCCAGAGCCCAAGGAGCAGAACGCCTGATGTTTCGCTACCTTGCGCAACGCGTGGCATACACGGTACCAGTAGTGTGGCTGGTGGTGTCGGTCGTGTTTCTGCTGATTCATCTCGTGCCGGGTGATCCGATCCAACAGATGCTTGGTGAAGGTGCGGCGGTCAGCGATCTGCAGGCCGCGCGTCACGCGTACGGGCTCGATGTGCCGATTGGGAAACAGTATGTCAATTACTGGAAGGGCGTGCTGCACGGCGACCTTGGCCTATCGGTGCGGATGAACCAGAAAGTTTCGAAGACGATTGTGCAGGCGTATCCGCCGACGATTGCGCTGACGTTTTCGGCGCTGGCAGTCGCGCTCCTGCTGTCCATCCCGGCAGGAGTGCATTCGGCGCTGCATCGAAACCAGTGGAGTGATCGGCTGTTGAGCTTCGTGACATTGCTCGGGCTCTCGTTTCCTAACTTTGCGTTGGGGCCGATCCTGATTTTGTTTTTTGCCATCCGGCTGGGATGGTTGCCGGTCTCGGGCACTGGAACACTCGCGCACCTGGTGCTTCCGGCGATCACCATGGGCGGAGCGTTGGCGGCGATCCTGGCTCGCATGGTTCGCACTTCAATGTTAGAGGAACTCAGCCAGGATTACATTCGCACCGCGCGCGCCAAAGGATTGCCAGAACGCACGGTGGTGTACCGCCACGCGTTGCGGAATGCGCTGATCCCCGTGCTTACGGTGGTGGGCTTGCAATTTGGAGCGTTGCTGGCGGGCGCCATCGTAACGGAGACGATCTTCTCTTGGCCGGGGATTGGACGATTGACGATCACCGCGATCAACAATCGCGATTACTTCCTGGTGGAAGGCTGCATCCTCGCAATCGGCTTGACGTACGTTGCAGTGAACTTCTTTACCGACCTGCTGTACTCCGTAGCGAATCCACGGATCCGCGCTTAGCCTTTACTGACCAGCGATGACTTCGTAGGTCGTAGCAGACGTCGAAAAGACCGAAGGATCGACATTCACGCGTTCGAGTGAATCGACCGTCGCGCCGAGGCGGACGATGTGAATGTTGCCTTCGTGATCGTGAATGCGGGCGATGCCGTCATAGGCCAGCGGTAGGCCGCGTCCGAGGGTGCTGACTTCACGGAAGAGGCTCTCAATGCCGCGGTCGGCGCGCAAACGATATTCGAACATCATCCAGTTCATGACTTCGAAGTCGGCCAGGTCGCTCGCCACCCATAGCTCGTGGACCATCGTTCCCTTGAGGGTGTCGCCGTTTTCGGTGTAGTCGAAATCCGATTTGAAAGTGTAGTGCGTGGTCGGATGTCCGAGAACGACTGGGCCTGCCTCTTGCAGCGTCTTGGTGGTGACGATGTTGTCGATCACGACGGGGCGCTTGGCTTCGCGTTTGCCGACCAGGATGCGAGTGGAGTGGCGGCTGTGGGGATCAATGCTGTACGCGACGGATCCATAACGATCGGCATCGACCTCGGTCAGGGCATTCACACCCTCGTCAAAACAAATCTTGGCTTTGTCGTCCTGCAGCCATGAATTTTGGAAGATGTCACTATGCCGGCCCGCATCTTCGGTTTCAAGATGCATGGTGTAGCGAACGCCGGCCAGAGCGGGGGAACAGAGCGCGAGACAGAGTACAAAGGACTGCAGGACCTTCATGGGACACCTTCCGACGAACCCAAGGGACTATGAGCGCGTCGCGCAACCAAGAAAGTAACCTGCCAGGTAACTCGAATCCAGAGTACCTTAGGGTCTAGTCCTTCGGGTTACTGCGTTTTGGTCGGAGGGGTTCCTGTTCGGCAATCAGGCTTTCGCTGAGTTCTTCCAGTTGGCGATGCCAATCGAGCTGTTCGACGAAGTGGCGGGAGTCGCGCCAGCCGGCTTGGACTTTCACAAAGAGCTCTAGGAAAACCTTTGTATTCAATATCTTCTCAAGCTCCCGGCGGGAGTTGGAACCGATGCGCTTGAGCATTTCCCCACCCCGTCCGATGACAATCGCCTTCTGGCCGTCGCGCTCGACGAAGATGGCGGCAGCGATGCGGGTGAGCTTGAGTCGCTCCTCCCATTGCTCGACCATTACCGTCGTGGCGTAAGGGACCTCTTTGTGGGCGCAGATGAGAACTTGCTCGCGGATGATTTCGGAGGCGAGGAAGCGCTCCGGTTGATCGGTGATCTGGTCGTCGGGAAAGTAATGCGGGCCGACGGGAAGATTCTCGAGAACTTTTTCCTGAAGGATTTTGAGGCCGCTTCCCTTCGCAGCGGAGATGGGGATGATCTCTTTGAATTTATGGAGCTGGGAGAACTCCGCGATCACGCCGAGCAGTTGCGGCTTGGGGATCAGGTCGATTTTGTTGAGGAGAAGGATTACCGGCTTCCTGGAGTGCTTGACGAGCTCGAAGGTGAGGGCGTCGTCTTTGCCGAACTTCTGGGTGGCATCGTGCACGAAGAGGAGGAGGTCGCAGCCTTCGAGGGCATCGTGAACTTCCTGCATCATGCGCTTGTCGAGGGTACGCTCGGGTTTGTGGACGCCGGGAGTATCGATGAGGACGATCTGTCCGCCGGAATTTTTCCCTTTTTTGGGGACGGTGACAATGCCCTGGATGCGATTGCGGGTGGTCTGCGGCTTGTGGGTGACGATGGCGATTTTCTCGCCGACCAGGGCGTTGAGCAACGTGCTCTTGCCGGCGTTAGGACGACCAATGATGGAAACGAATCCTGAGCGGAAAGGCATCAGGCGCGAACCTGGTCGCGGGTGGGGGTAGCCTCGCTGATGCGCAGACGCTCGATGCGCCTCGGGGTGGAAGCAAGAATTTCGAAACGTAAGCCGCTGTTTTGCACGATCTCTCCCGGTTGCGGGATGCGTCCCGCGATTTCACTCACCAGGCCCGCGACCGTCGCCGCCTCGTGTTCATCTTCCATGCGGATGCCGAATAATTCGTTGAGCCGATCGACGTCCATGCTGCCGGGCACAACATAAGTATGCTCGCCCTCGCGCACGATGTCGGTCTCATCTTCGTCACGCAATTCGCCGACAATTTCTTCGATGAGGTCCTCGATCGTCACCAGGCCGGCGACGCTGCCGTATTCGTCAATCACCACGGCCATGCGAACGTTGTCGCGCTGCATTTCGCGAAGGAGCTCGCTGCCACGCTTGGTTTCCGGGATGAAGATTAGTTCGTTGCGGACGACCTCGCCTACCTTTTGAGTGCGAGCATCAGTATCCGCAATCTGCAGTAGGTCATGGGAAAAGACCAAGCCGATGAGGTTGTCGATCGTGCCGCGGAATACGGGGATACGCGAATAGGAATGCTCGCGCAACGCTTCAAGAAGTTGTTCGATCGTCCATTCGGCGGGAATGGCGAAGATCTCTGGCCGTGGCGTCATGACCTCGCGCACGGTCTTGTCGCCGAATTCCACGACGGACTGAATCAGGTGGCGATCGCTTTCTTCGAGAATTCCTTCTTCGCGTCCGGCTTCGATCAGGGCATCCACGGCTTCGGAAGGGTGCTCGGGCTCTTCCTCGGAATGCTCCTTGGTGAGCGATGCTACCGAAATCGTGAAACCGAGCATGATGGTGACGGGAAGCGCGAGATAAATCAGAATGCGTATGAGCCAGACAGAATGGCTGAGCCACTCGCCACGGGTACGGGCGAACAAGAGGTAAGGCAGCAGGCGATTGCAGATAACAATGGTGAACACGAGCGTGATCGCGGCTTGCAATAACTCGAGTGCCGTCCATGGGTGCGAGAAGACGGTGTACGCGAGCAGAAAGCCGATCGTTCCTAATAGCAACTGCGGCAGAACTGCCATCGCCAACATGGCGCGCTGCGGACTCACACCGAGTTGGGGCTCGATCTCGTGCTCAAAGAAATCAATGTTCTCCTGGAACTCGCGCGAAAGGAATTTGCCTGCTTCTTTGAAAACTCGGTCGCAATAGGAAGTGAGCGTAAGGAGCGCCACCAATACCACGAAAAGCACGACGTGCGCGACGGTGAGCATTACTTCTTCCCCCTGGCGCGCTTTTTTCCGGTTGCGTGGGTACGCTCGATAAGGGACGACGGCAGCTTCAGGCGGTCGCGCAATTCAGACTCGAGGGCTTCCATCTCGCCGCGATCGTTCTCATGGTCGTGCCCGGCGAGGTGCAGGATGCCGTGCAGGATAAGGATACGCAGTTCCTCTTCGAGCGAATGGCCGAGACGATACGCATTTTCGCTGGCGATATCGGCGGAGATCGCGATGTCACCGGCCTCGCCGTCAATGATGGCGGGAAACGAGAGCACGTCGGTCGGCTTGTCTTTGCGACGGAAGCGACGGTTCAAGTCGCGCAGTTCCGCGTTGCAGGTGATGAGGACCTGGACCTGCCCCTTCACGCCCGCAGCTTTACGCGCGCGAACCGTGAAGCTTTGCAAGGCTCGCTCGCTGACGGTCGCGGATTTTTTCTTCAGAATGATCAAAGTCGTGAAATATAAAACGGGAGGGCAAAAAGCCCTCCCGCTCTATGTTACCAAGTTTACTCGTGTACGGTAGAGGTTCCTGCGCCGCCGGTGGGAGGCAACTCGGGCGCGATCTGGGCCTGAGCTGATTCCTTGGGACGGCCATTGCCATTGCTGGTCTTGGCATCGAGCGCCAGGTCCAGCTGTTCCGCGGTAGTTTTCTTCTTGTCTTCGTAGGCACGGATGATGCGCTGCACCAGGTGGTGACGGACGACGTCGCCTTCGTCGAAGTAGGTGAAGTGAATTCCCTCCACGTTCTTCAGGATGTCGGCGGCTTCCACCAGTCCACTGCGGGCAGCGTTGGGCAGGTCGATTTGCGTGACGTCGCCGGTGATCACTGCCTTGGAGTTGAAGCCGAGGCGAGTGAGGAACATCTTCATCTGCTCGCTGGTGGTGTTTTGCGCTTCGTCGAGAATCACGAAGGAATCGTTGAGCGTGCGGCCGCGCATGAAGGCGATGGGCGCAATCTCAATGACGTTTTTCTCGAGATAGCGATCCACCTTCTCCGGCTCGAGCATGTCGTAAAGCGCGTCATACAAAGGACGCAGGTAGGGATCGACTTTTTCCTGAAGCGTGCCAGGCAAGAAGCCTAGGCGTTCGCCGGCTTCCACCGCCGGACGCGCGAGGATGATGCGGCTGACCCGCTTGCTCATCAGGGCGGAGATCGCCATTGCCACTGCGAGGTAGGTTTTACCGGTGCCGGCGGGACCTACGCCGAACACCATGTCATGTTTTTCAATCGCTTCGAGATAGCGCCGCTGGTTGATGCTCTTCGGCTGCACGGTGCGTTTGCCAAAGGAGCGTTGACGCCCTGCCTCGGCAAGTCCGCGCAGAGTGGCCGCCTGATCGCGCGTGAGCACTCGCAGCATGTCGCCAAGATCGCCGTTCTGAAACACGTGTCCGCTGCGCTGCAGATGTTCAAAGTCGCTGAACACTTTTTCCGCGCGACCCACGTTCTCCAGTTCGCCTTCAATCTGAATGGCATCCGAGCGCATGTCGATGCGCACGTTCAGACCGGTTTCCAGCACCCGTAAGTTCTCGTCCCGTGTGCCGAACAACGTTTCGATATTCGGGCTGATCTCGATGTTCTTCTTCATTGAGTCTGGGATTCACCCTCCATAAATCCTACCTTGAATGGGCACGTGCAAAAGCACGCTCGCAATGAGCGCGCACGATGTCTTCTTTGTTTTGTGGATGGTCGAGCGGAATTGAGGCCGAGCCAAATCGTGGACAACTGGTTGAGATTGCCTCCGATGTTGGGCAGAGTATCCCGGCTGAATCGCAGAGTCAACCGCTTCTTTTTGAATGTTCCACTGCGAATACCGGGAGTCCGGAGTACCCACTTGTAGCCTCATACCCAGTTGGTTAGATGGCGAATCCCGGGAAAGGGAGCTTGGGCCTAAGTAGTAGATCAAGAAAATGCTAGACAACTCAGGTTACGGGAAAGTGAATCGTGGGACGAGGGAAGTGGAACGAAGTGGGTGCCCCACCCTTGTCCGCAGGACAGGGTGGGAGAAGAGGTGTGCACGCTCGCGTTACTTCATAGATCTGGGTTCAAGCGTTCTCGAATCCCACCCTGTCGCTTTACGACAAGGGTGGGGCACCCAGATCTATGCTTTTGGCTGCTGATCGTGGCGCAGTTTGGCAATCACAAGATGGACTTCGCCCATGGTGACGTCGGGGGGAACGGCATCTTTGATCGGACGCAGGCGGGCGGTTCCCAGCTTGGCGCAGGCAGCTTCGATGGCCACGCGGCGGTCCTCGGCAACCCATGCCGGATCGAACTCGATTTCGCCAGTCTCAACCAGGTTCGCGACGGCGGCGATGACGGTGGCGAGTTGGCGTCCGCGGATATTCGCGATTTCGGCGAAGCTGTGGCCCTTCTTCAGCAGTTCGATGGTCTCCTGCGAAGGTTTGCTTGTGATTTCGGACTTCACAGGCTCCTGGGCGCGGCTACCGCGCTTGAATTCTTCGAGCGCTTCCAGAATGGCTGGGCCAAAGTCGGCGGTCTTCACGTCGCCAAAACCGGAGACGGTACGCATCTCGGCAAGATTTTTGGGGCGAACACGACATAAATCTTCGAGCGAGCTGTCGTGCATAACTACGTAGGCGGGAACACCGCGACGTTTGGCCTCATCCTTACGCCATAGGCGGAAGTATGCCGCAAGCTCTTCGTCGAACGGCGCTGCGTTGGGAGCGCGCAACTTGGTACGTGGTTTGGTGTCGAGAGGAAGGGTGAGAGCCGCGTCTTCGGCACCTAACCAGGACAGCTTGGTGCCGCATACATCGCAGGCACCGCAGTTCTCCCACTTTTTCGTTTCGCCAAAGTGTTCGCAGATCTGTCGATGGCGACACTCCCGCGACTTTGCAAAATCGGTGATGACCCGGTAGCGCTCCCAGGCGCGGGATTTCTCCGCGGCATCGGTGATCTGTTCGGTGAAGTAGGCCAGCAGTCCGGCGTCCTTCTTCTGCCAGAGCATGACGCAATCGGCGGGTTCGCCATCGCGGCCGGCGCGGCCGGCTTCCTGGTAGTAATGCTCGAGCGACTTCGGCAGAGCAAGGTGAATCACCGCACGGACGGCGGGCTTGTTGATGCCGAGTCCGAAGGCGATGGTGCCGACAAGAATGCGTACTTCATCGGTCATCCACAACTCCTGGTTGCGACTGCGGGTCGCACTGTCCATCTGTCCGTGGTAGGCGACGGCGGGAATTCCCTTCTCCTGGAGAAAATCAACCGTACCCTCGACGGTGTTGATAGTGGGGGCGTAAACGATGACGTTCTGATCCTTGTAGTGACGCAGAGCTTTGAGCAGCAGGCTGCGTTGCGAGTGGGCATCGCACTGGCGGACCAGGTAGCGCAAGTTGGGACGATGAAAACTGGCGATGTATTTGTCGGCGGCGCGAAACTTGAGCTGTTCGACGATGTCGTGGCGCACGCGCTGGGTGGCGCTCGCGGTGAAGGCGGCGATGGGAACGTCGGGGAAATTTTCACGCAGCAAGCGCAGTTGCCGGTACTCGGGACGAAACTCGTGGCCCCATTCGGAGATGCAGTGGGCTTCGTCGATGGCGAACATCCCCAGCGGCATTTGCCTAAGCCAGCCGACGGTGTCTTCGCGCACCAGGCGTTCTGGTGAAAGGTAGAGCAGACGATAATCGCCGGCGCGAGCTTTGCGCATGACCGACGACTGTTCCGAGCCGCTCAATGTGCTGTTCAGCAGGGCCGCCGGGATTCCCATCTGGCCGAGCTGGGTGACCTGGTCTTTCATCAGCGCGATCAGCGGGGAGATCACCACCACGGTCTTCTGTGAGATGGCGGCCGGGAGTTGGTAGCACAGCGATTTGCCGCCACCCGTCGGCATGATGACGCAGACATCCCGTCCGGCGACCACGCTGCGAATGATCCGTTCCTGAAGAGGACGAAATTCGTCATAGCCAAAGTAGTGTTTGAGCGCGGAATTAAGTTGGGTGCTGAGGGGATCCATGAAATCGGGGGCCTGACTTACTTTATCTTAGGCGATAGCGGGAGAACGTGTCGCGGATCACAAGGCGGTATCCAGAGCCACAAAAGAGCCGATCGTAGCCTTCTCAACCTGCTTGAAAACGGTTTGTAATCCGATAGAATATCCGATGAAAGTAAAAGGGCGAGCATGCGCCGTCTCCTCAGTACGATTGGCAAGCGCTTAGCCACCTTGAACTCCCGCCTCTCTGCGAGAGCTGTCTGGCCGCTTCTCTTGATTGCCTTTGGCGGTTGGAAACTATTCGTTGGAGTTTTGGCGCTGCTCTGCGCGGGGATGGTCCTGCTCGCGGTCTTTGAAACCGTCGTCGATCTGTACATAGAGAGCGCGGATTCGATCTTTCGCGACCAGCGATCCAGGGTCGTACCTTTCCTAAAGAAGTCGCCGTACGAGATTCGCTGAGCTCCCGCTTCACAAAAAAGACGGGCGGAACTGGCACACTCCCCCGACTATGCCTGTCGCGCCCGCCCTTTCAATGTGAGATGTACGTTGGCCGAAGGCTTCTGGATGAGCGACTGCAAAGTAAATTTCGATCTTTTACAACTACAACTCGAAAGTGTAAAGCGGCATGGGGCGGTCGTTCTTCCCGGAAAAGAACGCTTAACTCCACATTCATACGCCAACGGAATCTTCTGAGCTCGGGTAACCATCGAATGAGGCATTGGAGAAACAATGCCGAAGATCGTTCGATTTCATGCGTTAGGTGGACCCGAGGTCCTGAAGATTGAAGAACAACCCACTCCAGAGCCGAAGCAAGGCGAAGTGCGGATCAAGGTGAAGGCCATCGGGTTGAACCGCGCGGAGTGGATGTTCATGCATGGGCAGTATCTTGAAAATCCCAAGCTGCCGTCTGGTCTGGGATATGAAGCCGCCGGAACCATTGAGGCGGTGGGTCCGGATGTGGATAAGAAGTGGCTGGGAAAAGCGGTGGCAACGATTCCGTCGTTTTCGATGAATCAATACGGAATGGTAGGGGAAGAGGTAATCGCGCCGGTGTATGCGCTGGGCGAGTATCCCGCGAGCTTATCGCCGGAACAAGCAGCCGCCATCTGGATGCAATACCTGACGGCATATGGCGCATTGATCGAAATCGCTCCCGTAAAGAAGGGCGATTTTGTTCTGATCACTGCGGCTTCGAGCAGCGTAGGGCTGGCGGCGATCCAAATCGCAAAAGCCGAAGGCGCGACGGCGATCGCCACGACGCGAAAGAGCGACAAGAAAAAAGAACTGCTTTCTCTCGGCGCCGATCACGTGATTGCGACCGAAGAAGAAGGCCTGGCGGCGCGAGTGCTGGAGATCAGCGGCGGAAAAGGGGCGAGAGTGATTTTCGATCCCGTGGGAGGACCGACGCTCGAAAAACTTGCTGAGGCTGTCTCTGCTGGCGGCATCATCATCGAATATGGCGCCCTGGCGACGCAGCCAACCCCGTTCCCGCTGTTCGCGGCGCTAGCCAAAGGGTTGACGTTCCGCGGCTATGTGCTGGGGGAGGTCACGACCCACCCCGAGAAGCTCGGCAAGGCGAAAAAGTACATCTCTGAGCGGCTGGCGGATGGGCGATTCAGCCCGAAAATCGCGAAAACTTTTCCGTTCGCCCAGACAGTGCAGGCCTACCAGTATCTCGAGTCGAATGCGCAGGTGGGGAAAGTGGTGGTGACGGTGCCGTAGGCCGAATGGCCGTTATCCGGTGGAAGAACGGGAGGGGCAGCAGCTTGTGTTTGACCCCTCCCGGCAAATCCCGTAAAATAACTCTTTCGGCATCAGTCGAGATTCTTCTCAGAGGACACCCGTAAGTTCATGGCAAACCATTATTCGGCGCTCAAGCGCGCACGTCAGACTGAAACTCGCACCACGCGCAACCGCGCCAATAAATCCCGCCTTCGCACCTCGCTACGCCAGTTGCGCGAGGCCATTGCCGGCGGAGACGCCAACGCGGTGAAGACCTCGTTCAGCGGCACGGTTTCGCTGCTTGATAAGGCTGTCCAGAAGGGCGTGCTGCACAAGAACACCGCCAGCCGCTACAAGGCACGCCTGAGCGCCCGTGTGAAAACGAAGACATCCAAGTAGTTTGGTACGCAGATTTTACTGACGGCAGGCCTATGTGCCTGCCGTTTTTGTTTGCCTCGGCGGGCGCGTTTACACAAAGACACAATCCTCAACCTCTGGGCAATTGAACTCTGCCAAGCATCCCCGGTATGATCGTGCTTTCCGGAAACTCTCATTTCTTACCGTCCGTTGAAAGGACAGTCATGCCGTCGTATCGCGCGTCTGTGGTTGGGCCTGTCGCTCTCGATAAAGTCTTACGGTTCGTCACTCTTGCACTCCTGGTTCCGGCAATGTTGTTCGCACTCGCATGCGGCGGTGGCAGCTCTTCTACCACCACCACCGTCGGACCGGCGCCAACCTTCACCAGCACCGCGCCGCAGATCGCATCGGAAGGCATTCAGTACAGCTACGCCATCACCACGACAACCACCGATAACAGTACGGTTACCTACACGATGACAACCGGCCCAACCGGTGCTGCGATTACAGGAAGCACGCTCACATGGACTCCGACGCACGCGCAGGCGCGCATTTCGAACGGCTTCACGATCACTGCAACCACCAGCAATAACGGCGTATTCACGCAGACGTTCAACATCACGCCGACCGGTAACATCAATGGCACAGCGGTTGACAATGCGGTGGCCGGCGGAACGCTTGTTGATTATCCGCAGGATATGAGCTCCGTGACGGTGGAAGTCTTGCTGCCGAACAACAAAGGTAGCTTCAATCGCCAGGCGGGGACGGGCGACGCCAGCGGCAATTTCACGATCCCGAATGTGCCGGCCGGAAATTACTGGTTGCATCTGCAGCGTATGGATAACGGAGCCGTCACCGACAACTATCTCTACACGTCGGCGAGCGACATTGATGCCGGACAGCTGGTCATCGGTCGGCCCGACGCAGTTCGCGCGACGTCCGGGGTGACGATTGCTGCGCAGAATATTGCGCTGTCTGTCCCGGTGACCTCCAGTGATTCGATCGCGTGGGTCAGTCCTGACGCGAAGTCTAGCGGCGCGCCGGCGGGTGCTCCGGCGTCTCAGACCTATAGCGCTACCTTCCCACAAACCGGTGGGCTGATTAATAGCTCCAAAGGCGACAGTGGCTACCTGCTGCACTATACGACGTCAGGGCCTATCACCCGCGAAGTGGAATCTGAAACTTTTCCGTCACTGACGGAAACCAATGGGGGCACCGTAAGCTTAACGGGTTCCATGACGGCGAACACCGGATCGACCACCGACCCGGTGGTGAAAGTTTCCGAGTTCGATGCGGTAAACACTGCGATCCCCGGTTTTACCGGTCCGACGGTGAAAAACTTCACGATGTTTGACTCGGCCTACGACGGCAGCGACGGCTTCCTGCCTGCGAACCTCTATGCCGCGTCGGGTTCAACCCCCATCCAGTTGGTCAAGATTCCGCTGGCCACGATTACGACGGACACGGACTTCGGCTCCATTCCTTATGGGCTGGTTACCAGCAAAGGAGTTCCGTTTGTTCAGTTCGAAGATTTAGGCTCGCGCAGCTTCAGCATCGGCGGCTCGAACTATAGTTTCCAGAACAACGGGCAGGTGACCATCACCAACGTGATTCCGAGTTCGAGCAACTCCACGTTTCCGGCGGTTGGCGAGCCGCTGAATTCGACGGTCGACGGGAAAGATTTCTTCACCAATCAAGGCAGCATCTCGGGGGCGCCGCAGATCGCATGGGCCACGCCGACTTTTGGAGCGCCATCGTCGTACGAACTCACGGTCGTGAACCCTGCCACGCTCGGGGGGGCGAATCCGGAGATCCACTACTTCTATACGTTCTCGACCGGGGTAGCGATTCCGCCGGGGATTCTGAAGGCCAACACGTCGTATGTATTCATACTCCAGGCGATGCTCTTCCAGGCGAACAACTTCCAGGCAGCACCGTTCCGGATGGGAACGAACGCCGCATGGACCAGCGAGGTCTCTGCCGTGATGACGACCAACTCGACCGGCGCGGCAACCGTGCGCAATCGCGCAGCAGCGTCAACCTCGCGGCGACAGGTGCTGGTCACTCCGGGTGCGAACGGCAAGCTCTCGGTCACGGTGACTAAGAAGTAAGGTCAGAGCAAATGAGGAAGCAGAGGGGCAAGCTTCGGCTTGCCTTCTCTTTTGCGTGGTCGCAGCATATTCCACGAATCCCACTCTTCGGGGACATCCCTCGCCTTACGAGGGATAGGAGAATAGCGAGATTCGCCGTACGTTTGTCTTCGTCGCACTGATCTCCAAATTGAACTCAGTGGGGAGGTCGGTCATCGCGACATCCATACTTGGTTTCACTTCATGGGTCCAAGTTTTTCAGTATCCAGGTCACAGCAAAGTCCAAGTTTGAACCGCCGTTAGTTGCGCGGATTCAGAAAAGCCTCGGGAAAGTTTCCGAGGCTTTTTCTGTTGTTCCTTGAGTTCAGCTTGCAGACGAGCTGCTACGGCTAGTGGGGTTTTCCGCCCTGCTCGTGACTTGGAGGCGGGGCTGACCGGGTCTGCATGTGTTGTTGCTGCTGCTCATGCTTCTGCGACAATTGCTGGGTCTGCTGCTGGTGCCGCTGCTCGACTTGTTGTTTCCTGGCATCATTGGCGTTCTGCTTGGCCAGTTGTTGATGTTCTTTATCTTGTCGGGCCTGCAGCTTGTCGCGCTCCTGGTTCTGTTTGGCATACATCTTTTCCTGCTGCTGTTGATACTTCTGGTCTTGCTTCGCATTCCCGGTGTTCGGAGGAGCAGGTCGATTGATGGCCGGAAGATCGTGGGGATGAACGTAGGTGTTGTTTCCCCGCGATGGAGCAGATTCAGCTGTACGGGCGGGACTGGATTCAGTTCCCGGCCCACGACCGCGATTTGCCGGAGGGTTGTAGGCTCCGCCTGCGGATTTTGCCGGAACCGCACCTTCGCGCAATCCGCCGGGACGGGCGGTAGCAGCGATCGGCGGACGGCCATGGTTCTCCGAGGCCCTGAGTTCCCGATTCCCGCGCGCTGCCTGTATGTGTTCGGTCTGCGCTCCAACCGGGCCGATGTGACGCTCATGCATCGCCGATTCTTCTTGCGGCGAAGGTCGTGCGTCTATGCCACCGTGGCCGTTGTAGCTCACGTGGTTTTCGTTATTGATGGTGACGCGTTCGTTGTACACATTGCGAATGTTGGTCACATTGATGTTGTTGACGTCGCGGTTGTAGTAGAAGTGGTCTCCCTGCCAGCGGCCGCCTTCATAGCCATGGCCGAAATAGCCGAAGCCGTAGGAGATGCCGCCGTAGAAGCCTACCTGCGATCCCCAATAGCCCTCATGGAAGAAGAAAGCATTGCCTTCCCAACCCCACCACGGCGGGGTCCACAGATAGCCCACCTCGGGAGCCGTGACCCAAGTTCCAGGCACCCAGTAATAATCGTCGCCATCGTTATCCCAGGCCCAATAGCCGGGGGTCCAGATGTAACCATCGCCGGGGCAGAGAGGCTGGTCGTAAACCGGCAGCGCCGGCGGGCCGAAGTTCACGGAAATTCCAACGCCGATCTGCGCAAAAGCAGTGGCGGAAAAGTGAGCATCACAAGCACGAATAACAATGAAGCTATCGATCGAGCGAGACGCATAGTATTTCCTCTCCATTCATCTCGGGTGCATTCCGGCCGCAGGGAACAGCGGCTGTGCCACGGAGGGCCGCAACTTAGGATTCATTGGATATCAAGGCCCGAGTCCCGAGATGCTCTTGCCTCGTAAGTAGTAACCCGGAAGTCCCAAAAAAGTCGGCCTTCGGGGAGCGGCGACAGTCTACTCCAAAGAGTTCTGTTGCGCCTTCTTCGGTGAAGCAGTGGGGAATTCAGGAAACTTGCAGCGACTGAATGCAGGAATCGAGGGACGAGCGTTGCGGGTTCGGACGACGCGTGTTTTATGATTCGCGCGCGAAGCCGAACAGCTGCGCAACCATTCGCGAGAGGAATCCCTGGATGAAATTCATCGTCACCTTCTTGTTCTTGTCATTCGTACTGGCCGCTTACTCGCAGGAGCCCGCCGCAGCGCCGAAGACCCCGGCGACTCTAAAAAGCGTCTTATTGCAGGAACTGCGCGAGACACACAACCAGAAAGATTGGTTCGTTTCCTCCAAGGAAGCGGTGGCGGGCGTCACCGCCGAACAATCCGGGTGGAAGGACGGCCACGGCAATCATTCTGTCGGACAACTGGCGTATCACATCGCGTTTTGGGACCTGGAAACATTGGCCGAGTTCAAGGGCGAGAAGCACCCGAAGTTTGAAGGCAAGAACGACGACACCTTTGACAAATACGACCCCAAAGAATGGGACAAGACGGTCATGAAATTGGATATGGAGATGACCGAATGGGAAAAGGCCATCGAAGCCGCGGACGATGCGACGCTCCAGAAATGGGCGCCGACCATCGCTAAAATTGCGGAGCATCGGGCCTACCACATTGGCGAGATCGTGATGGTGCGCAAAGAGCAGGGTTCGTGGAACCCGGAGCAAGGCGTGAAGTAGGAATTGGCTGGGGGAAAGCGTGCAAACTGCGCAAATGTTCATTTGTCACAGACTTCCCTCCCCTGCGCCGCAATACAATCCGGCCTCAAGAATGCCAATCCACGCATTCCAGCGAGGTTCCAATTGCACGACGAACTTCTTCGCGCCATGCAGCAGAGCGTGATCGACGGCGCTCCGACCACGGCGGCCCAACTTGCGCACGAAGCCATAGCTAAACAGCTCGATCTTCTCCACGTCATCACCCACGGCTATGCTTCCGGCATCTCTTTCGCGGGTGAACAGTACGGTTGCGGTGCGATGTTCCTGCCTGACCTGCTGGCCTGCGCCGAAGCCATGAAAGCGGCGATGTCGGTGCTCGAACCGGAACTTCGCAAACAAGGCACGCATCGTGAAACTCTCGGGCGGGTGGTGCTGGGAACTGCCAAGGGCGACATTCACGACATCGGAAAAAACCTCGTTGCAACCATCCTCGCAGCGAATGGATTCGAGGTCTTTGACATCGGAACCAGCGCGTCGCCGGAGGCTTTCATCCACAAGGTTCGCGAGGTAGACGCGCAAATCATCGGCGTTTCTGCCCTTTTGACGACGACCATGGCGGGACAGAAGAGCGTGATCGAGGCGCTCGATCGCGAAGGCCTGCGACCGAAAGTGAAAGCCATCGTTGGAGGCGCGGCCGTGACCCGCAAGTGGGCGGAAGAGATTCACGCGGATGGATATGCTCGCAACGCGATGGACGCCCTCGAACTGGTGCGCAGCCTGGTAGCGCGGGCGGCGACCGCATGAGGCCCCAAGTGCGACTGCTCGAACCGGCGACTATCGAGCGAATCCTCGCCGAAGCGTTTGCGCTGCTAATGGAACCGGGCGTCCGGGTTGGATCGTCAGACGCCATCGCGCTCCTGCAAGCGCAGGGCGTTGAAGTGAAGGAAGGCATCGCACATATTCCGGAAGCCTTGGCGCGCGTGGCGTTGGCTTCGGTACCGCGAGAGTTCTGGCTATTCAATCGCGCCGGTGATCCGATGGTGCCCTACGGCGGAGACGCGGTGCATTTCGATCCCGGCTCTTCTTGCGTGCAGATGCTCGATGCGCAGTCGCAGGAAGTTCGCCGCGCTGTAACCGCAGACCTGGTGCGCATTGTGCAGGTCGCGGAGATGCTGCCGCAATACGCGGCCCAATCTACAGCCGTGGTTTGCAGCGACTTGCCGCCGGAGATGGGTGATATCTACCGGCTGTCCGTGGTTCTGCGACATTCCAACAAGCCGATCGTCACCGGCTCGTTCTCTGCCACTGGCCTGCAAGGCATGATCGATTTGCTCATCGCGGATGCCGGTAGCGCAGACGCGCTTCGCGAAAAGCCGCGAGCGGTGTTCGATGTTTGCCCTTCTCCACCGCTGAACTGGTCGGAGTTCGGCGCACAGAATCTTGTAGAGCTGGCGCGTGCCGGCGTGCCGGCAGAGATTGTATCCATGCCATTGGCGGGTGGTGCGGCGCCGGTAACGCTCGCGGGTTCAATCACGCAGCACGCGGCAGAAGCGATTGCCGGCATCACGATTCATCAACTGGCATGCGCGGGTGCGCCGATCGTTTGGGGCGGAGCGCCGGCGATTCTCGACATGCGTACTGGAGGCGCGCCGATGGGGGCCATGGAGACGGCGATGCTCAACATGGGCTGCGCGGAGGTTGGGAAGTCGTTGGGTCTGCCGACGCACGGATACCTGGTCGCAAGCGATTCGAAACTGGTGGACGAGCAATGCGGAGCAGAGTCGGCGCGTTCCGCAGTGCTCGGTGCATTGACGGGTATCAATATGATCTCGGGCGCCGGCATGCTCGATTCGCTGGCCACATTCTCGGTGGAGAAACTCGTCCTCGACGCGGAATCCATCGCATCGGCACAGCGGTTGGTTAGCGGCGTAGAAAGTTCTTACTCGTCATTCGCTATCGATGCCTTTGCAAAGGCGGGCCTGAGCGGAGAGTTTCTCAAGCTGCCGGAGACCCGCAAACTTTTCCGCCAGGAACAACACATCCCTTCGAGCGTGATCGACCGTGCGTCACGCCAGGATGGTGCTCAGAAAGATGCCCTCTCTCGAGCCGCCGATCGCGTAGAAGAACTGGTGGCGCAATATCGGATGCCCGAGATTGGTGGAAGTGTACTCGACAAATTCCAAGAGATCCTGGAACGTGAGAGCGGACGACGCTGCGCGAAATCCGCTGCCGGTTCAAGGTAGGATTTCGATAGTCAGAACGTCATTCGAGATCAGCGGATATCCCGTGTGGGTCGCCGGATCAAGACCATCGCCCTTGCGCATCAACAACCGGTGCGTCTCCACATAGAGCTGATATTTTCCGGGCTGTTCGGGAAGACGAACCGAACGAAACCAGCCATCGGGATCGCCATCGAAGCGATACGGTAAGCGTACCGGATCGGTATTCAGCGTGACGTAGCGCCATTTGCAGCACGACGCATTCTCCGCGGCATAGGATAATTTTCGCGTTGCGCTGCCGTCGGAAAGGTAGGCGAGGTTCGCGATGTCGGCGGCGTTGCTGGCCTCCAGAACCTCGAGTTGCCACATCCGGGCCGACTTTGCCGTGTAGAACTCCTGGAAGCGCAACGTGTCTCCGCGATGAAACTTACGCGTGTCGCCAGCCGTTTTGATTTGCAATTCGACGCCCCACGGATTGTCATTCACCGCGGCATCGTGTTCGCGTTCGAACTGGGTCTTCGAGCAGGCCAGCATCGCGGCTAAGAATCCCACCATGAACGAAACCAAAAAACAGCGGAGAAGCAAGCCCAGAGCGGCTTGGCGAGCAGCGGTCACGTTGTGCACCTCCATTCGAATAGACACCGCTGCAACTTCACAAGTGCCGAGTTTCTGCCGCGGCCGAAGACGTGTACTCTAATCCGATGTCACGCGAATATCCGGAAAGGCCGCTGCTCGGCGTCGGCGGCGTAATCATTCACGAAGGACGCGCGCTTATCGTGCGTCGGGCCAGCGAACCACTGAAAGGCGAGTGGTCGATCCCGGGTGGCTTAGTCGAACTTGGAGAGAAGCTAGTCGACGCGGTGCAGCGCGAGGTGCAGGAAGAAACCGGATTGATCGTGGAAGCGGGCGAGGTGCTGGAGTTGTTCGACAGCATCTGGCGCGACAAGGATGGACGATGCCAGTATCACTATGTCCTGGTCGATTATCTTTGCCGCGTGACCGGGGGAGAACTGCAGGCAGCTACGGATGTGAGCGATGCGCGTTGGATCGCGGCCGACGAGATTGAAAACTTCGGTCTGCGCGCACCGACGATCGGTGTGATACGCAAAGGCTTCGAAAGAGAAAAGGCTCATCGCTCTGCGTAGCAGCGACGAGCCTATTCCGGTGTACTGTTGAGTTTGGCTAGAGGCGTTACGCTTGCGCGGCCTCAGCAAAACCCTACGGGGTTTGCGAGCACTTCGGGCGCGACGCCCTAAGCCTCAGCCACCTCACCAATCTTCAGGTTCGAAGATCTACCACAACTGTCAGACAAGGTCATCGGACCACCTCCTTCCCGGTGTAAACGCAGATTAGCAAAAGGCAGAGTAGCCCGCAACTTCCGCTACTCACCCATGTAGAGCACGTGTACGTACGTGCCCAGCCGGGTGTTGTAAGCAATGTAGTAGCCGGGATCGTCGGGATCGTCGTAAAGCACGATGTCGTCCGAATCCCACAGCCAGCCATCGGTATAGCCCACGTCATACGGTGCGACGCCGAAATAAAATCCGTTGAACCAGAAGCGACCCGGTCCACCGCCGCCTAATCGCCAAATGTGACTCGGGCCGAATTCGCCGGGGAAGTGTCCATGTTCCCAGGGCCGATCGAGATGGTGGTGGGCATCTCCGCCCGCGTGCCCGATCCACTCATCATTGCGGGCGTGCACATGAGGATAATCCGGATGCCCCGGCTGATCGGCGAAGCCACGTCCGCCACGTTGTTCGCCAGCCCGCGGTGCCGGCATCTGCGCACGACCGGGCGCGGGACCATGTTGCGGAATGTGGCCGCCACCGAATTCTGCATGGCCGCCTTGCGCTGGCCTTCCACCACCTTCATGTTGTCCGCGCTGCGCGTACGCGATTGCGAATAACAACAACACGGTTGAAACAAGTGCAAAAACCTTTCTCACGATTTCCTCCACTCTCGATTCAGATCGAATGCAGAGGAAGTGGGATGCCAAACCTCGGAGTGAACGGGCGCCATTTGCACTTCTTTACGCAGACCGGGCATCGAGCAATTTCTGGGCTCCATCCAAAATTGCGTGACTTGAAAGCCGCGCTGACCGCATCTCGGCGGGTCTCTTCTGCGTATACTGTTGACGGAGGTTTTCAATGAGTTCTCTCTCGCGCCGTGATCTGCTTCACAAGGCACCTCTCGCCCTTACAGGACTCGCACTCACGACCTCGGTGTACGCGGAGGAGAAGAAGGATGAAACGGAAGTCACCGCCACCGAAGACCTGATGCGCGAACACGGCGTGATTCGCCGCGCGCTGCTGGTGTACGCGGAACTCGTGCCGAAATTGCGCTCCGATCCAGGTGCGATCGATCCGGCGGCGCTGAATAAAACGGCGAAGCTGTTTCGTAACTTCGGCGAGGACTATCATGAGCGCCAACTCGAGGAGCAGCACATCTTTCCGACGATCCGAAAAATGAATAAGCCTGCACTGACGCACTATGCAGACGTGCTTACGGCGCAGCACCAGCGTGGCCGCGAGGTCACCGATTACGTGCTCGCAGTGACGGGCGGCAAGATCGGCAAGCAGCACGCCGACGAGTTGGCGAAGATCTTCGACAGCTTCACCCTGATGTACCAGAACCACGCGGCGCGGGAAGACACGATCATCTTCCCTGCCTGGAAAAAGAATTACACGAACAAGCAGCTCGATGAGCTCGGCGATCAGTTCGAAGAGATCGAGCACAAGACGTTCGGCAAAGATGGTTTCGACGACGCCGAGGAGACGATCAGCAAGATCGAAGAGACACTGGGCTTTGCCGACATCGCGCAGTTCACGCCGCCCGCTCCGCCGAAGCCATGAGCGTGCTGCATCGCATCGTGCATTCCGACGCACCGCGCGCGACTCTGCTCGTACGCCTGCTGGTCGGCTGCGTCTTTCTTAGTGAAGGCATCCAGAAATTTCTCTTCCCGCAGGCACTCGGCGTCGGCAGGTTTATCAAGATCGGTATTCCTGCACCGCAATTCTTCGCGCCTTTCGTGGGTGCGGTGGAAATCATCGGTGGCGCGATGCTGATCGTGGGGCTGCTTACGCGACTGGCATCGGTTGCGCTGATGATCAACATCAGCGTCGCGATTCTGACCACCAAGCTGCCGATGCTCGCGAAGTCTGGATTCTGGGCGACAGCCCATGAAGCGCGCGTGGATTACTGCATGCTGCTGGGCACGATCTTTCTGCTCATGGTGGGCGCCGGCCCTCTCTCGATCGACGATAAAATCGAAGCCGGATGAACGCCGCACCAACGCCGGCCGAAACGCGCAAACCTTCTCTCGGCGAGCTCGCACTGGTATTTCTTAAGCTCGGCACGACCGCCTTCGGCGGACCGGCAGCGCACATCGCGATGATGCACGAGGAATTCGTGCGCCGGCGTAACTGGATCACGGAAAAAGATTTTCTCGACCGCCTCGGCGCCGCCAACTTAATTCCGGGACCGAGTTCGACCGAGATGGCCATCCACATCGGATTGCTGAAGCGTGGCTGGCGCGGACTGCTGGTCGCGGGAGTGTGCTTCATTCTTCCGGCAGCCATTCTCGTGGGATTCATCGCCGCGATTTATGTTCGCTTCGGAGAACTGCCACGTGTAGCGGGTGTGTTGTTTGCGGTAAAGCCGGTGGTGATCGCGATCATCGTGCAAGCCTTCTGGACATTGAGCAAGACGGCAGTGAAGAACTGGTGGCTCGGGATCATCGGCGTGCTCGGAGCAGTGGCATACGCGTTTCGCGTGCATGAGTTGTTAATCCTGCTTGGCGCAGCAGTACTGGCGTCGGTTCCGCTGTGGACCAAGCGTGCTGCCGTGCTATGGATGGCCACGATTCCAGTCGCCGCAGGCGTCACCGGACAAATGCCAGTCACGCTCCCCCGACTCTTTCTGACATTCCTGAAAACCGGATCGGTGCTGTTTGGCAGCGGCTACGTCCTGCTGGCATTTCTGCGCGCTGACTTCGTGGATCGCCTGCACTGGCTTACGCAGAAACAATTACTCGATGCCGTCGCGGTCGGCCAGATCACGCCGGGACCGGTGTTTACGACTGCGACTTTCATCGGTTACGTCGTGGCCGGATCGCGAGGGGCGGCCGTCGCAACCGCGGCAATTTTTCTTCCGGCATTCGTGCTGGTCGCGATTAGCGGGCCGCTGGTCTCACGCATTCGCGAATCCAAGGTCGCCTCGGCGGCGCTGGATGGAGTGATCGTGGCTTCGCTGGCGTTGATGGGGGTGGTCGCGTGGCAACTTGGTCGAAGTGCGATTGTGAACTGGCAGACGGGGTTGATCGCTATCGTGAGTGCGGTGTTGTTGTTGCGTTATCGGACGAATTCGGCGTGGCTGATTTTGGGAGCGGCGATGGTGGGCCTGGTTTGGCGACCGTAAAACGCGAAAGCGCGATGGAGTGAAGTCCATCGCGCCTTTACCGCAGGGGCTAAAGCCCCACATTTTTTCAGCCTCTGAATCACCCGGCTGAAGCCGGGTGCTACCTCAAAGCAAAGTCAAAGCAAAATCCTGATGACCGCTTGAGGATGCTGGGCTCAAGCCCGACTCCTCTTGTTGACGTTGGCCTTAAGGCCAGCGCTTCCACCGCTAAAACGGTTTTCGCGGAATGATCTGGTCATCGTTGATGAAGAACTGTGCCGAGCACATCTGCGAGCCGCAGATGACGGGCAGCAGTCCCGCAACCTGTTTTCTGGTGATCAACCCCAAGGTGCCGCACGTCGGACACGAGAGCACTGCCCAATAAGGATCGATCGATTCCCCAACTTCGCCCGCGTTTTCCAAAACAAAGATGGTGCCAGGCTCCATCTGTTCGGGGATCCATTCGTTCAGGATACTGATTTCCGCGATCATCGTGTTTCCCCCTTGTCGCCGCTTTCTGGGGCGGCGAGTGAATGGTTAAGAAGCTTTACGCCGCCCAGCTTTTTGTTTGGACGACACTGCCGATTGCGCGTGCTTCTTGCCAATACGTGCCCGCAGCCGCTGCACCGTGTCGGTCAGGCACACGGAAAGAATCGGCTGCTTCGAATTCTTGAGGATGTTGATGACTGCGTGCGCGGAATCTTCCAGGTACAGATTCCGGCCGTCGGTGAGCAGGTGGTACTCGGCGCCGTCGCTCACGGTTTCCACCAACCGTTTGCCGAGTTCACGCTGCAGGAAGCGCATCACTTTGCGCACGCGCTGCAACGAGAATCCGCGCTGACGTAGCTCACAGAGAACGGCGACCTCGGCGAGGTCGTCCATGGAATAGAACCGCTTGTGCCCTTCGCGGGCGGGGACCACGATGCCGCGTTCATCCCACCACTGCAACTGACGGGCGGTGATGTCGGTCAGTGCCACGACGTCCCTGGATGAGAACCGACTGTTCATAACCCCGTCGATACAAAAACATTCTGTATCGAAAATGTTTGAAACATAATATCGGTGGGTTGTGCGCTGTCAAGGCGCAATGCGGGTTCGCCTGTGGAAGACTACTCCCGCATTATTCGATTGGACGTATGAACGAAACGGAGGGAAGTGAATGGATGATGAAATTGGAGGGCTCCGAGAGAAACCCAGAATTATCCGTCGCCTACGAAGTGCACGATCTCGAGTTCGTCGCCATCTTTTAACGTCGTCGCTTCCCAATCGCACGAGGAACAATTTCGCGCTTCAGTTATACCGCAACCTGATCGGAGTTTCATAGCAAGCTGCTCGACGAAATCGATGAGGGTCGACACGTTGGCGACTTCTCTTCCGTCACCATTGCTCTCGAGGCGCATATATCGATAGTAAATCGGCTTGGGCCGCGGATTTTCCACGCGCAATCGTCAGGACTTCGGGTTTGGGAATTCTTCTACGTGCATCTCTCCCTTGCGCCCGAAGTAGACCACCTTCCGTCCCATTAGAAATGCCCAGTAACTGATGACGCCTGCTGCGGTGGCTCGCTTCACGAATTCCGGATATCGAACTCGGTCGGCCTGCGCCCCGCGTATTGCAGCAACCAGGTCCGCCGCGGAGTAGTGCTCATTCACGAATTCGCGGGACAAAATCATCTTCTCCCGATGCGTGCTGCCGTCCTTCATGTAGAACGTCTCATCCGCAGAAGCGAAATCGACAAAATACGACTCGACTCCTGCTTCGGAGAGACGACTAACGACCTCCGGAAAAGTTAGTTTGCCCGACTGCGTCGCTGTCATTACGTCGTGAAGTTCTTTGCTATCCATCGGATTAGCTCCTGAAGCAATGATCTCGCAGGTCGCAATAGGAATGGTGCGGTAGGATGAAGACTGGTGGTAGCTATTCGGCGGCTGAGGGAAACTTAAGGTTGGGCGATGTTTATCCGACCTGCCGCAGCCGGTACTTCCGGACCGCGTGATGTTCGCCGTGCACGGCTTCGATGTAAACCGCGGCGCTCTCCAGGGATTCTTCCTTGGCTTCCACCCGGGTCTCAGCCGTTCCGGCTTCATCGGTCACGAGCTTAGTAAAGATCGGTTCTTCGTTCGGCAGGACGACCTTGCTTACGAGGGTCGCTCCACTCACCGGTGCTCCGGCGAGTGAGACCTGGAAGCGCAACACCACCGCGCCCTCCTGCACCACCGAATGCGCGTTGCTCCACGCTACGGAGAAACCGTTGCTCGGGATGCCATAGGTCTCGTGCAGCACGTCCGCCACCCGGCCTTCGCGCACGGCTTCGACTACGCCCTTGTGCTGGGCCTTGAGCATCTCGTGCATCTTGTCGTCGGAAAAATCAGGCTGGCTGGCGTGCTCGGCGTAAGGGGTCGCTTTCTTGCCGATGCAGCGGCCGCGGACGAAAACCTGGGTTTGCAGGTGCTGGTCGTGCTTACGGGCTTCGCTCTGGACGTGATACACCGTCCCCTTGAACTTGACGTCCGTATTGAAGCCGAAAATCATGGCAAACCTGCAATCACCGCGGGGGATGGGACTGAATTCCAAGCGGGTCACTTACGAGCATTTTGCTTAATGCGCAACATTAACAAAATGCTTGTGCTTAGCGGCCCCACTTTGCTTGACAGTGCTGTGCACCGAAAAATACACTGAAGTGTTTACTCAGCCCTCTTGGCCGGAATTATATACAAGCGAGATCATGCCGGATAACTATTTCGTCCGCTACATACCGTTACTAATTCACCTCGCCGTGGTTACCGTCATTCCCCTCGGAATGGTGGTGCTGTCGTGGTTCGTCGGCCAGCACAAATACAACAAGGCCAAAATGTCGGCTTACGAGTGCGGCATGGAGCCCATTGGGGATGCCCAGAGCCGCTTCTCGGTGAAATTTTATCTCGTCGCTATCCTGTTCATTTTGTTCGACGTAGAAGCTGTTTTCATGTATCCGTGGGCGATTATCTTCCGCGAACTGAAGATGTTCGGCTTCTTCGAGATGCTGGTGTACGTCGGCATTGTGCTGGCCGGCTTCTTCTATATATGGAAGAAGGGCGTGCTCGACTGGAACAAGAAATTGCCGGGGGAGAGGATCTAGCATGGCCCTGGAACCCGCAATCACCGACGTCGCGCAGCTGAAAGACCGTCTCGTGCTCGCCAAACTGCTTGCCTCGGACTCGATCGCAGTCGAAGCCGTCAACTTCGATCGCAACGAGCTCAGCATCTGGGTGCCTCGCGAACATCTCGTCGACGCCGTCCGGACGTTAAAAGAAGATGCGGAGCTGAAGTTTGACTTCCTCTCCGACGTCACCTGCGTGGACTGGTATCCGAGCGAGCCGCGTTTCGAACTCAGCTATCACATGCTCTCGATGTCGCGCAAAGAGCGGGTTCGCTTGAAAGTGAAATTGGGTGGCGACGACGCCCAGATCGATTCGGTTTTCTCTGTCTTCCCCTCGTGTGATTATTTCGAGCGCGAGGTTTTTGATTTGTTCGGCGTCCGCTTCCACGGGCACCCGAACCTGCTCCGCATCCTCATGCCCGAGGATTGGAAGGGTCATCCTTTGCGCAAGGATTACCCCGTCGAAGGTTATCGATAAATCATGGCTCACATGAATCCCACGCCGGTTTTAGAGGTCGGTCAGGACAAGACCATGGTCCTGAACATGGGCCCGCAGCACCCGTCCACGCACGGGGTGTTGCGACTCCTGCTCGAGATCGATGGCGAAACCATCGTCCGCATCATGCCCGACATCGGCTACCTGCATACCGGTATCGAGAAGACTTGCGAAGCCAAGTTCTACCAGCAGGTCGTGCCTATGACCGACCGCATCGACTATCTCTGCCCCATGACCAACAACCTGGCTTATTGCCTGGCAGTGGAAAAACTGTTGGGGCTGGAGATTCCCGAGAAGGCGCAGTGGCTGCGGGTGTTGTGCAATGAGCTGACGCGCATCAATTCGCACCTGGTTTGGCTGGGCACCGGCGCCATGGACTTGGGCGCAATGACCGTCTTCCTCTACTGCTTCCGCGAACGCGAAGAGCTGTTGAAGCTATTTGAGGCCGTTTCCGGGCAGCGGATGATGACGTCATACTTCCGCATCGGCGGCGTCTCGCTGGAACCGCCGATAGGATGGCTGCAGCAAGTCAAGAAGTTTGCTGACAGCTTCCCGTCGAAGATGGATGAGTACGAAGGGCTGCTCACGACGAACCCGATCTTCATGATGCGCACCAAGGGCGTGGCCCTGCTGACCCGTGAAGATGCGATGGCGCTGGGAGCCTCCGGGCCAACTCTGCGTGGCAGCGGCGTGGACTTCGATCTGCGCCGCGACATGCCATACTCCAGCTACGACAAATTTCAATTCAAGGTCCCGACACGCACCGAAGGCGACGTGTATGCCCGGTATCTGTGCCGAGTAGCAGAACTCCGTGAAAGCTGCAAGATCGTTCAACAGGCGCTGGCCGGCATGCCGGAAGGCCCGATTAAAGCGGACGCCCCGAAGGTTGTGCTGCCGGATCGCGAGAAGATGAAGACGCAGATGGAAGCGCTCATCTATCACTTTAAAATTGTGACCGAGGGCTTCACGGTTCCACCGGGCGAGGTGTACTCGGCCATTGAATCGCCAAGAGGCGAGATGGGCTACTACATCGTGAGCGACGGCACGGCAAAACCGTACCGCGTGCACATGCGCTCGCCATCGTTCGCAAACTTACAGGTGTTACGCACCATGTGCGAAGGACAGTTGATCGCCGACGTTGTCGCTGCAATCGGCTCCATCGACATCGTGCTCGGCGACGTAGATCGATAAAGATTCGAAACAGGGGCTTCAGCCCCGGGGTCATCCAGAACGATGAAGTTCTCCGAAAATTTGGAAAAATGGTTTACCGAAGCGCAGGGCCACTACCCGACGAAGCGCTCTCCACTGGTTCCCTTCCTCCTCTTCGTACAAGACGAGGTCGGCTACCTGAGCGATGAGGCCATCACGGAAGTTGCCGCGCGCCTTGATCTGACGGAGCTCGAGGTTCGCAACGTCATCAGCTATTACTCGATGCTGCGCACCAAGCCAGTCGGCAAGTACAACGTGCAGGTATGCACCAACATTAGCTGCCTGCAGCGCGGCGGCGAAGAGCTCTTCGAGCACTGCAAGAAATCACTCGGCATCGGCCACAAGCAGACCACACCCGATGGCACCTTCTCCCTGGAAGAGGTTGAGTGCATCGGCGCCTGCAGCTGGGCCCCTGCCATCCAGGTCAACTACGACTTCCATGAGAACCTGTCGCCTGAAAAAGTGGACGCCGTCCTCGAATCGTACCGCAAGCGCGAAAAACAGTAGGACTGAGATACGAATGGCAGACTTGGTTTCACATCCCGATGAGGTAAAGGTCATCTCGAGCCGCTGGGGCAAGGGCGCGACGAACATCGACCGGTATCTCGAACTTGATGGCTACAAGGCAGTGCAGAAGGCGCTCGCCATGACCCCCGACGCCATCATCAACGAGGTGAAGACCTCGAACCTGCGCGGACGCGGCGGCGCTGGATTTCCCACGGGCATGAAGTGGTCGTTCGTTCCCAAGGAAGCCCCCAGNNGCAGGGCTCGCAGTGGGCGCGAAAGCGGGCTACATCTACCTGCGCGGCGAATATCGATACCTGTCGATCATCATGCAGAAGGCGATTGCCGATGCTTACGCGCGCGGCTTCATCGGCAAGAATATCTTCGGCAGCGGCAAAGACTTTGACGTGTACTGGCACGGCGGCGCGGGCGCGTATGAAGTCGGCGAAGAATCCGCGCTCATGGAATCGCTGGAAGGCAAGCGCGGTATTCCGCGTATTCGTCCTCCCTTCCCGGCAGTTGTAGGACTCTGGGGCGGACCGACGGTCATCAACAATGCTGAAACGCTGGCAGCAGTTCCCGCGATCCTGATGATGGGCGGACAGAAGTATGCCGATCTCGGCACTCCGCGTAACGGCGGCACGCGACTGTTCTGCTTAAGCGGTAATCTGGAAAAGCCCGGTGTGTACGAATTGCCGATGGGCTACAACCTCAAGAAGATGATTTACGAAGTGGGCGGGGGCATTCAGGGCGGGCGCGGACTGAAGGCCGTCGTTCCCGGCGGATCTTCCACTCCCGTTCTGCGGGCCGACGAGATCGATATCGCGATGGACTTCGACTCGGTGATGAAGGCTGGATCGATGCTCGGCTCCGGTGGCGTGGTCGTCCTCGACGACCGCACCTGCATCGTGAAGTTTGCTCTGCGTACCATCAAGTTCTACCAGCACGAAAGCTGCGGATGGTGTATTCCCTGCCGCGAGGGTACCGACTGGTTGAAGAAGACGCTGACGCGCTTTCACGCCGGCGGCGGCATAAAGAAAGATATCGATAACATTAAATATCTCGCCGACAACATGCTCGGCCGGACCTTCTGTCCGCTGGGCGATGCCGCGGCCATGCCGACCATCGCTTTCGTGGAGAAGTTTCGCAAAGAGTTTGAAGACCATCTGGAAGGCCGCCCGTGCCCGTTCGCCGAGCACGGAACCATTTCGCAATTGCCGGTACTGGCCTAGGCCCGAAGAATTTAGAGAAGAGATTGAATGCCTGACGTAAACATCACTGTGGATGGCAAGAAGGTCACCGCACCCGCGGGGACGCTCCTCATCGAGGCCTGTAAGTCCGTGGGCATCGAGATCCCGTCGTTCTGCTACTACCCCGGCCTCTCGCTCCAGGGCGCGTGCCGCATGTGCCTCGTCGAGATCGAGAAGATGCCGAAGATGCAGACGGCCTGCACTACGCCGATCAGCGAGGGCATGATCGTGCAGACCGAGACGGAGAAGATCAAGCAGGCGCGCAAGTCGATGCTTGAACTGCTGCTCGGCAACCATCCGCTCGACTGCCCGGTGTGCGATGCCGGTGGCGAATGCGAATTGCAGGACATGACCTTCAAGTACGGGGCTGCTGAATCGAAGTACATGGAGGCGAAGAACCACAAGGACGAACAACAGTGGTCGCCGGTCGTGTTCTTCGATCGTCCGCGCTGCATCCTCTGCTACCGCTGCGTACGCGTGTGCGGCGAAGGCATGGATGTATGGGCGCTCGGCGTACAGAACCGCGGGGCCAGTTCCGTAATCGCGCCCAATAAAGAAGATCATCTTGAGTGCGAAGAGTGCGGCATGTGTATCGACATCTGTCCGGTCGGCGCGCTCACTTCGGGAGCTTATCGCTATAAGACGCGTCCGTGGGAGATGAAGCACGTTGGCACCGTTTGCACGCATTGCGGCGACGGCTGCCTGACCACTCTCGGCGCGCGGCGCAGCGAAGCCGGCATGGAAATCGTGCGCGGGGATAACCGCGACAAGAGCGGGATCAACGGCGACTTCCTCTGCGTGAAGGGCCGCTATGCCTTCGATTTCGCGAACGAAGAATCCCGCCTCACCCAGCCGCTCATAAAGAAAGACGGCAAGCTCACTCCTGCGAAGTGGGAAGAAGCAATCGAACTGATTGCCGCGAAGTTCAACGAGATTGTTGCCAGCGACGGTGGTAAAGCCATCGGAGTGATCGGCTCGAACCGCACCACCAACGAAGAAAACTACATCCTGCAGAAGTTCGCCCGGACGGTGTTGAAGACCAACAACATCGATCACCACCGCACTGCTGACTTCCCTGCTTTGGCGTCTGCGTTAGCCGGAAAACAGAACGCGACCGCTTCCATGCGCGATGTCTTCAACGCGCCCGCGGTTCTATTGATCGGCAGCGATCCGACTGAGCAGCATCCGTTCCTGGCATGGCAGATTCGCAGCAACGTCCGCCTGCATCGCGCCAAGGTGTACGTGGTGAACTCGGCGCCGATCAAGTTGCGTCGCCAGGCAACGATCTTCGCGCAGGTTCCGGTGGGCGGCGAAGGCACTCTCGTCGAATACCTCGGCGGCAGAGAGTCTGCTGCGGATTCACTTGCAACGCCTACTACTACCAAAGAAACCTTCGCGAAATTGCGCGACGCACTGAAGGCCGAGAAAGACCTCGTGGTCATCTTCGGCTCCGAAGTTCGAGGCGCAGCGATCAAAGCGTTGGTCGATTTCGCCCCGGGCGCGAAGTTCCTCTGCCTCGGCGACTATTCGAACTCGCGCGGCGCCGCCGACATGGGTCTTTATCCTGACCTGCTTCCGGGCTATGCAGCGGTTGCGAGTTCCACTCCGTATCACAAGGAGTGGCTCGACGAAGTTCCCGCGGAACCCGGCCTGAACCTGATGCAGATGATGGATGCGGCCAAATCCGGCTCGCTCAAAGCTTTGTGGGTCGTCGGTTCGAATCCCGTCGCACGCTACAATGTCGATCCTTTCGCGTTGAACGCACCGTTCGTTGTCGTGCAAGACATGTTCCTGACCGAGACCGCCGCCACCGCCGAAGTGGTTCTGCCCGTCGCCAACCTCTACGAGAAGGCCGGCACCGTCACCAACACCGCCGGCGACATGCAACTCGTTCAGAAAGCAGGCGACCTCGCGGGCGTGAAGAGCGATTTCGAAATCATCGTGCAGATTGCGGATCGCATGGGCTACGACGTTCGCAAGCTTGTGCCCTTCGGCGGAGATGCCGTCCGCGCCGACTTCGGTCAATCACGAGGCGCGCAGTCGGGCGAAGCAGATCGTCACGCGGTTTGGCTCTCGGCGCATAATCTCGAACCGAAGACCAGCCCGTTCGATCCGATGGCGATCCTCGATGAAATTCAACGGCTGGTTCCCGCGTACGACGTCTCGCGCCTGAACCTGCTGAGCGGCAACGAAGAACACACGCAACTGGTGCAGATCAAGGCGGCCGGTGCGCAGAGTCATCCCGAGCTCATCCTGCCGTCGAACGACAATTTGTTCACGTCAGGTACCCTCGGGCGTTATTCGCATACGCTGAACTCGGTGATCGAGCGCCGCAACGCGCCCGCTCCGAAAGAAGTTCCCGCCGATTAGTTCGGCAAGTTTTGTTTTGTATCAGGGCGCGGATTGATCCGCGCCGTTAAGGCCATTCAAAGAAGGCGATTTTCAGCCCTGCGGGATCTCGCCTAGAACGTAAAGCTCCACATTCAGTCGCGCCCTTGCGCGACGATCGGAAGCGCTGATTCGATGGGTGCTGTCGCAATATTCTTACTGGTATCGCTGATCAAGGTCGTTCTGGTCATCTTCATTCTCTTGACCGCGGTCGCCTATACAGTTTGGCTCGAACGCAAGGTCGTGGGCCGTATGCAGAACCGCTGGGGACCCACTCGCGTCGGTCCCTTCGGCCTGCTGCAACCGCTCGCCGACGGACTGAAGTTCATCCTGAAGGAAGACCTGCTGCCGCCGCACGTCAACAAGCCGCTCTACATCGCGGCCCCGATGATTGCGCTTGCCATGGCGCTGCTCTCGATCTCGCTGGTTCCCTTCGGACCGACACTGACGCTCGGCCACTACACCACGCCGCTGCAGATCACCGGCATCATGAACTCCGCCGGCCAGGCGGCCGACATCAATATCGGCCTGCTGATCATCCTCGGAGTCACCTCGATCGGCGTCTACGGCATCGCGCTCGCGGGTTGGTCCTCGAACAACAAATACTCCCTGCTCGGCGGACTCCGCGCCTCGGCACAAATGGTGAGCTACGAAGTTTCACTCGGGCTCTCGCTGGTCGGCGTATTGATCCTCACCGGCAGCTTCAGCCTGCGCGATATTGTGAACCACCAGGCCGGAGGTTTCTGGCACTGGAACATTTTTGGCGGCTTCCAGTTCATCGCCTTCTTTGTGTACCTTACCTCGGCATACGCGGAAACGAATCGTATTCCGTTCGATCTCCCGGAAGCAGAAACCGAACTGGTCGCCGGCTATCACACGGAATATTCCTCGATGAAGTTCGCCATGTTCTTCATGGCCGAATACTCGAACATGGTCACCGTCGCTTGTATCGCGTCGATCCTGTTTCTCGGCGGATGGTCGGGCCCGATTCCCGGCTTCCTGCCGCCGATTTTGCAATCGCTACTGCCGGTGCTGTACTTCATGGCGCGCGTGGTGGCGTTCCTGTTCATTTACATCTGGGTACGCGGTACGCTGCCGCGTTTCCGCTATGACCAACTGATGGCGTTCTGCTGGAAGTTCCTGCTGCCGCTTTCGCTGGCCAACATCATGATCACGGCGCTGGTGGTAGCGCTCAGAAGTTAACGAGGCGCGAGGGCGCCCATATAAAAGCATGTTGCACGAAATCCTTTTCTTTATCTTCGCGGCGGGGTGTGTGGCAGGTGCGGTCAACCTGCTGGTGCAGAAGCACCCGATCAACAGCGCGCTCTCGCTGATCGTAGTGATGAGCTCGCTCGCCGGGCTCTTCCTGCTGATGGGAGCCGAGTTCGTCGGCGCCATCCAGGTCATCATTTACGCCGGCGCCATTATGGTGCTCTTCGTCTTCGTCATCATGTTGCTGAACGCCGGCATTGAAGAACACACCAAGGGCAGCAAGATCGCCCTCGTCCTCGGCATCCCGGGGGCAGGCATCGTAGCGATCCTGATTACATGGGTCCTCGTTCGCAGCCAGCAGTCGCAAAGTCCGATTGCCATCGGCCAGCTTCTCGGTGACGGCGCCAGCATCGGACGTCTGCTCTTCGGCCCGTTCCTGCTGCCCTTCGAAGTCACCTCTGTCCTGGTGCTGATCGCCATCATGGGCGCGGTCGTTCTTGCGCGAAGGGAGGACGCATGATCCCTCTCTCCTGGTACCTGCTTCTCAGTGCGTTCCTGTTTATCTGCGGCGTACTCGGCTTTCTCATCAAGCGCAACATCATCACCATCTTCATGTCGATTGAGCTCATGCTCAACGCCGTGAACCTGACGTTCGTCGCCTACGCTACACAACTGAAGAATCTCAACGGGCACATCTTCGTCTTCTTCGTGATGGTCGTTGCTGCCGCCGAATCCGCCGTTGGACTGGGCATCATCATTGCTGTCTTCCGCTCGCGCGAAACGCTTAACGTCGATCGCGTGAACTTGTTGAAGCTATAAATATGGATCAGAATTTACATCTGTGGATCATTCCACTGCTGCCGCTCGCCGGTGCCGCCATCAACGGACTGCTGGGCAAGCGCTTCCCGAACAAGCTGGTCGCTTCCATCGCGCTCTTCTTCACCGCCTGCTCGTTCGGTTACGTCGCCTACATTGCGGCAGCCGTGTTCCCGCACCTTGCCGCGGTTCCGCATATTGAGAGCTACGGTACGTGGATCCAGGCCGGATCGTTCAGGGCTGAGTTCGGCGCCTACCTCGACCAACTTTCGCTGATCATGATCCTGGTGGTCACCGGCGTCGGCTTCCTCATCCACGTCTATTCGGTTGGCTACATGGAGCACGAGGGCGGCTACTACCGCTTCTTCTCCTACCTCAACCTCTTCATGTTCTTCATGCTCACACTGGTGCTGGGGAATAATTACCTGCTTATGTTCGTCGGGTGGGAGGGCGTCGGCCTCGCATCGTATCTTCTGATCGGCTTCTTCTTCCGCAAGCACTCCGCGGCACAGGCCGGCAAGAAAGCGTTCATCACCAACCGCGTCGGCGACTTCGGCTTCCTGATCGGACTCTTCCTGATCATCCAGCACTGGGGCTCGTTGCAATACAACAGCGTCTTCCAAACGGTTTCGCAGTACGGTGTGGAAACGCATGCCGGGCTCTTTACCGCCATCGGCATCTGCCTTTTGATCGGCGCTTGCGGTAAGTCAGCGCAGATTCCGCTCTATGTCTGGCTGCCGGACGCGATGGAAGGCCCCACCCCGGTCAGCGCGCTGATTCACGCCGCGACGATGGTCACCGCCGGCGTTTACATGGTCACGCGCTCAAACGCGATCTTCAGCCGCTCGCCGCACGCTATGCTGGTCGTTGCTTGCATCGGCGCGGCCACCGCGATCTTCGCCGCCACCATGGGCATCACCCAGACCGACATCAAGCGCGTGCTCGCCTACTCGACGATCTCGCAGCTCGGATACATGTTTCTGGCTTGTGGCGTCGGTGCGTACACGGCGGGTGTCTTCCACCTCATGACCCACGCCTTCTTCAAGGCCCTGCTCTTCCTCTCTGCCGGATCGGTGATTCACGCTGTAGGCGGCGAACAGGATATGCGCAACATGGGAGGTCTGCGGAAATATATTCCCTGGACCTTCGGCGTGATGACAGTCGCCACGTTCGCCATCGCCGGATTCCCACCGCTTGCCGGCTTCTTCTCCAAGGACGAAATTCTCTGGAAGGTCTGGTCGAGTGAATCCCTCCGCCCGGTCGTCGGAGAGGGATTCAATAAGTTCCTCTGGCTGGTCGGCATTACTACGGCCGGCATGACTTCGTTCTACATGTTCCGCCAGTGGTTCATGACGTTCTTCGGCGAGTATCGCGGCGCGAAGCACGACCAGGAAAGCGATCATGCCCATGGGCATGATACACATGACGATCACGGCCATCACGGCGCACCGCACGAGTCGCCGATGATCATGATCGCTCCGCTCGTCGTCCTCGCCATCCTCTCCTTCTGCGGAGGCTGGGTCGGCATCCACAACAAGTTTGATGGTTTCCTCTCCCCGGTTACGAAGCTGCAAGTTGAGAACACGCCCGCCGCCGAAACCACGCTGATGCCGCACGAGCAGGAGAAGTCGGAAGAGAGCGGCGCCAGCACGGAGCTGATCCTGATGATCACCTCGGTTGGCGTGGCAATCCTTGGCTTCGGCGCTGCCTGGTACCTCTACAAGGCACATCCCGAGAAGCCTGCCGAGCTTGCTAAATCTGCCGGCGGCCTCTACACGACGGTTGCGAACAAGTATTACGTCGACGAATTCTACGGGGCCACGCTGGTGAAACCGATTTTGCTCGCTTCCACGAACCTCCTCTGGAAAGGCGTGGACGTTACGCTGATCGACGGCGCGCTCAACGGCAGCGCCGCCGGAGCGCAGGAAACTTCGCGGGGAGTCGGCCGCATGCAGTCGGGCAATATACGCTCTTACGCCGGATGGGTCGCCGTCGGAGCGGCCGTCGTGATTGGCTACATGGTGTACGTGGGGGTGGGACGATGAATCACCTGATCTCCTTCGCCGACGACCACATCTTGACGCTCGTCACGTTCTTGCCAGGCCTGGGCGCGACGCTGCTCCTGTTCTTCCCCCGGCGCGATCGCGACATCCGCTGGTTTGCCCTGTTCTTCTCGGTGCTTACCTTCCTCGCCTCGCTGCATCTGCCGTGGCATTACGATTACGCGAAGTCGGGTTTCCAGTACGAACTGAACGTGCCGTGGATCTCCACCCCGAACATTCACTATCACCTCGGCGTCGATGGCATTTCGCTCTGGCTGGTCGTACTGACCACGTTCCTCGTGCCGCTAAGCGTGCTCATTTCGTGGACTTCGATCAAGGAAAGGGTGAAGGAGTTCTTCATCCTCATGCTGATCCTTGAAACCGCGATGATCGGCGTCTTCGTCTCGCTCGACCTCTTCCAGTTCTACTTCTTCTGGGAAGCCACGCTCATCCCGATGGCGCTGCTCATCGGCATGTACGGCCACGAACGCCGCATTTACGCGGCCGTGAAGTTCTTCCTCTACACCATGGTCGCCTCGGTCTTCATGCTCGCCAGCATGATCTGGCTTTACTCGAAGACCGGTACCTTTGACTTCGTTGAGATCCAGCAGGCGATCGCCGCCGGTCAAGTCGCGGGCTTCGGTCACGCCGCGCAATGGCTCTTCCTCGGCTTCTTCGTCGCCTTCGCCGTCAAGGTTCCTCTCTTCCCGTTCCACACCTGGTTGCCGGATGCGCACGTGGAAGCGCCGACCGCGGGTTCCGTGCTGCTCGCCGGCGTGCTGCTCAAGATGGGCACCTACGGCCTGCTGCGCTTCAACCTCGGTCTCTTCCCCGAAGCCGCGCGCCGCAACGCACCGTGGATCATCACTCTCGCTATTGTCGGCATCATTTACGGCGCGCTGGTCGCGCTGGTGCAGCCGAACATGAAGAAGTTGGTCGCCTATTCGTCGGTCAGCCACCTTGGCTTCTGCGTACTCGGCATCTTCAGCTTCACCCAAATGGGCGTCGACGGCGCGGTCTACCAGATGCTCAACCATGGCGTCTCCACCGGCGGCCTCTTCATGCTGCTCGGGATGATTTACGAACGCCGTCATACTTACGAGATCAAGGAATACGGCGGCCTAGCCACGCCGATGCCGGTGTTCGCCACCTTCTTCATGGTGATCATGCTGGCCTCCGCCGGACTGCCGATGTTGAACGGCTTTGTCGGCGAGTTCCTCGTGCTCAGCGGCGCCTTCCAGGCCAAGATGCTTTACGGCATCCTCGCGGCCTCGGGCGTGATCTGGGGTGCGTGGTACCTGCTCTGGCTTTATCAACGCACCTTCTTCGGCGACGTGACGGTGCAGGCGAACAACAACCTCCGGGACCTCAACGCGCGTGAGCGCCTCTCGCTTTGGCCGATCGCCGTCATGGCCCTGGTCATGGGCATCGTGCCTTCCATGTTCCTCCGCCAGATCGATCCGGCGGTTAAAGTTGCGCTCGCTCCGTTCGCTACCGGCATGAATGCCTTAGCTCCCGCGGCGCACCACTTCACACAAGTTATCGCACAGGTGATCGGCCGATGAGTACGACCGTCCTAACCTCCATTCCCACGATTGATTACATCCGCATCCTGCCGGAGATCGTCATCGGCGTGTTCGGAATCATCGTCATGATGGCGGACCCGTTCATTCCCCAGCAGAATTCCAAGAAGCCCTTGGGCTACATCGCAGTCGCCGGCATGATCGTTACCCTGCTCTCGATCCTCTGCCAGGCCCACTACGCGGGCATCTCCGACCCAACCCTCGGTACCGGGTGGTTCGGCATGATCCGCATCGACACCTTCAGCCTCTTCTTCCACACGCTGATCGCGCTGATCACCCTCGCCGTCCTGCTGGTCTCGTTTGAATACATGGATGTGCAGCGCATGCGCTCGGGCGAGTATTACGGCATCATCCTGTTCGCCTCGCTCGGCATGATGCTGATGTCGTCGGCGACGGAGTTGGTGATGATCTTCATTGCCCTCGAAATTTCTTCCATCGGCAGCTACGTGCTGGCCGCTATGCGCCGCCGCATTGCCGAGAGCGCCGAATCGTCTCTGAAGTATTTCCTTCTTGGATCCTTTGCCACCGCGTTCTTCCTTTACGGCGTGGCTTTGATCTTCGGCGCGACTGGATCGACCAACGTCTATACGATTGCGTCCGCGATCCGCGCCATGAGCCCTGTCCCGCCGATGATTTTCCTCGCCGTCGCGCTTATGTTTATCGGCCTCGGCTTCAAGGTCGCCGCCGCGCCGTTCCACGTGTGGACGCCCGACGTTTACGAAGGCTCGCCTGCGCCGATCGTCGCCCTGATGTCGACCGGCCCCAAGGCCGCGGCCTTCGCTGTGCTGCTCCGCGTGCTCTTCGCGATGGACGCGCCCGGCTGGTTCTGGATCGTCTGGGTCTCCGCCGCGCTGTCGATGACCATTGGAAACCTTGGCGCGCTGGTGCAGAACAACGTAAAGCGCCTGCTGGCCTACTCCTCCATCGCGCACGCGGGCTACCTGCTCGTTGCGTTTGCCGCCGCCCGCGATACCGGCATCTCGGCCGCGATCTTCTATACCGCGACCTACGCGGCGATGAATGTCGGTGCCTTCGCCATCGTCAGCCACTTCGCGAACGCGGGCGAAAAGTACGTCAACCTCGACGACTACGCCGGCCTCGGCCGCCGTTCACCGATGCTCGCCGGCATCCTGACGGTCTTCCTGCTGTCGCTGATCGGGATCCCGATCACCGGCGGCTTCTTCGCAAAGTTCTACGTCTTCACCAGCGCGCTGCAATCGCACCTGGTCTGGCTCACCGTGATCGGCGTCATCAACAGCGCTATTGGCGCGTACTACTACCTCCGTATCATCGTCTTCATGTACATGCGCGACGAACGCGAAGAGGTCCCGATGAACCGCATCCCCTTCGGCCTCGCGGTCGCGTTAGCGATGTGCCTGGTCTTCACCATCTACATGGGTGTCCTGCCTAACCGCTTTATCGACTATGCACTGCAATCGGCACATGATTTAGTCAGGTAGCCAGCTTCGGTTCAAGAAGAGAGCCCCGTCAATGACGGGGCTTTGTCTTTCCCAAATGCGAATGATGTTCTCGCATCGCTACAGGAATGTACTGTGAGTCACCGACGGCTTCGAAAAAAACAGTGCATCAGCGGCGCCAGGGCCGCAATGTCGCAAAACGTGACTTGCGAGTCGATGACGGAACGAACGATTTGTAATATCGCAAGGCGAGCGGATACGGGAATAAGTTCTGAACATTGCGTGGCTGGGTAGCGTCGAACTGTACCCATCCAACGCTATATGCGGCGAACTCGCATCCGGCAAAAATACTGGTCCCATATCCCACGAGAGATGTGACGAGGGTCTGATCTTCCAGCAGCCCTATCTCGGTTCCGTTCAAGTCGAAATAGACTGGACGAAGCTTTGACGGGTCAGAATAGTCGAAGCCCTCGATCGCACAAGAAGTATCCATGGTTCCGACGTACGCAATGTTGTTTTGCGCGAGTACGGCGGTCGCATAAGCTGGCGGGTAAAGAACGGTTTGGCGACTATCGAGGCCAATCGACGACACCATCGTTGGGTGAGCGGGATTTGCCACGTTTACTACTGCCAAGCCGTTTGACCCCGCCGCGAGAAATGCCATGGAACCGTCCAGGGATACATCGTTCGCCGGTACTGCGCCAGGAGGGTTGAATGCCGAAAGGAGTTGCGGCGCGGAAGGGCTAGCTATGTTGTAAGACAGCAACCCACCATTTGAGTCCGCGAGGAACAAGGTTGTGCCTTGAATGTGCATCGACATCGGCGTGTCTGGCAATGCTAGACTTTGTCCAACTTTCGGGCTGGTTGGGCTTGAGACATCGACTACAACGAGATGATTGTCGATGGTACCGGCATACAGGGTTGTACCTTTCAACGCCAAGGCGAACGCGGGAAGCGGCGCAGTGGCTACATCTCGTGGAGATGCCGGGTTGCTGATATCGACGACACTGAGTTGGCCATACTCTCCGAGATAAGCGTAGTTTCCACCCACCTGGATTGCATTGACTTGGTATGGCTCCTGCAGGATTCCAACAAGCGTTGGTATCGGCTGGCTGAGATCGCGCACGTCAAAGCCACCAATTACGGGCGCTCCTGGCCAAGCTCCGCCGTCGTACAAATAGTTCCCTTGGATTGCCTGTCCCATCACCCAAATCGGAGTGCCATCCACGTAATTGGCATGAATCGCATGCAGACCGCCAGTTACGCTCGCGTCCCACACACCCAGGCCCAGCATGTCATCTCCGGTGTAAATGTAGTTGCCGGCGAGAGCCCCCGTGGAATCTGCGGCAAGCAGGCTCACTGGATTCGATACCGTTCCAGCGGTTGAACTCCGGTAGAGCTCCATAGATCCCTGGCCGCCGCGTGCCAACACGCCATCGGGTTCCACATCCATGACTTGGCTCAGGTCCGTGCGGATCAGAAGCTTCGCTGCGGGTGTGCTCACATCGTAGACGCCCTGGTATGTGAACAACAGTCCGTTGAAAAGACCCAGACAGTTGAAGTTGGTCAGCGAGGAAACTTCACGGGAGCGTTCCCGGACAAGTCGAAGACGAGCGTCTCCAGATTGCCACCGCCGGCCAGAGTTAGCGCGATTTGCGATGCTCCATCTCCCGCGAGACTGATGATCATGGTGATCTGTGGGATCAGAGACGAGTCTGTGATCGCGTAGGAGCTTTCAGCCAGAGTGCCCGAACGAAAATCAAAAATATCGATCTGTGCACCGGAAGTGGCAACCTGGCCGGCAGCGCGAATACCGTAGAAAAGCCCATTCGCGAATGGAAGACTCAAAGCGCCGAAATCCAGTTCTGAATGCAGATCGTAGTATCCCTGGAATACAGGAAATCCGCTGGATGCATCGTAAACCGCGAGGTTTCCAATCGCTTGCGCGAAGATCCAGTTTCCATAGTGATGCAAGGCGAAAGCTGGGAAGGGCAACTCGACAGCGCCGAGCCATCTAGGATCCGCCGGGTCTGTGGTGTCGTACGTCACCATGTAGGTTTCACCCACGGCGTTGGACTTGGGTATTCCCTGATAGAAGAGGACGAATACGCGATTGGAGATTGCTGTAACCGCGCCCGCGACCCGGCCAGGTAGCGGGGTGCCGGAACCGGGAATTGTCGCTGAGAAGTCGGTCAATGCCTCTACGCGATTGATTAGGCCCGGCACGTAACCTGTCACCGCAATCGTTGCGGTTTCAGTCACCCCGCCAACGATTGCGCTCACGTTGACACCGCCGCTACTGCTCCCATCGGTCGGTGCGGTATAGACACCGGAACTGGTCAACGTTCCACCGCCCGACAGCAACTTCCAAGTCGCAGTCACCGGCGTACCGCCGGTTTCGGCGCTAAGTGCTAAAGTCTGCCCGAGTCCGACCCGAGGAGCATCCGGCAGAATCCGGAAGGGATCGACTTCAATGAGCGTGGAGTCGCACGACGTGGTGCCGTTTTGACATCCCTTAATTGTGACGAAGGTCTGGGCACCTACAGTCGGGGCAGTAAATAGTCCGTTTCCCGCAATCGTTCCCCGGCTGGCAGTCCAGGACACACCCCTGGACGAACTCGCACCGAGCAACGCGAACTGCATCTGCAAATCTTCCCCTGAGGAGATGGAAGAGCGGTTATTGTTTACGATGAGGTTGGGAAGTCGTGTAAATGAGGCTGCCGGTGATTGCATCGCCGCGCCATCGCTTGCTGTCGCACGCAGTATCACGGAACCGGTCACGGCACCCATCGGTACGATTGCTGTGATTGCACCAGAAGAGCTGGCGGTGGTCGGAGCCCCGATCACCTCGCCGCCCGCTCCCAAAAAATAAACTGCCGCCCAACCCGCATTTCCGCCCGAATAGCTGATGGCGATGCTATCGCCGACACTTCCGCTGGCCGGAGTTATGTTGGCTATCGCAATTGTGTCGTTTGGATCGACGGAAACCGTCGCGCTACCCCACTCGTTCGGAGTGGAATTGCTGGTTGCGGAAATCGTAAATGTCATCTTTGCCGCCAGGGAGACGGGCGCAGTATAGACGCCTGCGGACGTGATCGTTCCGACCGTGGCGTTTCCCCCGACTACCGATTCAACAGACCATGACAAGTTTGTGAGCGGACTCTGACCCAGGGGCGCGTATGCCACAAAATTCACACTCGAGCCCGGTGCGGCAGCCCGCGGTCCGAGTACGTTCAAAACGACTCGGTGCGCTGGAACAGAAGCAATAGCATTTCCAGACTTGGTAGGATCCTGTTTGCTCTTTGCCGTAACCGTGAAGTTCGTCGCTGCAGATAACTCGGAGGGAGCTATGTAATTACCAGAAGTGTCGATCGTTCCTGTAGATAATGTCCCGCCGTCGGCTCCGTTCACTTCCCACACTACACTGTGATCGTAACTACCTGTTCCGCTAACGGTAGCGGAATATTGCTGCGCGGCTCCTCCATCACGGTTGCAGTAGCGGGAGTTACACTTACCGATGTAATAGTGTTTTGCGGACTCGAACTAGAGTTTCCACCACCGCAGGCTGATAAAAGACCCATGGACGAGAATAGAAGCAAAGAAGCTAAGTAAGAGTGTTGACGGCCGGCCAGATTCATGTAGAGTCCCAAAATCCGAGGTTTCGAGCGTCAACTTACCAGATTCTATCCAGAGTTCCTACACACATTTGGCTACTTATCCCACTTCGGTAATTAGTAGGACGTTCTCGCAAAAACAAAAATCCCGATCCTCATGGACCGGGGTTTTTGCAAACTCTTGAAAAGCTCGCTACGCGACCTTCACGAAGATGATGACCAGCGTGAAGAGTACGAGCGACTCGATGAAGGCGAGGCCGAGAATCAGCGCGAGCTGGATTCCGGGGCGGGCGGCTGGGTTACGGGCGAGCGATTCGCAAGCCGAGCCGGCAACGCGGCCCTGGCCGAGAGCAGCCAATCCGACGGCGAACGCCATACCGAAAGCAGCGGCGATGGGCAGCGCCCATCCCTTGCTGGCAGCCGCGGCACCGGCGGCGTCAGCCTGTGCAAGCGCCGGCATTGCGGTGAGCGCCAGCATCGACAGGATCATGAAGAATGTTTTACGCATGTGTTTCTCCTTTAGCAATTTCCGCCAGTGGGTGGTGGACCGCCGGTCTCCTCGGAGTACCTGTGGCCCTCACGCTGTACGGGTACTACAAATATTTGCAGGGGCTAAAGCCCCGAATTCTCTGCGCCTCATCGGCACGACTGAAGTCGTGCCCTGATACAAAACGTAAACGGGTCTTGGCTATCGGCTGACTCGCCGCCCATTCCTGTCGTTTCGCGAGAAGGATGGGGCACCCACATTTCCTCCCATCCTGTGGCTGAAACCACAAGGCTGGGGCACCCACTTCTCTAGTGTTCCTGTGCGGTGGCTTCCGCCAGGTACACCGTGGCGAGCAACACGAAAATATACGTCTGGATCAGCGACACGCCGATGTGCAGGCCCATGAACAGAACCGGAACGCCCAGCGGGATCAGCGAGAAGAACACCAGGGTCACCATGTCGCCGGCAAACATGTTCGCGTAGAGACGGATGGTGAGCGACATGATGCGCGCAAGGTGACTGAACACTTCAATCACGAATAACAACGGCGCGATCCACCAGACCGGGCCCATGAAGTGCTTCAGGTATCCAATCAGCCCGTTCTTCCGCAGACCATGCACGTGGTAGAAGATCCAAGTCACGAGAGCGCAGCCCAGCGGCACGGAAGGAATCGCTGTGGGCGCTTCAAATCCCGGGACCAATCCCAACAGGTTGGCGGTCAGGATGAATACGCCGAGGGTTACAAGATAAGAAGTGTAGGTCTCGTACCCGTGGCCGATCATTTCTTCGCTCTGATCGCTGACGAAGCTGTTCATCCACTCGACAGCGTGCTGAAGCACCCCGGGCTTTTCGACCGAAAGGCTCATGCGCGCGGCGAGGAAGAACAACACCAGGATCACGAAGACGAGAATTTCCATGGCCACGTAGTTCGTGATCGGCGCAAGCTTCCGGCGTTCCGACAAGTGGATGTGCAATGCGCTCAGGAGCGCATTGGCGAAGCCGCCGAAGTAGCGGTTGAGAATTGCGGTAAACCAAAGTTGCTCAGGCATGCTGCGAATGGTCTCCGCCCGGCATATCGCAGGGCTTCAGCCCGGGCTCAAGCAACAAACCCTGAATACTCAGGCTGATTAGGGGATCAAAGTCCGCGCCGAAGCGCGATGTACAACTCGAAAACGGCCTCGCAGCTGATCGCGGCAACCGGGAGGGAAAGCCCGCCCAGGAGCCCATAAACGGCTGCTGGAGAACTCTTAAATATAACATAGGCGACCGCCCCAATCAGCAGGTAACGGAGCAGCAGCATGGCCACGATCCGCCCACCCGATTCGCGGCTTTGGCCCACCGTGATGCGCTCTGCCAGAGCATTCACCGAGCGCGAAAGCGACCAGAAATTGTAGATCGAGATCAGGGCGCCGATGCCGAATGCTACTGCCACCGGCCAGCGCCAGAACCATAGCAAAAGCGGCAGAACGCCGACGGCCAGTACCGGCATCACGCGCGTGATGCGCGGCAGTGCCCCACCGTAAAACGTCTCGGCTGCCTGTTCCTGCGATGTCACGCTGTCAGTCTCGCACGAGAGCCGGAATTGGACGCAGAAAAACGGCGGATCTCTCCGCCGTTCCATTTAAGAGTGCAGCTAGTTTTTGGCTTCTGCCTTGGTTCCGTAATTCTTCACCAGTTGTTCAAGTACAACATTCACGTCCACTCCGGAATTGACCGGCGTGGCAAAGCCCACTGAGATGATGCTTTCGCTGCTCAGGACGCCGCCCGGGGAATACTGGATCCAGCCATACCGCAAGCGCTGGTCCTTGATCCCTGCCGGCAGCTTGAAGCGCTTGATTGCGGCGTCGGGCGCACCCTTCTCGGTTTCGGCTTCAAACACCAGCGCGTCGCCCCGACCCGCTGATCTATTTTCTGCGTGCATCACCCGCACCGGCAGGTACTGTTCCTGGATCTCGCTGGAACTCGATCCGCCGCTCACGTGGTATCCGCCAAATAGTTGCGAAACGTAGAACCATTGCGCGTTGCCAGGATCGCGAACCTCCCACAGTTTCGGCAGATGGCCCTCGTGGAGATTCCCTGAGATCGCCTGCACATACTTGTTGGGCAGTGGGAACATCGACATCATCAGGATCTTCGCGCCATCCGGCCCCGCGCCTGCTTGCCCGGCGGTCCGGAATTGCTGCGAGATTTCCTTTACCGCGCGTAACTGGTAATCATTGCGAATCTGCAGGATCGTTCCCGTGTTCTGGTCGTAGAACACCTGCACTCCCGGCGCGATTCCATCTTTTTCGATGTCCGCGGCCTGACGCCAGTTCCCGGAGAGAGGCAAATTAATGATGGTGCTTTGGATGCCTTGCGAGAATAACGGCTGCACGAACAGGAAGACGATCACTGCACCAACGATAGAAATAGCGGCCTTTTTCATGTCGATCTCCTAAAGCTTCGCTAGGCATATCGTCGCTCCGGAGAAGCGAGCCGCAAAGCGAAATCAATCTTTATCACTCGCAGATGTGACCATGCGCACAAGCTGAACGAACCCGACAATTGCTCCGAAAATCACGCCTGCGATGTACACCCAATGCGTGTGCAAGCCTTTGTCGATCAAGGCACCGATCAGTAATCCCGCGACAACCGCGCCCGGAACGATGAACGCTACCCCTGAATAACGAGCCCAGGTATAGGCTGCACTCTTGTCGTCTTTGCCGTTGTCTGCTGCCATATCCGGAAAGACTAGCACTTATACAACAGAATGGAAGCCTTGAGCGCACGTTCCTTACCGCAAAAGACCAATCATCCTTGCGTCCTGTGAGAGCGAAAGCGACCAGTTCACCACTCGCAAGAAGACTTCGGGCATGATTCCAATGCCCAGGGTTGCGAATGCCGAGATCCATAACGCAACTGCGAGGCTTGGCGCAATCTTTACCGGTTCGCTGTCTGTTGCCTCACTCATGAACGCCGCGTTGGCGATCCGCAGATAGTAATACAAGCCGAGTACCGCGAAAAGGACCGCCACGACCGCAAGCACGTAATGTCCGGTTTCCATCAGGCTGAGAAAGATGTAGTACTTGCCCCAGAAGCCCGCCAGTGGCGGAATACCCGCCAGGGACAACAGGAAAACCAGCAACAGGACAGCTTCGGTCGGCGCCTTGAAATAGAGTCCAGCCATATCGTCGAGTTCGTCGCCGATAATGTCGCGACGACGCAGCGAGGTGATCACCGCGAATGCGCCCAGGTTCATGAACGTGTACACCAGCAGGTAAACCAGGATTCCCTTAATGCCCGTGCTGTTGTTGCGCCCGTCGCTGGCGACGAGACCGAGCAGCATATAACCCACGTGGGCGATCGAGGAATAGGCGAGCAGGCGTTTGACGTTCGTCTGAGTAAGCGCCGCGAAGTTGCCGCCAATCATGGTGGCTACTGCAACGAAGATCAACATGGGGGTGTACTGCGTCCTCATCGGATAGAGCATGAAGAGGAAGATGCGGAGCAGCATTGCCCAACCCGCCGCCTTCACCGCCACGGACATAAAGCCGGTGACCGCGGTCGGCGCGCCTTCGTAGGCATCCGGCGCCCACTGGTGGAAAGGCACAGCGGCGATCTTAAAGAGCAAGCCTGTCGCGGTCGTGATTAACGCGAGCATCGCGATGGGATCGCGCGGGTTGTTCGCGATACGAACTGCAAGCTTGTCGGCAATCTCGCCAAGGTTGGTGCTGCCGGTGATTCCGTAGAACAGTGAAAGTCCGTAGGCAAAGATGCCGGAGGAGAAAGCGCCCAGTAGAAGATACTTCAGTGCGGCTTCGTTGGAGCGTTTGTCGCGACGCAGGAAGCCGACGAGCACGTAAGTCGAGAGCGCCATCAGTTCCAGGCCGACGAAGAGCAGGATGAGATCGAAGCCGGAGGCCATGCACATCATGCCGACGACGGCGAAGAGGATCAGCGCGTAATACTCACCATGATCTTCGTGCTCCACTTCCATGTAGTGCACGGACATGAGCACGGCCACCGCCGCGCCCATCAGGAATAGCAGGTAGAAGTAGATCGCGAACCGATCCATCACCAGGCTGCCGAGAAATCCTGAAAAACGTGCGGTTCCGGCAGTCGCTATCAGGCGCATCGCCGACCAAACCTTCAGCAGCGAAAGTCCGCTGGCAGCTAGCCCCGCCAGTGCCAACGCGGCGTTCCAGCGTTTCATTGCTTTTGGCAGCAGCAAGTCCACCATGAGGATGGCGATTGCGAATGCCGCCAGCACCAGCATTGGCATCGCCATTGCGTAGTCGCTGCGGGAGAACAGGTTGGGAATCGTCGTCACAATCGTTCTCCTTAGCTCTTGTGCGCGGTCTGGTGAAGGTTCGCTGTCGTCAGCGCTTTGGCCGGTTCTACGATTTTCTTCTCAGCCGGTTTCTGCGGCGCCTTCACTTCCGGCGGCACTTGCACTGCAGGCTTCGCAGGAACTGCCTGCTCGGCGTTGACCACCGGGGCCACGTATCCCGGCCGATGCGTATCGATAATTCCCGCCAAATGATTCACCGGCTGATCGAGGATCTTGAACAGCGGCTGCGGAAAGACGCCGATGATCACTGCCAGTGCAACCAGTGGAACGAAGGTCGCGATCTCGCGTGGGCTAAGGTCGAGCAGCTTTTCATTTTTCGGATTTGTTATCGTCCCGAAAAACACGCGTTGGTAGAGCCACAACAAGTACGCCGCGGCGAGCACCACGCCGGGAACCGCCCAGATCGCCCAGGCTTTGCTGACCATGAAGGTCGCCATCATGATCGGGAATTCACCGACGAATCCGTTGAGCAGCGGCAAGCCCATCGACGACATGAACATAATTAGCGAGATGGTTGCGTAGATCGGCATCACTGTGCTGATGCCGCCGTATTCCGAAATTTCACGCGTATGCCGACGCTCGTAAAGAATGCCGACGATCAAGAAGAGTGCTCCGGTCGAGATGCCATGATTGATCTGCTGGATCACCGATCCAGCAATTCCCATCGAGTTGAAAACGAAAATGCCCAGGGTGCAGAAGCCCAGGTGGCTTACCGACGAGTACGCCACCAGCTTCTTCATGTCTTTCTGCACCAGTGAAACGAGTGCGCCGTAGATGATGCCAATCAACGACAGCGTGATCAGCAAGCCTTGCACCCACTTGATCGTCGCCACCGCCGGGAAGAATGGCAGTGAGAAGCGAATGAGTCCGTACGTTCCCATCTTTAATAGAACGCCAGCCAGGATCACCGAACCAGCCGTCGGCGCTTCGACGTGAGCATCCGGCAGCCAGGTGTGGAACGGGAACATCGGGACCTTGATCGCGAAGCCGATGAAGAAGGCGAAGAACAACAGGATCGCAGCCTTGCCGGTAATGAGCGGCGCGGTCGTATAAAGCGCTTCAATCGAGAATGTATAGACGCCGGTGATTAAGTGGTGGTGGAAATAAAGGAATAGGATGCCCAAGAGCATCAACACGGAACCGGCGAGTGTATAGAGGAAGAACTTAATCGCCGCGTACAGCTTGCGCGGGCCGCCCCAGATGCCGATCAGCAGGTACATGGGCACGAGCATCGCTTCCCAGAAGACGAAGAACAGGAAGAAATCGTTGGCCATGAACACGCCGAGCATGCCGGTCTGCAGTACCAGGAACCATGCGTAGTATTCCTTGACCCGGTTCTCAATCGCTGTCCACGAGGAGAGAATCGAGATCGCCCCGAGCAACGTCGTCAGCATGATGAGCAGGAACGAGATGCCGTCGATGCCGAGCTGATAGCCCGCACCGATCGAGGGGATCCAATTGTTTGCCGAGCCTTCGGCAAATTTGAAGTAAGGCGTCGCCTCGTTCTTCATCGCCCAGAACCACGGCACCAGCGGCAGCGAGACCAGGAACCCTGCCAGCGCGAAGAGGTTCGCGATCCAGCGAATGGCGTTCTTGTTCTCCTTCGGCACCATCAGCAGGACGAACACTCCCACCAGTGGCGTGAACAGCACGATCGAAAGTATGTGCGCTCTAAACATATAAAATTCCGTTCACCTTGTGATCTCTAACGGACCACGTAGTACCAGACAAATCCCACGACGCCGAGTACCATCACCAGCGCGTACCACTGCACCAATCCCCACTGCACTAAACGTACTGGGTACGACGTCACTCGAGCCACCATTGCCGGGCCATTCACCAGCACGCCGTCGATGATCCACTTGTCCCACCAGTTCGAAAGTATTCCGGCGAACTTCGTCATCCAGCCAGCACCGTTCACTCCGCCGTCGATCACGGTCGCGTCGAACTTCCACAATCCTTCGCCCGCGCCTAGTGCACCCAGCCGCACCGGACCGATTTTTTTGCGACCGAGCACGGTGTAGTCGTAAGCTTCATCGACGTAATACTTGTTGAGCAGGGTGTTGTATACCGGCTGCGAGAATTCGCGGATCGGTTCTTTGAAATCCTTGGCGGCCTTGCCGTAGGAGCGGTTCGCCATCATCCAGCCGAGACCGGCCGCGCCGATCGAAGCCAGCATCAGTTCGTACTCGGTGTAATCGGTCTTCTCTTCTTTAGCGGGAGCTTTCTCCGGGGCCACAGCAGCTTCGGCCGCGACTGCGTGTTCCGTCGTAAATACCGGCTCGAGGAACTTCTCGAAGATGTTCGTACCGCCCAGGCTCTTGGGGATTCCAAGAAAGCCTGCAAAGACTGCGCAGATTGCCAGAATGACGAGCGGTCCCGTCATCGACTTGGGCGATTCGTGGACGTGGTGTTCGACATCGTGAGTCATGCGAGACTCACCAAAGAACGTCAGCGTGATCAGCCGGAACATGTAGAACGACGTCATCAGAGCCGTCGCGAATCCGATCATCCACAGTGCGCGGAACGCCCCGTCATGACTCGACCATGCCTGCCAGAGAATCTCGTCTTTGGAGAAGAAGCCCGCCAGCGGCGGAATTCCGGCAATCGCCAGCGTACCGATGAACATTGTGCGGAAGGTGACCGGAATCTTCTTACGTAGCGCGCCCATGAAGCGCATATCCTGCTCGCCGCTCATGGCGTGGATCACCGAACCCGATCCCAGGAACAAGAGGGCCTTGAAGAACGCATGGGTGAATACGTGGAACACACCAGCGGTAAATGCACCGAGCCCTAACGCGAGGAACATGTAGCCAAGCTGCGAGACTGTCGAATACGCCAGCACGCGCTTGATATCGTTCTGCACCAGCCCGATCGAGGCCGCGAAGATCGCCGTCAACGCGCCGACAATCGCCACTACTTTCATCGACGTGGGCGCCAGGGTGTACAGCGCATTCGTACGCGCCACCATGTACACGCCCGCGGTTACCATCGTCGCCGCGTGGATCAACGCGCTCACCGGGGTTGGGCCTTCCATCGCATCCGGCAGCCATACATATAAAGGAAGCTGTGCGCTCTTACCACAAGCCCCGATGAAGAGTGCAATCGTGGCGAACGTAATCCAGTAATCGCCGGTGTGGAAGACACCGCTGCGCGCGATCTCCGTCACCTTCATGAAGTTGATCGACCCGAAATACCACGCGATGGTGAACATCCCCACCAGCACGCCCGCATCGCCCACCCGGTTCGTAATGAATGCCTTGTTGGCCGCTGTGCTCGCTGACTTCTTGTGGAAGTAGAAGCCAATCAGCAGGTAAGAGCACAATCCGACGCCTTCCCAGCCCACAAACATCATCGCCAGGTTGTTCCCGAGAATGAGAGTCAGCATCGAGAACATGAACAGGTTGAGATAGCCGAAGAAGCGGTAATACCCACCGTCGTGCTTCATGTAGCCGGTCGAATAAATGTGGATCAGCATGCCAACGCCGGTCACGAACAGCAACCAGATCGACGATAGCGGGTCGAGGAGGAATCCAGCCTCAGCTTTAAACTCCGCCGGCGCGCCCGAAGCGGTGTGGTAGGTCGTGAGCCCGGTGTTCGAGCCCAGCCAGGTATACATGACTTTCTCGAACGGCTTGCCGTGCTCCACCGCCGCGTACTGCGTGTACTGATATACAGAGCCGCACGTCCACAGGAACGCCAGCACCACCACGCCCACGCAAATGCCATTCACCCACTTCTTATCGTGCGCGTCGTCGAGCTTTCTTCCGAAGAAGAACATGCACGCCGCGCCGAGTGCGGGAAACAGCGGTATCAACCAGATGTGTTCCAGGAAGAACATTTTGTTCTCACTCCCGGCTAAGCCGGGCTTACCACTTCAAGAGATCCACTTCATCCACGTTCACCGTTTCTTTATTCCGGAAGAACGCGATTACGATGCCCAGTCCCACGGCCGCTTCGGCCGCCGCATCCACAATCACAAAAATCGAAAAGATCTGCCCGTGAAGCCCATGCAATCGCGAAAACGCAATCAGGTTCAGGTTCACGGCATTCAGGATCAGTTCGATCGACATCAAAATGACGACTACATTGCGCCGCGTCACCACGCCCACAACGCCGAGGATGAAGAGCATCGCCGCCACAACCAGGTAGTGCATGGTGCCGATTTCCGCCATGGTCAGATCCTCTTCTTTGCCATCACTACCGCGCCCACGATCGCCACCAGCAGCAGCAGCGACGCGATCTCAAACGGCAGCATGTAATTCCGGTACAACATCACGCCCACGTCCTGGGTGTTGCTCGATTCCGGGAGCGCCGCCAGCGTGGTTGGGAAACTCGCAGCGCCATGTTTGTAAACCAGCAGCACCAGCGCCCCAAACAGAACCGCGACCAGCGTCCCGACGATCCATTGCTTGTTGAATTGCTCTTCTTGCAGCGACCGCTCCAGGTTCACCAGCATGATCACGAAGAGGAAGAGCACCATGATTCCGCCCGCGTACAAAATGATCTGAACGCCTGCAACAAACGGGGCGTACAGCATCAGGTACAGCCCGGCCTGCGCCAGCAGCGTGAAGATCAAAAAGATCGCTGAGTGAACGGCGTTCTTGCGCAGGATCACGCCCAATGCGCTACCAACGCTGAGCGCTGCGAGGAAGTAAAAGAAAAACGGAGTGGCTACGGGTGTCATTTGTCGTACGGCTCCGGATCTGTGCGATGTTCAAGCACCTGCCGGTCGAGCACCATGCCCTCGCGGCTATACAGCGCCATCTCGTATCCCTGCCCCAGCTTCAGTGACTCGGTCGGGCACGCTTCTTCGCAAAGCCCGCAAAACATGCAACGGCTCAGGTCGTAAACGTAGGTGGTCATCACCTTTTTCTTGGTGACCGGATCGCGCTCGCTCTTCATCGTGATGAGGTTTTCCGGGCAGGCCAGCGCACACAGGTTGCAACCGATGCACAGCGAATCGCCGGTCACCGGATCGAGTTTCATCAGCGGCTGCCCGCGGAAACGATCCGCAATCTGCGGCCGTTCCTGCGGATACTGCTCGGTCTGCGTCTCCTTCGGTGTCTGGTACTTGAAGGTGATCGACAGTCCTTTAAGCAGGTCAAGCAGAAAAACTTTGCGAAGTAGAGGAGCAATACTCATCGCGCAAACCCCATCAATCCTGCGACGAGTTCATGTCGCACGCCGACCAGCGCAGTCGCAATCAGCACGGCGAGCGAAGCCGGCAGCAGCACCTTCCAGCCGATCTTCATCAACTGGTCGAAGCGATACCGCGGGAAGGTTCCGCGATACCAGATATAGAGATACATAAATATGCCGACCTTCGCCGCGAACCAGAAGATGTCTTGCACGCGCACTCGCACCGCCGGAACCAGCAGCCCTGCGCCGAGCATCCCCAGCAATAAGCCGAACACACCAAGGCCGATGGTTTGCACTTTGAACGTCGGCGTGCGTGGCATCCGCACCACGCCGATGAAGCACATCGCCGCCAGCAGGAAGAACAACAATCCCGGCGCCAGCGAGAACGCCGTGTCCCAGGTTGCGCCGGCGAGCGCGTTCGGAAACGGACGCAGCCAACCGCCAAGCCAGAGCGTTACGGCGATCGACGAAACGCCAATCATCGCGACATATTCGCCGAGGAAGAACAGCGACCAGCGGAAACCGCTGTATTCGGTATGAAAGCCGGCGGTCAATTCGCTTTCTGCTTCAGGTAGATCAAAGGGCGCGCGATTCGTCTCTGCCACCATCGCGATCGCGAAGATTGCGAACGCAATCAATCCCACCGGGAAAAACTTAAAGATGAACCAGCTTCCCTGCTGCTGTTGCGATTCCACGATGCCGATCATGCTCATCGTGCCTGTGCCGGTCGCGAGCGACGTCATCATCAGCACGCTGACCACCGCCAAGCCCATCGCAACTTCGTAGCTCACCATCTGCGCCGCTGAACGCAATCCGCCCATCAGCGAGTATTTCGAATTCGACGACCATCCGGCCATCACTACCGCGAGAACTCCGAGCGAAGAAATGCCGAGCATGAACAGCACGCCGATGTTCATATTCGTCACTGCGTGCTGCCGTCCGAACGGGATCACCAGGTATCCGGTGAATGCCGTCATCATCACCGCGACCGGCGCCATCCAGAACAAGAACTTGTCCGCGCCGTCCGGAACGATGTCTTCTTTGATCAGCAACTTCAACGCATCGGCGATCGGCTGCAGCAGGCCGTGCGGACCTACGCGCATGGGTCCGAGGCGAATCTGCATGTGCGCCAGAACTTTTCGTTCCAGGTAGGTCATCAGCATTACCGCGACCGACGCCACCCCGAAGATCACCAGGATATAGATCGTCGCCCACAGCGCGCTGCCGTATTCGCCCGGCGTACCTTGAAACGAGAGAAACTTTAAAAAGTGAGAGATCACCGGTCCACCTCACCGAGCACGATGTCGAGCGTGCCTATCACGGCCACGACATCGGCGATAAGCGCCCCACGCACCATCTTGTCGAGCGCCTGCAGGTTCACGAAACTCGGTGGCCGCACCCGCACGCGATAGGGCTGCGTAGAGCCATCGCTGACGATGAAATATCCGAGTTCGCCCTTGGGCGCTTCGATCGAGTGGTAGATTCGTCCGACCGGCGGCTTCAGGACTTTGGGAACTTTCGCCATCGTCGGACCGGCCGGCAGCTTTTCTACCGCCTGCCGCAAAATCCGCACCGACTGGCGCATCTCAGCGATACGCACCATATACCGGTCGAACGTGTCGCCATTCTCGGCGGTCGGAATGTCGAATTCCACCTGGTCGTAAGCTGCGTAGGGCTGCGCTTTTCGCAAATCCCACTTCACACCCGCCGCTCGTAGCACCGGCCCCGTCACGCCGAGTGCCTTGCAATCCGCGGCGTTCAGGATGCCCACGCCCTTGGTGCGCTGCACCCAGATGCGGTTCCCGGTCAGCAGAGATTCATACTCATCGATCTTCGGCCCGACAAAATCGCAGTACTTGATTACGTCTTTTTCGAAGCCGTCGTACGCCTCGTAAATGCAGCCGCCAATGCGGAAGGCGTGGGTCGTAAGCCGCGCGCCGCAGTATTTTTCGAAAATCTTCAGCACTTCTTCGCGATCGCGGAAGGTATAGAACAGCGGTGTAATCGCGCCGATATCGAGCGCATGCGTGCCCAGCCATACCTGGTGACTTGCCAGCCGGTTCAGTTCCGTCAGGATGACCCGCAGGAATTGTGCTCGCGGCGGCGCCTGCACATCGATCAGCTTCTCAACTGCCTCGCAATACCCAAGTCCATTGCTGACCGCCGCAACATAATCCATACGATCGACGTACGGATTGAACTGAACGTACGTCCGGTTTTCTGCGATCTTCTCGACCCCGCGGTGGAGGTAGCCGATGACACATTCCGTGCCCAGGACCTTTTCGCCGTCGAGTTTGAGGATCACCCGCAACACCCCGTGTGTCGACGGATGCTGCGGGCCCATGTTCAGGACCATCTCGTTCGAATCGAGGAACGTCTGGTCGTGCAAATCGAGGGTCTTGTACTCCGCCGATGGGCTCATTGTCCGCTCTCGATTCCGATGTTGGCCTTCACCCACGCCTGGTCCTGCTGGCGGATGCCGTAATCTTTGCGCAGCGGGAATCCGGTCCATCCTTCGGGTAACAAGATCCGCTTCAGTCCCGGATGCTCGCTGAACTCGATCCCAAACATGTCGAACACTTCCCGCTCCAGCCAATCGGTGGTCGGCCACAGGCTAAAGACGCTGCGAACTTTTTCGCCGTCCTTGATCGTGGTCTCCACCCGTACCCGCTCGTTCTTGGCGAAGGAGTAGAGGATGTACACCACGTCGAACTGCTCTTCGCGCTTCGGCCAGTGCACCGCGGTCACGTCCACGCAGTAATCGAACTGCCGCTCGTCGCGCATGTGGGTCAACACATCGAAGACGATCGATTTGTCTACCACCAGGTACTTGTCTTTCAGGTAGATCGCGGCTTCGCGGATGCCCGAGCCGTACTGCCGCTGCAGGGCCGTCACCAGCTCGCTCTCCCACGCGATGGGTGCCGGCTTCGGAGGCGCCGGAGGGGCGGCCGGCTTGGCCGCCGCAGCCACTACCGGTTTTGCCGGCGCCGCCGCATCCGCCGGCTTGGCGGCTGGAGCTACTGGTTTTGTCTCTTTGTCCAGTTCAGATTTCTCGTCTGGCATCAGTTCTGTGCCTTTTCTGCTACCGATCGGATCGGGGCTAGTTCGGGACATCCTTTTGTATCAACCGCATGGGGTGCACTGAAGCGACGCGGGTCACGCGGAGGTGTGACGAGTATCACAACGTTCCGAAATCCCCGCTTTCCATGCGCCTCTCCCGATCGAGGCATTCGCACTGTGAGAGCAGAAAAACTCCCCGCTCGGTGAATCCGGGTATTGCAGTTTGCAACGCAAAAAGAAAAGCGGCCAAAGCCGCTCATTGGAATTTCAGGAAGGGCTAGATCCATTCCAGCGCGCCCTTTTTCCAAACCCATACATACCCGGCGATGAGGATGCCGAGGAACAGCATCATCTCGACCAGTCCAAACACGCCCAGCGCCTTGAACTGCACCGCCCAGGGGAAAAGGAATATGGTTTCGACATCGAACACCACGAACAGGATCGCGACGATATAAAAGCGGATGGTGTAGCGCTGCCGCGAGGAGTCGAACGGATCGATGCCGCACTCATACGGCATCAGCTTGACCTTGCTGGGTTTCGCCGGGCGCACCAGCTTGAATAGCATCAGCGTTCCTGCGCCGATCGCGAACGCCACCGCGAGGAAGATAAAAATAGGAACGTAATTTTGCGGCATGAAGTCTCCAACTGTCTGGGTGCCCCGCCCTTCCCACAGGGAGAGTGGGCCGTCAACACGGCCGGCACCAACGCCGAGTCCTATTTATAATCACTGGTTCACTACCAACGCGCTGTGACGCCCGTCACGTTCGGGCCCGCAATCTTGAAGGAAGCCCAGTGGGATTAGACGAGAATATTTACGAGCTGCGGCTCGAGAAGCTCAAGCAGATCGAAGCTCTCGACCAGAAGACCTACCCTTATAAGTACGAGAGCACGCACACCGTCCCGCAGATCCTCGACGAATTTACGCCGAAGACCGCCGAGGAACTTGAGGCCCACCACATTGACGTTCGCGTTACCGGCCGCCTCATGTCGATTCGCGGCCAGGGCAAAGCCGGCTTCGCGCATATTCAGCAGAACGGCAAACGCCTGCAGCTTTACGTGCGCCTCGACAACGTGGGCGAAAAAGGCTTCGCGCTCTACAAGCTACTCGATATCGGCGACTTCATCGGCGCCCGCGGCTATCTCTTCCGCACCCGCACCGGCGAGTTGAGCGTTCATGTCGAAGAGATCACGTTCTTAGCGAAGGACCTGCTCCCTCTCCCTGAGAAATGGCACGGGCTGACGGATGTCGAGCTGCGCTACCGCCGCCGCTACGTCGACATGAACATGGACCCCGACGTTCGCGAGGTCTTCATCAAGCGCGCCAAGATTCTCCAGGTGATGCGCCGCTTCTTCGATCAGCGTGGCTTCGTCGAAGTCGAAACCCCTATGCTCCAGCGTCTTTACGGAGGCGCCGCCGCCCGTCCGTTCACCACTCATCACAACACGCTCGACATGGATCTCTACTTGCGCATCGCGCCCGAGCTCTATCTCAAGCGCCTCATTGTCGGAGGCATCGATCGCGTCTACGAGATCAATCGCAACTTCCGCAACGAAGGCATCAGCACCCGCCACAACCCCGAGTTCACCATGCTCGAGTTTTACTGGGCGTATGCGGATTACTTCGATCTCATGACCCTCACCGAGGATCTCTACCGCGAGCTCGCGATGGAAGTCACCGGCGGCACGACAGTTCAATTCGGCGATCACGCCCTCGATTTCGGCAAATTCGAGCGCATCTCGATGCGCGATGCCATCCTCAAGTACTGGCCGGAAAACGCCGGACCCAAGCCTGCTTTCGAAGATTTCTCCAACTTGGAAAAAGTAAACGCAATGGGCAAGCATCTCAGCGAACTCGAGCTGATGCCCTTCCAGTCGAACGCACCGAAAGGGGTGACGATCGCTGCAATGTTCGAGGCGCTCGCGGAGGAACATCTCATCCAGCCGACGATCCTTTACGACTTCCCCGTCGAAATTTCTCCGCTGTCGAAGAATCACCGCGAGGATCCCGAGTGGGTAGAGCGCTTCGAGGTCTTCTGCGCCGGCATGGAGATCGGCAATGCCTTCAGCGAACTTAACGACCCCATCGAGCAGCGCAAGCGCTTTGAAATGCAGTTGGCCGAGCGTGCTCGCGGCGACGAAGAGGCTCATCAGATGGACGAAGACTACGTCCGCGCGTTGTCGTATGGAATGCCGCCGACGGGAGGCATGGGCATCGGCATCGACCGCACCGTGATGTTGCTGACCAATTCGAAGTCGATCCGCGACGTGATTCTGTTCCCACTGCTGCGGCCGGAAGCCGATGAAGGACCCGTGGGGAATCACGAATAACGAATCGTCTCAAATATCTTTTACTCGATTCGCAAGGCTTGCATCGGCTCGATGCTGGCAGCGCGTCGTGCCGGGATGAACCCTGCCAGCGCGGCCGCCAGCGAGAGCACCACAATCCCGCCTGCCATGCTCCATGGGTCGTACGCGCGCACGTTGTACAGTTGGTCGGCCATGTAGTGTCCGCCGGCCAGGGTAATCGGAATTCCCAGCGCGAGACCGAGTGCCACCCGCGCAAACACCCCGCGCAACACCAATCGCACCACGTTGCTGCGATCCGCGCCCAGCGCCATACGGAGGCCAATCTCGCCCGTCCGTCGCGTCACCGCGTAGGACGTAATCCCGTAAAGTCCTACCGACGCCAGCACCAGCGCCAGTGCTCCAAACAGCATCGTCAACCGCGCGATCAGCCGCTCCTGGGTCAGGTTGTCGCCAATCTGGTATTCCAGAGAATGCATATTGTTGACCGTAATGTTTGGGTCGATGTCCGCGAGCGTGCTCCGTACAAGTGAATCTATGTTCGTCGGCTGCTGGCGGAAGTGCAGCGTGACCGAATTGATGAACAGAGAGCGCCCTTCGGCCATGATCGCGTTCGGCTCGTCGACCTTCAGCTCCTGTGTCAGCGGACGAAAATACATGGGCCTCATCTTCTGGTGCGGGTCCGAGTACTTTGCATCCTTCACAATCCCCACAATTTCGAATGCCCCGGCGTATTTCCGGTCGAAAATCCCAAAGTGCTTCCCGATTGGATCTTCTTTCGGAAAGAACTTCTTCACGAACGTCTCGTTGACCACGGCTACCAACTGGGAGGTTGCCGTGTCGGTCTCGCTTAACCCGCGACCGCGAATCATCGGCTGCCCCATGGTACGGAAAAACTGTGTATTCACCCTGTCCCACGACGAACCGTTGTTCTCGGATGGAGCCGGATCCGGCCGGCCTTCCACCCGTATGCTCTCGCCCCAGTTGTTGCCCTCGAGGGTGCTATACAACGCAAGCCCTACGCCCTCCACTCCCGGCACTGTTTCAAAGCGCTGCTCGAGCTGTTGGTAGAGTACCGGCAACTTCGCCGGAGTATAACCAGCGCCCGCTGGGTCGATGTGCACCACATAACGGTTGTCGGTTTGCAGCCCGAAGTCCTGGTGCTGCAGGTTTCGCAAGCTCTTAGTCAGCATCCCCGCGCTCACCAGCAACGCCAGCGACAGTGCTGCCTGGAAAACGATGAGCGACTTCTGCGGCAGCGATGCATGATCGCGCGTCGAGCGGTTCACCCCGCGCAGTGCCTCCGCTGGATCGGAATGCGAGCTGATCCATGCCGGCACGATCCCAAAAAGGATGCCGGTAATCAGCGAGAGCAGGAACGCGAATCCCAGCACCGGCAGCGACGGCGTCGCATGAATCGGGAGCTGTGGCGACTCGGGAAACGCCAGCGAGAGAATCGTCTTCGTTCCAGCGTAGGCCACGGCCAGTCCCGCCAGGCCGCCAAAACAGGACAGTAATACGCTCTCAATCAGCATTCCGCGAATCAGCCGCTGCCGCGCCGCTCCCAGCGCGATTCGGATCGAAGTCTCTGCCTTGCGGGTTGCTCCCCGTGCCAGCAGAAGGTTGGCCACGTTCGCGCACGCCACCAGCAATACCAGCGCGGAGATCGCCATCAGCAGATAGAGCCCCTTGCCTGCCTCCTGCTGCAAATTCTGGATGCCGCCCCCCGCTGGAATCATCACCACATGCTGCTTCGGAATAATCGTCGATCCGCCGTTCCTCGTGTACTCTTCGCGCAGCGAAAGCCATACTCGCAAGCTGTTTGACAGCTTCGCCTGCAGCGATCCGATGCTCACTACAGGCTTCACGCGTCCGATCACGTACAACCAGTTGCTGTCCTCCACGTGCAGCAGGGCATTCTTGCCTTCAATCAGCGGTTCCGACGCCAGCGGTATCCACAGCGCTGGTGGATTACTGCGCAGCCTGTCGCCAAAAAATCCCGGCGGCGCAATCCCGATAACCGTAACCGGTTGGCCCTGCACGAACAGCGTCGAACCAACGATCGCGGGATCTCCTGCGTAGTCCGACTGCCAAGCCTGGTAGCTCATCACCACCGCCGGCGCTGCGCCTGGCGCATCATCCGCCTGTGTCATCACGCGTCCGGCGTAAGGGCCAATGCCGAAGGTGGTGAAGTAATTGCCGGAGACATATTCCGTGCGCTCCGCCCGCGCCGGTTGCGAACCGCGTCGCACCGACTTCTCGTCCGCGCCGGACTCCATGGCCGCCAGTTGTTCAAACTCCGGCGTGTTGTCGCGGAAGTGCCGGTACAGTTCGTACGAGAAAAGGTCAAAGTCCCCATCGTCGTTCTCGAAGCCGCCATTGACGCAACAATCGTCGCGGTCGCCAACCCGGTAGAGCGTCTTCGGATCGACTACCGGCAGCGACTTCAACAGCACTGCATGGACCAGGCTGAAGATCGCGGTGTTCGCCCCGATCCCGAGTGCGATGGTGAGCACCACCGTGAACACAAAGCCGGGCGACTTGAGGAACTGGCGAAGAGCAATGCGAACATCGTGCATGGGCAGACCGATCCCCTCGGAGGGTTACTGGCAATTACGCTTCCAACCTGCAATTGGTTCCCGCGATGAAAATATTGAACTCTGCTGGCGATCGCGACCCGCCGTTGGCCGCCAACGGAACTAGCTGACCATTTTCGGACACTCACGGGCCGGCAGCCGTTCCCGAGGTTTCGTACAATAATTTGCCCGCACTTCCCGGATAGCCGCCGCCCATGAAGCCCCGTACTCTACAACTCGAGGTGAACGAGATGAGTACCGAAAGCATGTGGGAAAAGGTGCTGACGCGTGACGCTGCCGCTGACGGCCGCTTCGTTTATGCCGTCCGCAGCACGCATATCTACTGTCGCCCGACCTGCCCGAGCAAGCGTCCGGGCCGCGATCAAGTAGAGTTTTTCGCGAACCCGAAAGATGCCGAGGAAAAGGGCTATCGCGCTTGCCGGCGCTGTGCTCCGAAGACCGAGTCCCGCGCGAGCCACGTCGCTCGGATCTGCCGCGAACTCGCCGACGAATACAAGAACTTCGGCCCCGAAGAAATTGCGCAGCACGAAGGCATTCCGCTTCGTCGCATGAATGACATCTTTCGCAGCGTTCTGGGTGTGACGGTGCGCGAGTATCTCGCCAGCGCGAAACTCGACGACTTCAAAAAGAAAATCAAAGCCTCTGGAGACGTAACCGGTTCGATGTACGAAGCTGGATTCGGTTCGAGCAGCCGCCTCTATGAAAAGTCCGATGCCGTTCTCGGCATGACGCCCGCGAGCTACGGCAAAGGCGGCCGTGGCGCGACGATCCACTTTGGCCTGCGCAAGACCTCGCTCGGTCATGTTCTCGCCGCGACGACCGCGGGGTTTGCACCATCAGTCTCGGCGACGATTCTGCGAAACTCGAGGCCGCTTTCCGCGAAGAGTTTCACGCCGCGGAAATCGTGCGCAACGATCAGAAGGTCGCCGCCTACCTGGACGCTATCTCCGATAACGTCGCCGGCAACGAATTCCTGACATCGATCCCCATCGATATTCATGCCACCGCATTTCAAGCAAAGGTCTGGCAGCTGCTACGGGAAACGAAGCCGGGCGAAACTCTCACTTACAGCGGCCTCGCCGCCAAACTCGGCAGTCCGAATAGCACTCGCGCCGTGGCCCGCGCCTGCGCGTCGAATCGTGTCGCGATTGCAATTCCCTGTCACCGCGTAGTTGCCGCCTCGGGAGACATCTCGGGATATCGCTGGGGCGTGGAACGTAAGCGGAAAATTTTGGATCGGGAGCGCGCCAAGTCGATCTAAGTCTCGGAAGGATTACGGCATGGGTTTCGAGCTCGACCGCAAGACGCGCCAACAACTCGGCTACAAGCTGATCGATCGCATCAACGATTTCTTCGAGTCGCTGCCCGACCGCAAGCTGCAACTGCCGTCTGAGGCACGCACCTTCGGCCCGTTGACGGCGAGCATGCCAGAACTTGGCGACGACGCTGGGCGTGTTCTCGACGATCTCTGCCGCGATCTCGTCGAACAAGGCTTCCACGTTCCCGCCGCCAACTACTTCGGATTGATGAATCCCACGCCTACCTACATGGCGGTGATGGCCGAAGCCCTCGTCGCCGCATTGAATCCGCAGCTTGCATCGATGGCGCGCTCGCAACTGGCTTCGAAGATCGAAAATGAAACCGTGCGCTGGATCGGCGAACGTGTCGGCTGGAACGTTCCCTTCGATGGCACTTTCACCAGCGGCGGAAACGAGGCCAACTTTTCTGCCTTAGCGTTGGCGCTGGCAAAATACTTCCCTTCCTCGATCGACAACGGCGTCGCGTCGATCGGCGCGCAACCGGTCGTCTACGCCTCCGGCGAAGCGCACCATTCCCTCGACAAGTCCGTCGGTCTTCTCGGCCTTGGTCGCAAAGCACTCAGGCGCATTCCGATCAACGAACGCGTGCAACTCGATCCGTGGCTGCTGGAACAACAGATTCACGCCGATCGATCTGCGGGTCATCGCCCCTTCTGCGTCGTCGCCACCGCAGGAACGACGAACTCCGGCGCCATCGACGACATCGTGGCGCTTGCTGACATTTGCGATAAGCACAGGCTCTGGTTGCACCTCGACGGCGCCTACGGAGCTGCCGCCATTTTTAGCGACAAGCATCGTGCTTTAGTCGCCGGCATCGAGCGCACCGACTCCGTCACCATCGATCCGCACAAATGGCTGGCCATGCCCTTCGCCGCTGGGGTGGTGTTGACCCGCCATCCGCAAACCTTGCGCGATGCGTTCGAAATCTCTACACCGTACATGCCGAAGATTGCGGGCGCTGCCCTTACTGACAATTTCAAGGTCAGCACGCAGTGGTCACGTCGCATGAATTCTCTGAAGTTCTACCTCACGCTGCGCGTCCATGGGCGCGGCCTACGAGGAATTGATCGACCGCCAACTCGGTCTCGCAAAGAAAGCCGCTGCCTGGTTCGAGCGTTCGGAGCATTTCGAGATGGCGGCTCCGCAAGTGCTGCCGATTCTCAATTTCCGACTGCGCGACATACCGGAAGAAGAACTCGCAGCCGCCCACGCGCGTCTGGTGGAGGAAGTGACGCGCGACGGGCAACGCTGGATCTCGCAGACCTACGTCAACGGACGCAGCGTGCTGCGCATGATGATCATCAGCTACCTCACCACCGAAGAGCATGTCGCGAAGCTGCAGACGGCCCTCGTCCAGGCAGTTGCCTCCGCGAAGGCGGTCGCCGCACGATAACCGCCAATTTCTTTATCTCGGCGGAGGATTGTTCGATCCACTCTTCTGATCTTGCGCTTTGCTGTCATTCGGCGACATTCCCGGCTGGTGCTTGGTGGTTTGCGTATCATCCGCTTTTTTCCCTTCGTTTGGATTGCGATAATGCTTCGCGTTGTCGCTGCCCGACTCCCCGCTCTGCGAACATCCCGTCAACAATCCAGACGTCAAAAGCATCAGCAAGATGGCCCTATGTTTCATGTTTTTTCAGATGCGGTAATAAATTACTGAACGGCAATATTGCGTGCGGCTGCTGCTTTTGCCCGCGGCCTGCAGTACACTGCGCTCATTCGTCCTCTTAAGGAGAACTGAAACATGGCTACTGCAGCCCCTCCGCGTGGCGTTGTCGCGCACAACATGGTCACCACCGCTTTTGAACTCGACGAATTCACCATCGTCAAAAACCTCGGTATCGTTCGCGGCATCGTCGTCCGTTCGCGTTCCATCCTCGGCAGCATCGGTGCCAGCCTGCAGACCATCGTCGGCGGCAACATCACCATCTTGACCGAGCTCTGCGAAAGAACGCGCAACGAAGCATTTGACCTGATGATCCAGCACGCTGGAGCACTCGGCGCCAACGCCGTCATTGGCGCTCGCTACGATGCGACAGAGATTATGCAAGGCGTCACGGAAGTCCTGGCGTACGGCACCGCCGTCTACGTCGAACCAAAAAAGCAGTAGCGAAGAAGATCGTGGGTGCCCCACCCTTCCCCGCGGGGGAGGGTGGGCGTCGATGCTGTTTGTCAGCACTCAGTCCGATCGGAGTTGATCAACCGACCCGTTCTCAACTCCCAGGCGCGCAGCTACGGCAAAACAGTGGCCCCGGATTTATGTCCTCGGCATCATCAGAGATCAACCTTTCCGTTTCCCTTTTCGTTCGATCACTCCTTACAGGTCTCCGTGACCCCAGCGCGAAGCCCGTCTCGCCTCTCAAGCCCAGCGATTCATCGCTGGGACAACATCACCGCAACGATCCGAGCCCGACGAGGGTGAAACCCGAGGAGGCCCCTTTCAGCCGACGACAGCCAATATCTCCCGCGCCGCACGCAATCCCGTCGCGATTGCCCCATGCACCGTTGCATGATGTCCTTCCGCCTCCGTCGCCTCACCCGCGAAAAATAACGTGTTCTCCACTGGCGCGCCCAACGCCTCCTGCGCCCCGAGACCGCCAACCTTCACGTAACTGTAGGCTCCCCGCGAAAACGGATCCTCCTGCCAATCGTGGAAATATCCGGCGACCAGTCTCTCGCGAATCTCTCGCGCATATTGCGGCAACGCATGTTCTAGAGACGCTCGCGCCTGTGCAACCACTTGGTCGTGCGTCTTCCCGCGTAACTTGTCAGCGTAAATATCCGGAGCCCATCCTACGAGCAGCGGGGCCTCGACTGGATAGACCGACCACCATGTCGGAAAATACTCGTCATCCGCCATTAGAAAACGCATCTGCGTGAGACTCGGCATTCCTGGTTTCGGGATGGCCCAAAACCTTTCGCGAAAGTGCAAGGTGATCCGCAGCACCCTGCCCATCGCCAGCCGAGAAGCCGCCTTCCGCTTCTGCGGCAGATCCGGGACAAACTCCACCGCATCGTTTTCGGAAACATCCGCTTGGAGCACGCCCAGTGGCAGCGTCACCAGCAATTTCTTCGCTTGCCGGTACAGTCTGCCGCTCCGCGCTCCGAACGACAGAACCTCAACACCCGATCGACTCCACTGAATGCTTCGAACCCTCGAATTCAGGTCAATCGCTACTCCCGCCAGCCGCCGCTGATACCACTCCACCAACGTCCGATACCCATGCGCAGGCCGAAACTGCCGATCTCCTTCAATCTTCCCTTCTGCCCTCGACTCTCGCACCATCGCATGCACGCTGATTAGCTCCGGATCGGCGGCATGAAAGCCTCGCACGTAGCGCGTCGCCCATTGCAGTTTCTCCGGATCTTTCTTCACGTGTTCGTGAACAAATTCCATGAACGGCCGATCCGGCCCGCGGCCATCCAGTTCATTCAGCACCGACTCGCTCTTCTGAAAGAAATCGAAGCGCTTTACGGACTTCCCATCGGAAGCAAAGTTTTCTCCGCCCAGCTCAATGGGATCAAGATGTGCTGCTTGTGCGATGGAAAATAATTCGGGAGGCATGCCGTGGATGAACTCGGCCCCGAGTTCAATCGCTTGCTCGAGGCCTTCGGCGTCGATCGACCAGGCCCGCCCCCCGATGCGGTCGCGCGCCTCGAGCAGACGTACGCGGATTCCAGCCTCGTGCAACTCCGCCGCTGCCGCCAGTCCGGCAACACCGGCTCCAATGATCAGTACATCGTCCTGCGCAGGCATGAGCCTTTGAGATGCTGCCGCGTGACGCGAAGGTCGCGGATATTTATTTGTAGATGGAGTACTGCTCGCCCGGCCGGTTCAACTTGATCACGACTGTCTTCGTCGGCTCATTGAAATCGATGTCCTCGCCGTAGGTCTGGAACCCCGGTGCGATTACCTGGATGCGAACTTTCCCATAGGGAATCGTCAGTTTCGTATTCCCCTCGCCATCCGTCTTCAATTCCTCGCCGCCTCGCGACTGGCGCCCATCCTTGCCCACCGGATGCAGGATGACCGCCGCGTTGCGCACCGGCTTCCCATTGTCTGCTTTCAGCACCTGGAACTGCACATCCGTAGCCCCTTGCGGCTCATTCTTCTTGTCGGCAAACGCCAACGATAGCGGCAGAAGCAGCGTGAACACGAGGATGGTTAGCTTCTTCATAGGACCCGTTTATTGTAACGCTAGCCGCTTAAACTTGGCTTCCGCTTTACATTTCTATTCCCTAACTAGTATTTCGCGGCTATGCTTGGCCGTTCCTAATCTTCGTTCTCGAGTCGCCTCTGTTCAGCTTCGCCGAACCTGTCTAGCCTGCCTCGCTCCGTTGGAGCGGGCATTTGTGTGCCTGCTTCCCATCCTTTTCGGATCGCACATCCGAACGCCTTGGCGTTTCTGGAGATCTCCGCATGCAGGTATGTACAGAAATCAAGACCGAACGACTCAGGCTCATCCCCGCTTCCGTGAAGAGCATGGAAGCCGAGATTGAGAGTCCGGGCCACCTTGCGAAGTTTCTAAAACTTCGGCTGCCCGAAGCATGGCCGCCTCCGCTCAACGATGAAGCCTCGCAGCGCTGGATGCTCGGCTACCTCCATAAGCACGGTGGAAGTCGCTGGGGCATGTGGTACATCACCCTGAAGACGAAGCCATTGCAGTTGATCGGCAATTGCGGTTTCAAAGGCGCCCCAGTTCGCGGCGCGGTTGAGATCGGCTACTCGATCGCTCCGGAATTTCAGCACCGCGGCTACGCCAGCGAAGCTGTCGGGGGGCTGCTTTGTTTCGCCTTTGCCGATCCCACAGTGCAACGTGTGCTCGCGGAAACTTTCCCCGATCTCACACCTTCCATCGGCGTACTCAGAAAGTGTGGCTTCTGTCGCGTTCAGGGCAGCAGCGAACCCGGAGCGATTCGCTTCAGTCTCCCGCGGCATCGGTGGGAAGAGAGTCGCCGCTAGTCATCATCGCTGGCTCTCTTCAACGTGGGCCGGCGATTTTCTTCCTTCTCCGTGCCCTCATCGTGTGCGCCGACGTTCTTATGTAGCGTCGGCAGGCTCCCCGGCGCATCCACGCCATGCTGGTCTACCAGCGCAGCCAATCGGGCCTTCACTTCGTTGAACTCATTGGTCGTCACCCGGTACTCGTCTTTTGCCGGAAGCATCGCGCTCATCACAGCCTGCGCTCGCTTCACCCGCTCCGCCATCATCGGATGCGTATCGAACGCCCGCGCCAGGTATCCCTTTTTCTTCTTCTCCTGCGCTTGCATCCGCTCGAAGAAGCTCACCATCGCTGCCGGATCGTAGCCCGTTGCATACGCATATTCCATTCCAAGCAGGTCCGCCTCGCGCTCCGCATCACGCGAGAATTTAAGAAATGTCAGTGGCCGCGCCATGTCCGAAGCCTCGGTCACCGCCATCCCCACCGGACCAGCCACGAACACCGCCGGCAGCGTGCACAGCGCGATCAGGTTCCGCTTGCTCAGGTTGTGCGTCGCATGCCGCGCGGCAACGTGCGCGATCTCGTGCACCATCACTCCTGCCAGTTCCGCTTCACTATCGGCGGCCAGGATTAGTCCCGTGTTCACGTAGAAATAGCCTCCCGGCAGCGCGAACGCATTTACCTCCGGCGACTGAATAACCCGGATCGTGAATACTGTCTTCGCATCCGAATTCCGTGCCAGGTTCTGCCCCAACCGGTTCACGTATTCGTTGATCTCCGGGTCCAGCATCATTCGCGCCGACATCTCCACTTCGTCCGACAGCTCCTTCCCCATCTCCATCTCTCTATCGATGGAGTAAAAGTTCATTCCCTTCCCCACTCCGCGCTCGCCGATCTTCGACACGTCATACTTCAGCGCAAGCTTCTGCATCTCCTTCGAGATGTGCCCCGGCATAACCGGAGCTTTCACCAGCGGTGCGAACAAGACCGGTGCCGGAACCGGCAGCGCCGCAATCTCCTCCACCAGTCCCGATTCCGGGGCGGCTGAGAACAGCGCCTCGGTTTGGGAATGATTAAGATTTTCTGCAACTGAGAAAGGATGGATCAGGAAACCGACCGCACATCCAAGGACGATACCTACCAGTTTGCTGCTTGCAACGGGAGCCTTCACCGTTTCACCTCGGGGCCGACGATTTCTCGTCGCGAAACCAAGGCCGGTGCTGTTCGGTCCCGCAGCGAGAGTAGAGAATGGCGAGGCAACTCCCGTTCGCCAGGCTAGGTGTCGTTTCGTCCCGTAAAGTCATCCCAAGTTGCTGATTTTCAGCAGCTTGCAACGACTGTGCTCAGAACCTCGACCTCTTTACAGCCCCGGTCCGGCTCGCCAACCTGCACGCCTCTTACGCCCTGTCGTGCGGATGTCGATCTCCCGTGGCGATTCCTACTCTCCCCTTCGGCAGCACTCCCAGCACGCTTTGGAAAATTCCAATATCCCCATTAGAATCAGCTAATCTCGATCCATTCGAGAGACATTGAGTGAATGTCACTCATATTTAATCTCCCCTCGCTTGACTTCTCTTCCCCGTCGTCCTAGAATTAGCACTCAGTAGTGATGAGTGCTAGCAGCAGCTCCGCTTCCTGCCGCACTCTCCTCGTGGTTCTTCCGGAAACACGTTTTCTCCGGCTCTCAATGCAGCCCCGGTTTTGTCCGAGGCAATCGCTGAAACAAGCACATATTCGAAAGGAGTCCCAAGCATGCCAACTGCAGTCGCAACCAAGCTGGTACCTCTGTACGATCGCATCGTCATCCGTCGCGTGGAAGAAGCTGAAACCACCCGTGGCGGCATTATCATCCCTGATTCCGCAAAAGATAAACCGCAGGAAGGCGAAGTCATCGCCGTCGGCAAAGGCAAGCAGAACGAGAAGGGCGAAGTCACCCCGCTGCAAGTCAAGGCCGGTAACCGCGTCCTGTTCGGCAAGTACGCTGGCACGGAAATCAAGATCGACGGCGAAGAGCTGCTGATCATGCGCGAAGAAGAAGTCCTCGGCATCCTCGACAAATAACTTCTCGCGCCTGTCATCCTGAGCGGAGCACGCGCCGCGTGCGGAGTCGAAGGACCCCTACCCGCTGGAGGATGCCATAGCCGGAAAGCTTTGTATCAGGGCACGTCTTCAGTCGTGCCAGGAAGCACTCAAGAATTTCGGGGCTTCAGCCCCCGCATTGCACAGTTCGATAGGAGATTCTGAAAAATGGCAAAACAAATCGTACACGGTGAAGAATCCCGTCAGTCGATTCTGCGCGGCGTAAACGTTCTCGCCGACGCAGTGAAAGTCACCCTCGGCCCCAAGGGCCGCAACGTCGTCATCGACAAAAAATTCGGTTCCCCGCTCATTACCAAGGACGGCGTCACCGTCGCCAAGGAAATTGAGTTGAAGGACACCATGGAGAACATGGGCGCGCAGATGGTAAAGGAAGTCGCCAGCAAGACCAGCGACATCGCCGGCGACGGCACCACTACCGCGACCGTGCTCGCCCAGTCCATCTACCGCGAAGGCGTGAAGAACGTCGCCGCCGGTTCCAACCCGATGGCCCTCAAGCGCGGCATCGACAAGGCCGTCACTGCCATCTGCGGTTCGCACGACGCTGAAGGCAACCGCATCAACGGCGCCCTCGACAAGTTCAGCAAGCCCGTCACCGGCGAGATGATCGCGCAAGTCGGCACCATCTCCGCCAACAATGACGAAACCATCGGCAAGATCATTGCCGAGGCCATGAAGAAGGTCGGCAAAGACGGCGTCATCACCGTTGAAGAGTCGAAGACCATGGAGACCCAGCTCGAAGTCGTCGAAGGTATGCAGTTCGACCGCNNTCATCATCGCGGAAGACGTGGAAGGCGAAGCGCTCGCTACGTTGGTCGTCAACAAGCTGCGCGGAACCCTGAACGTCGCTGCCGTGAAGGCGCCTGGCTTCGGCGACCGCCGCAAGGCCATGCTGCAAGACATCGCCATCCTCACCGGTGGCAAGGCCATCACCGAAGACCTTGGCATTAAGCTAGAGAACGTTAAGCTCGAAGATCTCGGCTCCGCCAAGAAGGTCACCATCGACAAGGACAACACCACCATCGTCGAAGGCAAAGGCAAGCACACCGACATCGAAGGCCGCGTGAAGGAAATTCGCAGCCAGATCGACAAGACCACCAGCGACTACGACCAGGAGAAGCTCCAGGAACGCCTGGCGAAGCTCGTCGGCGGCGTTGCGGTGATCAAGGTCGGTGCCGCGACTGAAACCGAAATGAAGGAAAAGAAGGCTCGCGTGGAAGACGCGATGCACGCTACCCGCGCTGCCGTGGAAGAAGGCATCGTCCCGGGTGGCGGCGTAGCGCTCGTCCGTTGCGTGGAAGCCGTCGACGCCCTGAAGCTCGTGGGTGACGAAGGCATCGGCGCCAACATCATCAAGCGCGCGCTGGAAGAGCCTCTCCGCCAGATCGTCGGCAACGCCGGCGAAGAAGGCGCGATTGTTGTCGGCAAGATCCGCGACAGCAAGGACCCGCACTACGGCTACAACGCGCAGACCGGCGAGTACGTTGATCTGGTCAAGGCCGGCGTCATCGACCCGACCAAGGTCACCCGCACCGCCCTGCAGAATGCCGGCTCCATCGCTGGCCTGATGCTGACCACGGAAGCCCTGATCTCCGAGATTCCTGAAGAGAAGAAGGAATCCATGGGCGGCGGTCACGGTGGCGGCGGCGGTATGGGCGGCATGTACTAGAACTAGCCGTTCAGGCAGTCAAAAAGCCCTCGCGCAAGCGAGGGCTTTTTTATCGCCTGTCATTCTCTACCGCCTGTCATTCTGAGCGAAGCGCACGAAGTGCACGTAGTCGAAGGACCCCTATCCCCGCGATGTTCTCAAACGCCGTCCTCCCAGCCCACTTTTTTCGAATCCCCGCCGGTTCCTGTCATAGAATGCGTGCGCACATGTCTAGAAACGGAGTCCGCTCATGAATCCACAAGAAGCCAAGGTGATCGCCAACTTCCTCTGCGACAACTACGCCTACGAGATACCCACCACGGAACGTGTGCTCGCCGCCGTGCCTGCCGACAAACTCAGCTACGCGCCCGACACAAAGTCGAAGTCCGGGCTCGGCCTTCTCCGCCACATCGTCCTAGAAGACGAATGGCTTCTCAACGGGGTTGTCGAAGGCGCCTTTACTCCGCCGCCCGACGACTCCGATGCGTGCGGCATTCTGACGCCAACCGACGCGGTCGCTCGCTATCGCGAACGCCTGCCCGCGGTTCTCGATCGCGTCCGCCAACTTTCGCCCGAACAGCTCACCCGCACCATCGATATGTTCGGTATCTTTCAGCTTCCGGCGGTTCACTTCATCGCGCTCGCGCTCAAGCACTCGGTGCATCACCGCGGACAACTCAGCGCGTATCTCCGCGCCATGGGAGGCGCCGTGCCCGGTATCTACGGTCCCAGCGCCGACACCCAGCAGATTGCGAGCGCCAGCGCAGCGGATTAGACAGGCCCGTGCCTTACCGCAGGGGCTGAAGCTCAATTTTTTTGGCCGCTCAATCACCCGGCTGAAGCCGGGTGCTACCGCGAAGCTGAAGCCCGAATTACGTGTGCCTTTAAATCACCCGCTGGGTCACGTGGCCGGGTGCCCCACGTCTCGCGTTTTCGAGACGTGGGATGTGAACGCGGTCACAACATGCTTGACCTCGACATTATGTCCGTTCTGGATTGAAGGAGTCTATGCAGGACTGGACAACCAGTATCTCCTCGCGGTGATGAAGCCGAGATCTAGCTTGAATTTCGATCTCCGCAATCCCCTGTCTCGGAACCCGCGAGACATGGGGCGCCCGGCGGACATTTTGCTGAGGTTACACTGTAAGCTGGGGTCCAAAGCCTAAGGCCAGCTTGAATTTCGATCTTCGCAGTCCGATGTCTCGGAACCCGCGAGGCATGGAGCACCCGGAACAGCGTTCGTTTGAATCATCGATCACGGGATCGGAAACGTTACGACTGTCCCCGGTTGGCCCGGTTCAGGCCGCATTCTCCACGGCGGCGCTTTCCGTGAAGCTGATGATGGTCTGCTTGAGCTGCGAATCACATTCGTCGGCAATCGTCATCACGTCGGTTAAGAGCAGACTAAAATCTACGCTGCTCAAATTCTTTTCCAGCGTGTGGAATATGCTGACCTGCAAGATGCGGGACTCTTCGATGATCATCGGTATCGTATAGCCTTGGGAGCGCCGAACCGAGCCGTGCTCGACCGCACAGTGCGAGACCTGCTTTGTCCCCAGGGGTCGCGGAACTCGCAGACGGTGAACCAGCTCCGCGAGCAGCTTAGGAAGATGTCCAGTGCGATGTTCACTGCTGAGGCGCAATCGGGTAAGCTCGGTGTCGCCCTCAACGCGTGACAGCCATTCAACAATCGTCGCATCGGTATCGCGCTCTAGAATGGAAGCGACTCGCTCCGTATTGTTCTGCTTTCGTCGATCTCGATTTTTCGATTTCTCTCGAATGATGCTCACCAGTTCAGAAATGCCCAGGGGTTTCACGAGGACTTCATCGGCTTGCAAAAGTATCGCAGCCATCGCTTCCTTCAATGCCGGGTACCCACTCAGAACCAGGGTGATCGCTTCTGGATTCTTGTGCCGCATCGCGCTGACTACCGTATAACCATCGCCTGCGCCCGGCATGTGTAAATCGCATAGCAAGATATCGAACTTTTCCGTGTCGATTAAATGCAGGGCTTCTCCCACACCTGCTGCACTCGTGACCTGGAAGTCATTCGCCTCGAGCGCTGCCGCCAGCATGGTGCGTACCGCTTCGTCATCGTCCACGGCTAGAATCTTTAATTGGACAGCGTGGTCTTTAGCTGTATTCATTCAAAGGACCCCAGAGAAAGCAGTGTTCTACTCTCGCACCTAGTAGGGTTATCAAGAGGCTCGTGGAGATTCTGATCAAAATTGCTCACTCCAGCTTTTCCCCGCCCTGACTTTGGAGGCAAGCTTCTCTGGTGGGATAGTCTCGGGAAGCAGAACTGGGGATACTGCTCCAGGTGCGGGCATACCGCTAAGCCAGACGGATGGCCAGCCAGTGCTCTCGCAGAGGGAGTGCACCACCGAACAAAAGAGGGCCGTTAGCAGGTCTAGCGCTTCGGGTCACGCTTGGTGGATCGCGATACTTTTGCCGGCATTGCGAGCTCATCCCCATAACTGACGGCACTTCCGCACACCTCGCACGCCGGAAAGACGCTAGTCGTGACCAGGGATTTGTGGGATGGTCGATGATTGGCGTGGTGTACTCGATAGATGCCGGGATGCGTGACCGGCTCGCCCGGCCTATGTCGTTCCTTGATCTCCATACTGTTTACAGCATATACCATCGCAAGCGACGCAGTATCCATCATTAGTCTCCAACAAGACGTCCGCCAAGGACACAACGAGATTGCCCGGAACTCCGTTGAA
>PLWX01000322.1 GCA_003151155.1 Acidobacteriaceae bacterium
GGGGGAAGTGCGTCAGCAAAGATTTCAAAGAACAAAATTCCCATGGGGTCAACCACAGACGGACAGAGTATCGGGTTGCGAGGGAAGTGTCTGTGACCTGTGAAGGGGGTGGATGTGTTGTGGGGCACGTGAGGGTGTGACGTGGGCGTTGAGTTTAGAAGTAAAAAACAAAAGAGTGGAAGCGCCCGCGGCGCGTCTTAATAGACCCAACTTATCTCGCCAAAAAAAGGCGAGCTAGGATGGGGCGCCCGTGCAACTGTCGGCAGCTCTCGATTTCCGGGGTTATGGGTGGGGTTAGGTGCATCTTAATCCCCTAGAGCGAAGGGTTTTGAGACTAGCTCAACCGAGGAGCGGGCAAACATCATGAAGAAGAATCTATTGATCCTGGCAACAACAGCGTTGTTCTCCGTAGGCATGGCGGTCGCGCAGAGTGGCGCGGGAGCTGGAGCAGGGGCCGGTGCAGGTGCAGGAAGCGCGGCGGGAACTGGCGGATCGGCGGCCGGAACTACGGGATCGGCAGCGGGAACGGGGACGACCGGGGTTGCCGGACAGGGCACGACCGGCACCGCGGGTACGGGCACGATGGGTACCGGAACGGCCGGCCAGACGGGGACCACGGGAACGGCGGGCAGCACCTCAGGCTCGGGTATGAACCAGACGGGCGGCACGACGGGCAGCACCGGGATGAACGGAACCACCGGGACGAGCACGGTGAACGGGAACTCGGCGAGCACGACTGGATCGGCGGCTGACGTGGGCACCACGGGTACGACCGGGACGACGGGCGCGGCAGGAACGACTACGCCGGGAACGACGGGCGTGAGCCCTTCGACGGGATCGACATCAACCACGACGACGAATCCGGATGGAACGTCGAGCACAACCGAGACGAGCCCGGCAGCTACGCCGAACTCGACGACTTCGCCGCAGGGCAGCACGACGGTTCCGAAATAAGCTTTACAGCAACGCGGTCAAGAACGCCTGGACTTCACGGTCCGGGCGTTTTTTTGTGCTTAATGCTTATCGGTGCCGGCGTGGGCGGTCCGTGTTGGAAGCAATCGAGATGATGTTGGAAACGGCGCTGGGCAGCTTATGAAAGCGGCGCGATTCCATGGCGTTGATTTCGTCGAGTGAATAAAGCCGGGTATTGAGACAGTCGGGACAGGTGTATTCGTAGTGATCAGGAGTGCGAAGGTCGTTGTAATGGCAGGTACGACCGCAGTCGGAGCAGGGTAGGGTCTGCGGCACACGCGAGGGAATCCAGATATTCCTATCCGGCAAACAAGACATTGCATGAGCCTCTAAGCAAAATTTGGCGAGGCGAGGCCGTCGCCATAGTTAGCATGAACCCCAGCCGGGAGGCCGAATGTTAATAGAGTGTTAAAAGGCCGGGTTGCTGGATGTGGAAATCCCGGATCGGGGAAAAAAAGGAAGGCCGGGGCTAAAGCCCGAGCTGGATGGAGCCTAGGCGGCACGGCTGAAGCCGTGCCGTCGGGCCATGCCAGAGTCTCTGCTGGATCAGTCGGCGGGCAGGGGGTCGGGTTCGAGTTCCGGAGTGACGTATTGCGAGCCGACTTCGTGGAGCTCGAGGTGCTTGGTTTCCGGCGAGAAAAAGAGGCTGCCGATGGTCATGAGGGCTCCGATGGTGAGAATGACCGCGGGGGAGAGCCACATGTCACCTTTTTCGATGCGCGCGATGAAGGGGATCTTGTGCGCCCAGGCTACGTAGATCCCGAACCAGGCTCCTAACAAAGCTCCCGAGGAATATCCGAAGCCGACGCCGGCAGCGCGGCGGGAGGTGGGGAATCGTTCGCAGAGGTACGCGGGAACGACGCCCCATGCCAGTTTGAGCATGGCAGCCATGCAGGTGCCGAGGACAGCCATCTTGATATTGCGATTAATCGCAGCGTGATAGAGGACGTAGAAGACGGGGATGCCGCCGAAGACCAGGAAGAGGCAATACCACTGGGTGAGGGGCTTGCGTCCGGTGCGATCGGAGAGCCATCCGTAAAAGTTGTAGCCGAGGAAGGCGAGAAAGAGTGCGAAGCCATAGATGAGGCTGTAGGTCGTGGTGTCGAAACCGCGACCGTTGAGGGTGAGGATGTTGGGAAGGAAGCCGTAGACCGAGTAGTCGGTGAGGAAGAGGCCGGTCATGAAAAAGAAAACCTGGAGGAAATCGAAAAGCTGCGGGCGCTTAAACAGGCTGAAGAACGGCGCCTTCTGAATCGTCTTGGCTTCCTTGGCGCGTTCGAACTCCGGAGACTCGTGCAGCGTGCTGCGAATGAACAGCGCGAGGAAGACGGGAATGACTCCCGTCATGAAAGCGATGCGCCATCCGTAACTGGCGAGTGCAGCTTTGCCGAGTTGCGACGAGATTAAGGCGACGACGAGCGAAGCAAAAACATAACCGAGGGGGAAGCCGGATTGGATGAATCCGCCGATAGCGCCGCGACGGGCTTGCGGTGCGTGTTCGATGGCGAAGACGTGACCGACGGCGTACTCTCCGCCGAAGAAGCAGCCCATCAGGAAACGCAAAATACAGAACAACACATACGACCAGACGCCGATTTGCGCATACGTCGGAAGGAAGCCTGCGGCCAACGACATGACGCCGACGCCGCCGATCGTCAGGACGAGAAGAAATCGGCGGCCGATTTTGTCGGCATAATGTCCGAAGATGGCGGAGCCTACGGGGCGCGCGGCCATAGTGATGGAGTAGGTGAAGACGATGGTCAGGTACTGCCAGGCAGCGCTGCCCTTGGGCGAGGCGAAGATCTTGACGAGGATGGGCGCCATGACGATGACCATGGCCATGTCGTAAGCGTCGAGCATGAAGCCCAGGAACTGGGAGATCATGGCGAGTTTCGTAGCGCGAGGAAGAGGAGGATGACTGGCCATCGGATGGACTCCGGCTACTGCAGGAATACGGGACGCGGCGGTTTATAGCACGGAGCATAGGCCGGGAGGGTGTGCGGTCACAGATGGCAGTGATATATCGACGGTTATCGATGTGTTTTTCGGGTAAGAGTGGAGCGGGAAGCCGCGTGCAGCCTAGTTTCCCCACGAAGGTGGTGTTCTGATGGTTGCGGAAGAGGAGGAGAAACGCGGAACCAGGGCTTGTCACAAACATAGGTGAGCGCGATTACAAGAAGGCGAGAAGCTGCCCTGATATAAGACCGCACCACGGCACAGTTTTTGAAGTCACGGGGACCGAGGATGGAGAGTCAATCAAGGTAACGATTCGTAAAACTTTACAAGGTCGACTGTAAAGCCCTGTGTTAGATTGACGGCCATCAATATGGGACCCGTGGGGACCACTGACTGAATGCAGTACGGATTGCAAGATACGGCATCGACATGCAAGTCGCAGCTGAGTGGAATTCAAAAGCGCGCCGAGAAGTTACGACGTGACATAGCCACCGTCGAGTGGTCATGCGGTCAACAAAGTAGTTCTTGAGAGTAGTCCGGAGGGAAGATGCGGCGATTGATAGGATCAGTGTTGCTATTTGCGATGCTAGTGCCCGGCGGGTTGCTGGGTCAGGATGCAAAACCGAAAAAGAAGAGACCAGTCAGGAAAACCGTAGTCGAAGAACAGTTGGAAAAACTTCAACAACGGCTGGAAGAACAACAAGCGCAGATCCAGCAGCAAGCGGCGCAGATTCAGCAACAGCAGACCCAAATCCAACAATTGCAGCAGAGCGATGCCTCCGAAGCGCAGCAGAACGCGCAGGTGCAAGCCAGCGTGCAGGCAGCGAGCCAGCAGGCCGCAGCGGCACAACAACAGGCGAGCAATTTATCGGCGAGCGTATCGGACTTGAAGGCGACGACAGCGGATGCGATCAAGGTGTCGACGGACGACCATAAGAGAGTCGACAAGATGATCAACCCGGATGCGTATGCGGCAAAGCCGACGTTCATCGCGGCGGTGGCGCCGATCCGCGCTTTGCCGATCGACGCACCGGTGAAGGATGGCTTGGTACCTTCGTTCCGTTTGGGACTGGTGCGCGTGACTCCGTATGGATTCCTGAAGGCGACGGTAGCTGAGGATTCTTCTTCGCCACGCGGCGATGACTTCCCGTTGCCGGGATTCCTGAGCGCGGATACGGGGCCGAGCCCGACGCCGGAGTTCCATCTGAAGGCGCGATCCAGCCGTTTCGGGGCGAATTTCGAGTGGCCGGATGTATCGAAGAACGTGACCATCACCGGCAAGTTTGAGTTCGACTGGGAAGGCATGTTCAGCCGCGCCGACAACCGCAACATCTCGGCGATCCGCAGCAATGCCCCGACGATCCGTTTGGGCTTTATGCGCGTGGATTACACCCACGGTCCGACCGATTGGTTCTTCGAAGCGGGGGAAAACTGGACGCCGTTTGGGTCGAGCACTCTGCCAAACCTGGTGGAAACGACAGGGCTGGGCATCGGATTCGGTTCGTTGTATGAGCGCCAGCCAGAAATGCGGTTTGGATTCGTGCAGAAGCTAGGCGGCACGCTGAAGTTCTCGCCGGAGATCGCGATCGTACAGCCGGGATTCGGAAACCTGCCGGCGGATACTGTTGTGGCCGGAGTGGACGTGAACGGAGGCACCGGGCTTGGCAATCAACTCGGTTATGGTGAACGGCAGGGATCGGATGCAGACCGGCCGGAGATCGAAGCCCGCGCGGTCTTGCAATGGCAACTGGATCCGGCAAAGGGCGTAGCGCCGGCGCAAATCATTGTGAGCGGCGTCGAGGGAAGACGTGAAGCGGTTGTGCTGGCTTCAGCGGTGCCGGCTGCTTACGCAAGTGCATTCCCGACCGGCGCTACAGTGAGCAGCGAGCGATGGGGTGGCACGATCGAAGCACAACTGCCAACCCGGTTCCTGACGCTGACCGCGAAGGTTTATCGTGGTGCTGACCTGCGATACTTCTTCGCAGGACAGCTGTTCTCGAACTTTAACGATGCTTACGGACTGACAGGGACTGCAACGGCGCTGTCAGTGGATGGATCGTCAACCGTAGTGTTCGGCACCAATGCAGCTGGAGAGAAGACCGTAGCGCCGCAGCGTCCGGTACGTTCGAATGGCGGCTTCCTGAACGTAGGACTCCCGCTCTCGCGGTGGTTTAACGCCAACCCCGCCGGTCGCAATGCGGGCTGGCAGATGTACTTCCATTACGGACTGGACCAGGTAGAAGCAAGCGATCTGTATCACCTGACAGAAGCGCGCGCGGTGTCAACCCGTGCACGCAGCCGACTGGGTGCAGTCTCGCTGTATTACAAGATGAATCCCTGGTGCACGTTCGTCTACGAGCAATCGCTTTACACGACCATTGCCATTCCGACTCTCACGGGGGCATACCCGAAGGTTAGTGGCGTGCAAAGCCGTGAGTGGAACGATCGCAGAGAGGAATTCGGGCCGGTGTTTACGTTCTAGCTTGCAATTGGTTTGCAGGCGGAGCAATCTCGTTTGAAACTGGGATGGGCGGACCTAGTCTGCCCATTCCCTTTTCCGCACGCCACGGAGTTCCTGATGAACACATTGCCGGTGATGATCGGTGTATTGTGCGTTTTCGCCCTGGCTTATCGTTACTACAGTGCATTCTTAGCCGCCAAGGCATTGGCTCTCGATGATCGTCGTATAACCCCAGCCCATCAATATGAAGATGGGCATAATTATGTTCCGTCGCCGAAGTGGGTGCTGTTCGGGCATCACTTCGCAGCGATCGCCGGGGCGGGTCCACTGGTAGGACCGACACTGGCGGCGCAATTCGGATTCGCGCCGGGATTGACGTGGATTCTTTTCGGCGCGGTACTTGCAGGGTGCGTGCAGGACTTCACGGTGCTGGTGGCGTCGTTCCGGCATAAAGGGAAATCGCTGGCGGAAGTGGCGCGAACCGAGATCAGTCCATTTGCCGGACTGGTGGCGATGATTGCCGTGCTGTTCATCCTGCTGGTGACGCTGGCCGGACTGGGTATTGTGGTGGTGAATGCGCTCTCCAATAGTCCGTGGGGAGTGTTTACGATTGGGATGACGATTCCCATCGCAATATTGATGGGCCTCTATATGTTCAAGAGCACGCCGGGACAGATCAAGGTGATGCTGCCAAGTATTTTCGGCGTCGTGCTGCTGATGGCGGCATTGATTGGCGGCCGGAGTTTCTCGCTGTCGTCGCACGCGAATGTGCTGATGTTCAACGCCCACCAGATCACCTATCTCATGGCGATCTATGGCTTCGGGGCATCGATTCTCCCGGTGTGGCTGCTGCTGGAGCCGCGCGATTACCTGTCGACGTACGTAAAGCTGGGCACGATCGCGGCGCTGATTATTGGCGTGCTATTCGTGCATCCGGATATTAAATTCCCCGCGGTTACGCAGTTCGTGCACGGCGGGGGACCGATTATCCCGGGCAAGCTGTTTCCGTTCCTGTTCGTGACGATTGCCTGCGGAGCTATTTCTGGATTCCATTCGCTCGTCGCTTCGGGGACCACGCCCAAGATGATCGACAAGGAGACGGATGCGCGGTTCATTGGGTATGGAGCGATGTTGTGTGAAGGCATCGTTGCGGTACTGGCGCTGATTGCCGCGACCTCGATGTTCCCGGGAGACTACTTCGCGATCAACACAACGCCGGCGGTGTTTGCCAAGCTCGGCATGCACACCGTGAATCTCGATATGTTTTCGCAGGAAGTAGGGGAGAAACTGGCGGGACGCACGGGAGGCGCGGTTTCGCTGGCGGTGGGTATGGCGCAGATTTTCAAGGGTCTGCCGGGGATGAACCGGCTGATGAGCTATTGGTACCACTACGCGATCATGTTCGAAGCGCTGTTCATATTGACGACCGTCGATACGGGCACACGGGTGGCGCGCTACGTAATGCACGAGTTGCTGGGCAAGGTTTATAAACCGTTCGCTGACCAGAGGTGGTGGCCGGGAACGATCATGACGACCACGCTGGTAGTGCTGGGATGGGGGTACTTGATTTATACGGGAAGCATCTCCACGATTTGGCCGCTGTTTGGGACGGGGAACCAGTTGTTGGCGACGATTGCGCTGGCAGTAACGACCACCTTCCTGATCAACATGGGGAAAGCGAAGTACGCGATCTGCACGTTCCTTCCGATGTGCTTCGTGGGCGTGACGACGCTGACGGCCGGAGTGCTTTCGATCAAGAACATCTTCTGGCCGCTGAGGCTGGTGGCGGGCAAGGAGTTTACCGGCTACCTTGACTCGACGTTGATGACGATATTCATTCTTGGCGTGGTTCTGGTGGTGTTCGATGCCAGCCGGCGCTGGGTGAAGACGCTGGGCGGAGCGGACATTCCGAAAGAAGCCTTCGGACCTCCGGAAGTGGACCTGGCGAAGCCTCCGATGCGCTGCTGCTGAAATCTCACAGCGTGGAGAATCTGAGCGGTACCGCTATCCTGCGGGCCGCTTTTTTCATTTACAGACATATCGACAGGTTTCGATATGGTGCGCACGCTCACTCCGGTTTGTGAGGCGCATCACATACCATGGTACAACGATAAACGGACAATCCTGACGCTGCTGGCGCGCCTTCGGCCCGCTCTCACTTCGCGCGCCGGCTCTGCGACCCTTCGACGTCGAGGTTGAAACCATGTCCGTCACCGCTGCCCCTCCCGCGCCGGCACCCGCAACAACCAGCGCACAACCCCCGAAACAGTCCACAGCGAGTTTGATCGCCGGAATTCTGGCCATCGTTGCGATATTGGTGGGTGCGGTTTACCTGCTCAAGACCACTGCGCCGCAAGCATGGCATCAAGGGTACGATCCGCTGGGGCACTGGTGGCTGTCGACGCTGTGTGCCGCGTTGCCAATCGTCGTGCTGCTCGGCAGTCTTGCGATCTTTGAAATCAAAGCGCATTTCGCCGCGCTGCTCGGATTGCTTTCCGCTCTGCTGGTTGCGGTGGGCATTTTTCATATGCCGCTGAAACTGGGGCTGGTGACTGCGAGCTACGGCGCGGGGTACGGATTATTCCCGATCGGCTGGATCATTCTCAACGTGATCTTTATGTACCAGCTGACGAATGAGACGGGAAAATTCAAAGTGCTGCAAGAGAGCATGATGGGCATTACGCAAGACCGGCGGCTGCAGTTGTTGCTGATTGCGTTTTGTTTCGGCGCGTTTTTCGAGGGCGCGTCAGGGTTTGGGACGCCGGTCGCAGTGACCGCGGCGATTCTCATCGGCCTGGGGTTCCGTCCGTTACAAGCATCGGGGCTTTCATTGATTGCGAACACGGCACCGGTAGCGTTTGGCGCGCTGGGAATTCCGATCATCGCGTTGAGTGGCGTGACGGGGATGGATCCGAAAATCCTCGGCGCCAACATTGGGTGGATCCTTACGCCGTTCTGCCTGCTGATTCCGTTCTGGTTGATCTGGGCGTTTGCGGGCTTCCGTGGAATGGTTGAAATATGGCCAGCGATTCTCGTTGCGGGCGGAAGCTTCGCAATTACGCAGCTGCTGATGGCGTTGTTCCACGGACCATGGTTGGTGGACATCGTGGCATCGGTGGTTTCGATGGTACTGCTGATCGGATTCCTGAAGGTGTGGAAGCCGAAGAAGATTTGGAGTTTGGAACACGAAGATCAGAACCGTGATGTGACCAAGGGGCACGGGCGAACTACTGGCGAAGTGGTAGCTGCTTGGACGCCGTGGGTAATCCTAAGCGTCGCGGTGTTCACCTGGGGTTCACAAAAAGGGAAGGTCTTCCTGAACACGCTGGCGATTGGCGGGCATAAATTCACGCTGCTGAATTTTCCGGTGACTGCGATTCACAATATGATTTCGCGCATGCCCCCGGTGGTGCTTAAGCCTACGCCGGAGCCGGCGGTGTTCACCTTGAATTGGTTGTCGGCTACGGGGAGCGGAATTTTGCTGGCGGCGATTCTGTCAGGATTCATTATGGGCTGCGGGCCGCTGAAGATCGCGAAGATTTATGGCAAGACGATCTGGAAGGTTCGCTACTCGATGATGACGATTGCGTGCATGCTCGGGCTCGGGTTCCTGACGCGTTACTCGGGCGTGGATGCAACGATGGGACTGGCGTTTGCACGGACGGGCGCACTCTATCCTTTCTTTGGAACGTTGCTCGGATGGTTGGGGGTGGCGCTGACGGGATCGGATACTTCTTCCAACGTTTTGTTCGGCAGCTTGCAGAAGATTACGGCGCAGCAAATCCACATCCAGCCGACGCTGATGGCTTCGGCAAACAGCGCCGGGGGCGTGATGGGGAAGATGATCGACGCGCAGAGCATCGTGGTGGCGAGCACTGCGACGCAATGGTATGGTCACGAAGGCGACATCCTGCGATTCGTTTTCTTCCACAGTATTGCGCTGGCGGCGCTATGCGGAATCATGGTGTTCCTGATGGCCTACGTAGCTCCTTTTACACACCTGGTGCATTGATCCAGGTATAAGCTGGTGACAGGGGTTGCACGCGAAACCTCGGCCACCAGCCACTCTCGGAGATGAAATGGCGGCGACGGTTACTGCGCCATCCAAGTTGAGTTCGGAACAGCTGCAATCGCTGTTGAACGGAATCGTCGAGGCCAATCGGGTTTTGACGCGGCCGATTGACCGGATTGCCTACGCTTCGGATGCGAGTTTTTATCGGCTGATCCCGCAGGCAGTGATCCAGGCGAAGGGCGTGGAGGAAATTCAACGCCTCTTTCATTTCAGCCATGAACATGAAATTCCGCTGACGTTTCGCGCTGCGGGTACGAGCCTCTCAGGGCAATCCATCTCCGACGGATTGCTGGTCGATGTGGCTCGGCACTGGCGTTCGGTGGAAGTGCGGGACGGCGGGCGGAGCCTGTGGGCGCAGGCGGGATTGATCGGGGCACGAGCTAACCAGGTGCTGGTGCCTTACAAAACTAAGATCGGGCCGGACCCAGCTTCGATTACGACGTGCACGATCGGCGGGATTCTCGCTAACAATTCCAGCGGCATGTGCTGCGGCGTCGAGCAGAACGCGTATCACACGCTGCACTCGATCAAATTCGTGTTGCCGTCGGGGACGATGATCGATACGCGCGACCCGAACGCAGACGATGTTTTCCATGCTTACGAGCCGGAACTAGCACGCGGCATTCTCGCATTGAAGGCGCAGATCGAAGGGAACAGCGCGCTGCACGAGCGCATTCGCAAGAAGTACCGGATGAAGAATACGACCGGTTACGGGTTGAATGCATTTATCGATTTCGAGCGGGCGATCGATATCTTCCAGCATGTGCTCGTGGGGTCCGAAGGAACGCTGGCGTTCATCGCCGAAGCGATTTTGAATACCGTTCCGGACCTTCCGGTGAAGTACACCGGGCTGCTGTTGTTCCCGGATCTTTATGCGGCTTCAGCTTCGATTGTGCCGCTGAAGCAGGCGGGCGCTAAGGCGCTGGAGATCATGGATCGAGCGTCGTTGCGGTCGGTGGAGAACCAGGCGGGAGTGCCAGCTTCGCTCAAGACGTTGAACGATGGCGCATGCGGTTTGTTAGCGGAGTTTCAGTCAGCCGAGGAAACCGAGCGTCAGCAGTTGGAAGAAGTGGCGCGGGATGCGAGTAATGCGTTCACGTTGCTGGAACCGGCGCTGTGGACGCATGCAGCTGCGGAACAAGCATTGCTGTGGAAAATTCGTTCGGGCATGTTCCCGTCTGTGGGGTCGGTGCGGAAGAGTGGAACGACTGTCATTATTGAAGACGTCGCGTTTCGGGTGGAGCGGCTGGCGGATGCAGCGATCGATCTGACCATGCTGTTCAAGCGGCACGAGTACAACAACGGCATCATTTTCGGTCATGCGAAAGATGGGAACCTGCACTTCGTCATCACGCAGTCGTTTAACGACCAGGCAGCGATCGATCACTATGCGCGGTTCATTGATGACGTTGTCGACCTGGTGGTGCAGCGTTATGACGGCGCTTTGAAAGCGGAACATGGAACCGGGCGTAATATGGCGCCGTTCGTGGAGAGCGAGTGGGGCAGCGACGGTTACGAGATCATGCGGCGGCTGAAGCAGTTGTGCGATCCGCAGAACTTGCTGAACCCGGGCGTAGTGATTAATGCGAATCCGAAGGCACACCTCTCAGACGTGAAGCAGTTGCCGTCGGTGGAACCGGAAGTTGATAAGTGCATCGAATGCGGATTCTGCGAACCCAAGTGTCCGAGCCGGGACTTGACGCTGACGCCACGGCAAAGGATCGTGGTGCGACGCGAGATGGCGCGGCTGCAGCAGGAGGGGAATCGCGATCCGGAGTTGTATTCGGCGCTCGATAAAGAATTTCCCTACATGGCGTTGGATACTTGCGCTGCGGATGGATTGTGCGCGACGGCTTGTCCGGTGAGCATCGATACGGGCACACTGGTCAAACGCTTTCGGCGAATCCGGCATACGGAAGAAGAACACAATTGGTCGATACGCATTGCGAAAGACTTCGCACTCACGGAGTTCGGGGTGCGGTGGAGTTTGCGACTGGGACACCTGGCGCAGGCCGTGCTCGGAACGAAGGCGATGATTGGGATCACCCGGAAGCTGCGTAAACACCTGGGGGATACGGTTCCGTTATGGACGACGGATATTCCGCATGCGGCGGGATCGGTTCCGAACACACGTAAAGAGGGTGCGGTGGCGGTTTATTTTCCAAGCTGTGTTTCGCGGACAATGGGGCGGTTGCCGTTGGAACAGAGAGACCGCTCGGTGATGGAAGTGATGGTCACGGTGGCGGAGCGGGCGGGGACGCCGGTTTACATACCGAGCGATGTGAAGGGGACATGCTGCGGTACGCCGTTTTCGTCGAAGGGCTTCGATCGTGCGCACAAGATCGTCGCAAACCAGGCGATTGAGAAATTCTGGCGGTGGACAGACCAAGGGAAGTTGCCAGTGGTGATCGATACCAGCCCTTGCACGTATGGATTCCTGAACTCGCGACCATACCTGACGCCGGAGAATCAGAGACGTTTCGATGCATTGAAGATTGTCGATGCGATTGATTTCGTAGCGGAGCAGGTGCTGCCCAGATTAGAAGTGAAACGCAAGGTGAAGTCGTCGGCGCTGCATCCGGTATGCTCGGTGACGAAGCTGGGACTGGCGCCGAAATTGCAGAAAATCGCGGAAGCTTGTAGTGAGTCGGTAACGGTGCCGCCGTCGGCGGGATGCTGTGGATTTGCAGGAGATCGAGGATTCCTGGTGCCGGAGTTAACGCAATCGGCGACGAGACTTGAAGCGGCGGAGGTCTCGGCAAAGCATCATGACGGATATTTTTCCAGCAGCCGCACTTGCGAGATCGGGATGACGCGCTCGACGGGCGAGGTCTATCGATCGTTCCTCTATCTGTTGGAGAAGGTGAGTCGCTGATGGAGAAACGTGTTGCGCTGTTCATTCCGTGCTTCGTGGACCAGATGTCGCCCCAGATTGGGTTGGACACGGTGACGGTACTTCGACGGGTCGGATACAACGTCGAATATCCGGAAGACCAGACATGTTGCGGACAGCCGGGATTCAATACCGGGCAATGGGATGCGGCGCGGCCTTGCGCGGAACGCTTCGTGAAGGTGTTTCGCGATCACGAGTTGATTGTTTGCCCTTCGGGCTCGTGCACGAGCATGGTGCGAACGCATTATCCGGAGCTGCTGAAAGACAGCGCGTTGCGGGAAGATGCGATCGCGGTGGGGAAGCGCACGTTTGAGCTTTCGGAATTCCTCGTAAAGGTTGCGGGAATCACGGATGTGAACGCGGAGTTCCGGCACAGCGTTACCTATCACCCGTCTTGCCATGCGACGCGGGAACTAGGGATCTACGACGAACCCCTTGCGCTGCTCAGCAACGTGAAGGGACTCGAACTGAAGCTGATGAAGGATGCGAATGAGTGCTGCGGCTTCGGCGGGATGTTCTCGACAAAATTCGGCATGATTTCGGCGGCGATGGGCGAGACGAAAGTTGGCAACATTGAGGCGACGGGCGCGGAGTACGTGACGGCGGTGGATCCCAGCTGTCTGATGCATTTGGATGGAGTGCTGCGATTTAAGAAGCATTTGCCCAAGGCGATACATATCGCGAGCATCCTGGCGCAGGAGGCACGATGAGCCGGCTTTCCGAAGAGTTCCTGGTATCGGCGGCACAGAAATCGGCGGACCTGACGCACCGGTCGACGATCAAGCGCAACATGGACAGTTACGATGCCGCGGTGGCGAAGGGAAAGACGCGCTTCGTGGATTGGGAGGCAGCCCGAGCGCGGGCGGCACAGGTGAAGTCAGAGGGGATTCGGAACCTGGCTCCGCTGCTGGAGAGTTTTGAAGCGAAGGTCGTCGCGCGCGGCGGGCATGTTTACTGGGCCGAGAATTCCGAAGACGCGCGGCAGTATATCTGCGATGTGGCACTGAAGAACAAGGTGAAGACCGTCGTGAAGTCGAAGTCGATGGTCACCGAGGAGATCCACCTTTCGCCGGCGCTTGAAAAACTCGGGATGACGGTGTGGGAGACGGACCTCGGCGAATTGATTGTGCAGTTGCGCAAAGAGCCGCCGTACCACATCGTGACGCCGGCCATGCACCTGACGCGGGAACAGATTCGCGATCTCTTTCAGAAGGAAATTCCCGGGGATATGCGGGGCGAGACGCACCAGGAATTGGTCGCGGCAGCGCGACGCTTTCTGCGACGGGCGTTTTTCTCAGCGGAGATGGGGATATCGGGTGCGAACTTCCTGGTCGCGGACGCAGGGCTAGTGGCGATCTCGACGAATGAGGGCAATGGTCGACTGACCACGAGTTTGCCGCGAGTGCACGTTGTGGTGACGGGAATTGAGAAGGTGATTCCGCGGCTGGACGATTTAGGCGTGTTGTGGCCGGTGCTGGCGACAACGGGCACTGGGCAGCCGATTACGACGTACAGCACTTTGATTGGCGGACCGAAGAGGGCGGATGAAGCGGATGGGCCGGAAGAGTTTCACGTGGTGCTGCTGGACAACGGGCGCACCGAGGTTCTGGCCGATAAGGCGCAACAGGAATTGCTGCGCTGCATTCGTTGCGGAGCTTGCCTGAATATGTGTCCGGTGTACCGGCAGGTGGGCGGACACACCTACAAGTCGATTTATCCGGGGCCGATCGGCAGCGCGCTGATGCCGATCTTCCAGAGTCAGCAGGAGTACGGACACCTTTCGTATGCGTGCTCGCTGTGCACTGCATGTAACAGCGTGTGCCCGGTGAAGATCAAGCTGAGCGATCATTTGCTGGAAAACCGGCGGGCGTACGTTGCCGAAGGGAATGCGAAGCTGAGCGAGAAGATTGGGTTCTCGGTATTTCGCTGGGCGGCGATGGGTGCGACGCGATTCGCATTCTTCGGGTGGGCAGGCCGGAGGGTACTGCGTGGCGCACTGGCGATGGGAATCAGTCCGCATGCGCTGGGGCCGCTGGCGACCTGGACGAAGTATCGTGCCGTCATGGATGTTCCGAAACAATCGTTCCGGGCGTTGTGGAGGAAGCAGAATGGCAACCGCTAACTCGGCACGGGAACGCATTCTGGATCGCATCCGCAAGGCGGAAGTGCCTGTGGATCCGGCGATTGATTCGGCGAAGATCGGGCTCGAACAGATTTATGCGCCGATCGATGATCCGCTGCAGAGATTCCTATTGGAGTGCGCGGCGAACCTGATCGAAGTGAAGGTTACCGAGGACCAGCGGGGTTCTCTACATGCGTTTGCAGAGCTGTTGAGCGCGGTTCCGATGGGAAGTTTGTACGTGCAGGACGATCCGATGTTGCGGCACTTTACCGATGCCTATGTGGGACGCGAAGTGATGTGGTCGACTGCGGGGCGCACTCCAGAGGATTGCCAGGCGTCGATCACGTTGTGTGAAGGACTAGTGGCGCAGACGGGATCGATTCTAAGTTCGAGCCGGTGCGGGGGCCGGGGCGGGTCGATTGTTCCGCCTACGCACATTGTTTATGCGACGTCTGATCAAATCATGCCGGACATCACGTTGGCTTTGCAAACTGCGATGCAGAGCAATCTAATCGAGGCCTCGTACTTCGGATTGATCTCGGGATCGAGCCGCACGGCGGACATCGAGAAGATCCTCGTGCAGGGCGCGCACGGCCCGATCAAAGTCGCCATCGTTCTGGAGATGCGTAGCTAAGCTTATTGCTCGCGAGCAACCCCAGTTTGCGGAACCGAAATAGCTGCCATCGCGAAACAGAGTGCGCCTATTACAGAGAAGATCGCTGGTTCTACGGAGAAGTATTTCAACGACAGAAGGATCTCCGCCAGCATGACGGCAAACATTCCCCATGCGATGGCGCGAATGCCGGGTACGCGCTGACGAGCCATGGATGCCAGAATCCATGCCAACCACGCAAAGAAGAATTGAAAAGCAGAGATGGATAGGCCAAAGCCGCGATAGAACTCGCCGTAGGTGAAGGTGGATCCGCCCTCGGCAATGTGGACGTTGTTCATCGACTCCCATACGGCCTGACCTTCCGCCGCTGAGGGACGGAAGGCCAGGAAGCCGAGGGTGTGGCCGATGGCGAAGAGCAGCATGAGGACCGCAGTGATGCGGAACCACAAGACGGGATTCTTCATATGTTCTCCGATGCTTTCGAGGCGAACATGGAGAGGAGTCCACCCCATCCGCCGTCCTGGTTGACGGTTTCGCGCATCCTGGCGCAGGCTCCGCCGTGGCGCTGGAAGCCGCGATGTTCGAGTTCGACGAGAGTGGTGCCGTCGTCCATGCGAGTGAACTGCACCTCGACCTCGCTGCACTTGGCCAAGTCCGATTCATACTGCCATGCGGGACTCACCTGCCAAGCCATAATGAAGCGGTTGGGTGGATCCCATGTGGTGACGGTGCCCCACGGACAATTGTTGCCATCTTCCTGCTCGGTGTAGATCGCCCCGCCGGGGCGACCCTCGACGACGACGCGTTTCATGGGCGAGCTGCCGATGTGATGGGTGCGCGGCCACCAGCTATCCATTTCGGTGGTGAAGACGCGGAAGGCGCGTTCGACGCTGGCGCGAACGCGGATGTTCTTGCGAACTGGTTCGAGGGCAGTTTCGCCGGTCTTTACAGGGGCACCGGTCATTTCCGTCATTTTGGTTCCTCCTCAACTTTTGCTTTGAAAGCTTCCAAGGCGACCTCCCAGAAGCCGTCGAAATAATCACGCAGGGACGCGAAGCCCCGGGGATCCAGGCGGTAATAACGACGCGTGCCGATGGCTTCGTCGCGCACGAGGCGTGCCTGTTTCAGGACGCGCAGGTGTTGCGAAACGGCAGGCCGACTTACCGGGAGCTTTCGAGCTAGCTCACCGACCGGCAGCGGGCCGTGCCGGAGACGCTCTAACAAGGCGCGGCGGGTCAGGTCGCCGAGGGCCTCAAGCTGCTGCTGATGGTAAGTATCCACGAACGGTAAGCTAATACTTACCAAATAATCTGTCAAATAAAAAAGCGAGGCAGGTAGGTGCCTAGCTCTCGTTATACGGAGTGGAAACAGTCGCTAGCCGATGTATTGCAACTCCAGCATCGAGCAGTCGTCATTCAGCGCCTGGCCGTGGGCGAAGGCGACGACCTCTTCGAGGACAGCTTCGACTCCCTTGGAAGCGCAGCATTGGAGGCGTTCGTCACCAAAAAATTCACCACTAGGATCTTCGGCTTCGGTTACACCGTCAGAGAAAACCAGAAGACGGGTGCCGGGTTCGAGCTTGGTTTTGTGCACTTCATATTTCGCGTCGAGAAACAGACCTACGGGAAGCGAGGAGGTCTCGACGGCGGCGACGCTGTCGCCCTGGATGCGCAAGGGTTGGAGGTGTCCGCAGTTGACGATGATCAATTCGCCGTCGGAGCGCAACTGGCCGGCAAGCAGGGTGGCGTATTTGCCGAGTAACTGCTTGTTGCAGAGGAGACGATTGGCAGCATAGACCATCTCTTCGACGGGGCGCTGCTGGACAAAGTGGGAGTAGGCGACGCCGTGAAGAACGGAGGCGAGGAGTGCGGCGGAAATGCCCTTTCCGCTGACGTCGGCAAAGACAAAGTAGAGAGAGTCTCCAGCCGCCACGATGTCGTAGAAATCACCGCCTACGGATTTGCAAGGGATGGTACGCGCCTTGAACGTAGCGAAGGTGCAATCCGGGTTGGTGACGGACATCAGTTGCTTTTGAATTTCAGCGGCGATGCCCATTTCCTGGCGTTCGCGGCGTGACATTTCCTCGGCTTCCGCGAGGTAGGCATGTTCGATCAGGGCAGCAGCGTCGTTGGCGAGGGCACGCACGATGTCGTGGCTGATATTGGTAAGGCCCTTGGTGCGGTAATGGCTGTCGAGATAAAGCAATCCCCAGAGATTGTCTTCTTGAGCCCCGACCTTGCGGCGCAGGGGAATGCAGAGGATGCTGCGCAGGTTGTGGGCAACGATGCTTTCACGCGCCGACCAATTTGACTCCTGCTGGGTGTCGGTGATGAGGAAGTCGGAGCCGGACTTGGCGGCGTCTTTCAGAACGGAGTGCGAAACAGTCTCGGCGCTGGTGAGGATTTCGCCCTTGGAGTCGCGGCCGTACGCCAGGGTGAGATCGCTGCCGCCGGGATTGGTCTTGAAGAAGAAGGCGCGTTCGGCCTTGGTGACGCGGAGGCTGAAGTCCACCAGGATCGTCAAGACTTCGGAGACGGCGGAAGCCAGGTTGAGACGGCGTGCGGCGTCGAGAAACTCGCGCAGGTGTTCGAGGTCGGAATAGGTGGAGTGTTCCTGCCAACTGGAGAGGCGCTGGATGATGGATTCGCCTTCGGCGGCCTGGGGTGAAAAAATGACGTGCACCTGGGCGAGTCCGAGATCGATGCGGTCGTTGGGCTTGAGGACGACGCGGTCGGCCTTGGCACCATTGACCTTGCTGCCGTGCTTGCTTCCGAGATCAACAAAGACATAGGACGAGCCTTCGTGGAGAATCTGGGCATGTTCACGGGAGACGCTGGGGTCGGCGATGACCAAAGCGTTCTCGGGCTTGCGACCGATGGAATAGGGAAAGCGGTCGAGCTTCAATTCTTCGACGAGCGTTCCGCGCAGTACACGGATGGTCGGCGCATCGGCGGCGGCGGCGACTCCCCCAAAGCCTGTCATGGTTGCCATGTTGATCCTCGAGTGGGCCTGAACCCCGGAGCTGGTGGCGGCCGGGAATTGAAGTGTGGTGATTTTAGCAGGGAAACGGAGGGCCGTTGCGTTTTCTGAGGTTTGGACATAGACTCGGCGGCCAAACCTAGCCGCGCGACGATTCGGCGGTGAACCAGTGCTGGAGGTGGGCAATGCGAGTTTCTGTCGTGGCTGCTGTCGTTATTCTTCTGCTGCTATCCAGCGTGGGGTGCGCGGGAAGGAAGAATCTGAAAACATTTGGCCTGGGACCTGAGTACGATTGTTCGAATTCGACTTACGATGCGGTAATGAAAACGAAGTCGGACGGACACTGTGAAGTGGTATGGGACGTAGCGAAGATTAAAGGCGATGAGCGCGATGACAGTCATCCGGAGATCGCATTGTTGGCTAAGCGCAAGCGTTTTCTTCGGCCGGGCAGGCAGGATGTCATCAGGTTGACGCACAGTGGGAAAATCCCGTTTCGCTACGACATCCGGTTAAATTCACCCGCAGGCGTAGATCAGACTGCGTGCGACGTTTCGCCAGTGAAGTTCGATCCGGATAAGGATAAATCGCAGACCGAACACGTGCTGGGCCCCGTGCAGAGCAATCCGACAGGACCTAAGGAGTGCCACTACAGATTCGTGTTCTACCTGGATGATGCCAGTAAATCTGAACTTGATCCGCACATCAAGATTGGCAGCGGGGTGCTTTGAGCGACCCTGGTCAGCGGCGGAAACTACCAGAAAATCACTTCGACAGGAGAACTTGTGTTTACGAAAGCCACCTTTGCTTTGCTTAGCTTGTTGGTAGCAGTTCATGTCTTTGGGGAAGCTCCCGGCGGGAAACGTTCGAGCGCGGACGGGAACTGTCTGCAGACGACGTCAGAAAAAGATGGCTTGGGGGTGCATGTTCTTCCGGGGACGCACAAGAAGCTCTACAGCTACAACGTCGATGCGAAACCGGCGAAGGAGCATAAGGCGCTATGTGTTTCGCAGTCGGGACTGGACTCGGTGCTGTGGCATCACGGCGATGGGACAGGGTGCTTCACGATCACGCCGAAATTGGTGACGAAGAAGAATGAGGCGGGGGAAGCCTGCCCTGCATATCCATTTACACGCGCGCTGCCGAATACATGTATGCATATGCATCATTCAGAACATGCGAGAAAGGACGCGATTGGGTGCAGCTATGACATGGTATTCCAGCGGCAAGATGGGAGCAGTGCAGACCCGCATATCGTGATTGGGCACTGACAATTAATTTGCCATGGCTTTGCGGATGGCGGGCTGCGACAGAAGACCGTCGAGGTCGGGGCAGGATTGGATGTCGGCCTTGGAGTAGCCGTTTTCGATGGCCTGCCGGAGCCAGTCGGCGGCTTCGGTTGGATGGTTCAAGCGGGCATAGATACGCGCGGCGAAAAACATGGTTTCGCGGTCGCGCGGATTGTCTTTCTGCGCGCGCTTCAAATATTCGAGCGCCTGAGCCTCTTCGCCTAGTGCCGCGTGGTTGTAAGCGAGGATGATGTTGAGGCCCTGATCACGGGCGTCGACGCGCTGCTGCTGAATCGCAACCTGGTTGGATTGGCGATAGGCAGCGGCGGCTTCGTCGTTGTGGGTGTGGGACCAGAAATAGGCGTCGCCGAGACCGCTGAAGATTTCATATTCCTGGTCGCCGAGGACGATGGCCTGTTTGAAGGCCTTGATCGCTTCCTCGAAATTGCGAGCGTGCAGATAGGTCTGGCCGAGGTTCTGATAGTCGTCGGGTGAAGGCTGGAGCTCCACCGCTTTTTTCAGCATGGCGACGGCGTCGTCGTTTTTTCCTTCAAGGATGTAAATCCCACCCAGACTGGAATACAGGGCGGAGTTTCCGGGCGATTGGTCGATGGCGAGCTTGAATTGCGCGGCGGCTTCTTCGTAGCGCGCCTGGCGTGCGTAGAAAGAACCCAGCCAGTCATAGCCAGCCCAATAGTGAGGACGAGCCAGGATGCTGCGTTTGTAAACCTGTTCGGCTTCCGCGGGCTGCTTGAGCTTTTCGTAAGTACGTGCGAGCTCGCGAAGAGCGACATCGTTGCTGGGTTCGGCGGCGACGGCGGTTTCCAATTCCTTTACCGCAATTTCATATTGACCGGTGCCACTGGCAATGATGCCGAGGCAGAGGTGGGAATCCGGCAGGGCAGAATTCTTCTTCACTGCGGATTGGCAGGCGGCGCGCGCTTGCTCAACGAACGATGCATCGTGGGTTAATTGATACTTGCGCCAGTAGGCGCGACCGAGAGCAGCGTCGGCCTGCGCGTAGTCGGCGTCTTTGATGAGAGCGCCCTGAAAACTTTCGATGGCGCGTTGAATGCTGCCGGGATCTTCGTACTCGCGGAGGTATCCAGTGCCGATGAGGAAGAGATCGTAAGCGGCGGGATTGGTGGTGCCGCGCTGGGCGATAGATTGCGCTTCGGCCGTTTCCAGTTGCACGTCGAGCATGTGAAGGGCGCCGGTGACGATCTGGTCTTCGAGAGTGAACGGGTCGTCCATCTTGGCGGTCGTGTCGCCGGAGCTAAGCGTGCTCATGGTGCGGGTGTCGACGAGACTGTAGTTAATGCGGACTTCTTTGTCGTTGCGTTGGACTTCGCCTTCGATGACGAGATCGACGCCGAGTTGCTGCTTGGCGGCGGAGGCATCGGAAAGAGAGCGGCGGCGGACTTCGGAGACGGGCGTGATCTGGAGTTGATGATCGGAGGCGATGCGTCCGAGCTTGGAGGTGAGGGTGGCGCAAATACCGTCGGCGTAAGCTTCGAGGCGGGGTTGGGATTCGCCGATGATGCGGAAGGGAAGGACGGCGACCGAACGATAGTGGACCTCCGGTTGCGGAGGAGAGAGCTTCTTCCAGTAGAAGATGACGCCTGCAATCGCAACGACTATGAGGAGAGCGATCGCAGCGATAGCGTAGCGCATGCGTGAGGAGCGCTGCGGAGGCGCGGTGACGGAGATGCGCGTGTTTCCCGAAGTGCCGTTGAGTTTGCGCTGGCAGGCGTTGAGATCGGTGATGACGTCGTGGAGCGTGGAGTAGCGCTCGTCGCGGTCCTTCGCGAGCATCTTGCTCAGGATCCAATCAATCTCGGGCGGAATGTTGGGATTCGATCCAGTGACCGGCGGTGGATCGTCGTTCACGGTTTTGTGAAGCGTGTCGAGCAACGTAGGGCAGGTGAAGGGTGCAATGCCGGAGAGTAGCTCGTAGAAGATGACGCCGAGAGCAAAGATGTCGGCCCGCTCATCGATGTCCTGCTCGCGAATCATCTCGGGCGCCATGTAGCCGGGAGTGCCGGCGAACTTGGGCTGAGTGAGGGATACGGTGGCGGCGTCATGACGCGAGGTGGGGCGAGCGAGACCGAAGTCGAGGATTTTGATGTCGCCACTGCGCGCGATGAGAATGTTTTCCGGCTTCAGGTCGCAGTGCACAACGTGGGCGCTATGAGCGGCGGCTACGCCTTCCGCGATGTGCAGGGCCATCGGAAAGAACTGATCCGGCGCGAGTTTTTGTCCGCGCATGCTGCGCAGGTTGCTGCCGTCTACGTACTCCAGAATCAGGAGGAGTTCACCGTTGGCTTCGAGGACGTCGTAGATCTGGACGACGTGGGTGTTATTGATGGCGGCGGCGCGCTTGGCTTCGGAGAGAAAACGTTGGCGGTCGAGAGGGTTGCGCGAGAGCTCCGGCGACATGCGCTTGATGACGACCTGGCGGTGGAGGAGGGTGTCGTTGGCGAGATAGGCTTCGCCCATGCCTCCGGCTCCGAGTTGGCGCAGAACGAGGTAACGCTGCGCGATGTTTTCGGGGAGCGTCAGGCTCCCATTGGTCTGTGGGGACGCGGTCAAGTGCGGGCCTCGGTGGAGGCTATGTTACTGCAAAGCGGGCGCATCCTGATAAAAGGAATGCGCCCGCTAGTCCATGAATGGGCAGGCTTCTTCGGCTACTGTACTGGCGTTACCAGGTACTGTTCGAGCTTGCCGTCGGGCATGGTGTAGGTGGTGACGATGAGCTTCTGCTTACTGTTCTTAAAGGTGACGGTGAAGGCGTGGAAGGACATGCCACCGCGGAGGCTGGAAGACTCCTGGTGGAAGGTGTCGGGAGCGCCAAGAGGGCTGAGGCTTGATTTGAAATCGTCTAGAGCCTGCTGGCTGAAGTAGGCGTTGCACCACTCGGTGAAGAGAGTGCGGTCAATCTTGCCTTGCTGAAGACCTTCAAAGATCTCGCGGGCCTGGGGTTCGGCGTCGGGCGATGCGCCGGGAGTTGCAGTGCTGAAGAGAAGCGGAGCGACTTGGCGGGCGATGGTGCTGGCGGCTTCGGACGCATCCTGATTGGTGAGCACGATGATGGCGGCGTGGTCGATGGGGAAGACGATGTTCTCGGAGACGAAACCGGAGACTTCTCCGGAGTGTTCAAGGGCGTCGTGCCCCACGCGCGAGTTGGTAAAGACGCCGAGACCGTAGTGGGTATCGGAACCGTTCTTCAACTTCACCGATTCGAACATCTCGTCATACGACTTCGGAGAGAGCAGGGATTTGTTCATCATGCTGATGTCCCAGAGCGCGAGGTCGTAAACCGGCATGGCGAGCTCGCCGGCGGCGAACATCCAGCCGGCACCTTCTTTCGGCGCGGGACGTGGCGGACCGAGGGCGTAACGGATGTAGCCCTGGGCATCGGTGTCACCGAGTTTGGCAACGTCGGAGTTATAGACCGATTTCATTTGCAGAAGAGTGAAGACGTTCTGTTGGAGGAAGTGGAAGATCTCGGTGCCGCTGATCTTTTCGACGATGCGTCCGGCGATGACGTAATTCGTGTTGGAGTACTGCCACTTGGTGCCAGGGTCGAAGTCGAGCGGTTTGGCGCCCCACTTGTCGAGAATCTGCTGGGCGGTGACAGGCTTGAGCATGGGGGGCATGAGGTAGTCTTCGGGCCAATAGTCCTGATAGCCCGAAGTATGCGACAGGACCATGCGAATGGTGACTTCGTCGCCACGGGTGAGTCCGGGAACATATTTCGAGACGGGATCGTTGATCGAAAGTTTGCCTTGCTGCTCGAGCAAGAGGATGGCAGCGGCGGTGAACTGCTTGGAGATCGATCCGATGGAATAACGCATCTGGGGCTGCGCGGGAGTTTTCGGATCGAGACGCGCGTTGCCGTAGGCGTGGGTATAGGCGACCTTGCCGTCTTTCACGACGGCCAGAGAGGCTGAGGGAACACCGGTGGTGGCGAGGACTTGTTCGGCGGCGGTGTCGATCTTGGCGCGAAGGTCGGCGTCGATCTGCGCAGCGGCGAGGGTGGAGAAAGATAGTACGAAGAGCAAGATTCGTCGCATAAGTTTTCCGAGAGGAGTTTAGCGGGTGGAGAGGTGGTTTGTCGCCGGGCAGTGCAACGGTAGATTTGTATCGGAATGACACAGCAGGTCCTCACGTCGCTGCGCTCCTCAGGATGACAAGAGAGAGTTAAGCGGCGGCCAACTGGATCAGACCGCGAAGGGGCTGAAGACGATGGCGTGGTGCTTAGCGGAAGTTGCGGATCAAGATCGCGTCACTGGTGTAGGTGCCTTTGGCCGCGGCAAACTTGCCGTCCGGGAGCCACGCGTAGTTGTAGATGATGCCGTCGGTGTAGTGAGTGAGTTGCACGAGGTGAGAGCCGTCGAGATCTATCTTCCAAAGATTGCTGACGTTGTTGATGGTGTTGAGGTAGCTGATGGCTTTGTCGCCGGGCATCCATGCGGAGCTTCCGGCGGTGTCGGGCAACTGGAAAGTGCTGAGGATTTTGGCATCTTTGGTATCCATAATCCCGGTTCGGTTAATACCGCTGGCTTCGTCAAAATAAGACACCATGGCCCGGTCGCCCTTCCAGGAGGCAAGGCTGTTATTGGCTTGAAGGGAAGAAACCTTTGTGGGTGTGCCACCGGAGATCGCGACACGATACAAGTTGATGTGGCCCCCTTCGATGTGCGTATACCAGACATTCTGCGGGTCAATGAAGTTTGGGCTGAGGTCGCCATTGCCGAAGGTAAGCTGATGGGGGTTGACGCCGTCGACGCCGGCGATCCAGATGTTGGGCTTGTTGTCGTGCATGCCCATGTACGCGACGAGCTTGCCGTCAGGAGAAATTGCGGGCGACTGGGTATAGTCGCGGGCGGGACTGATTTGAATAGGCGTGCCGCCGTTCTCGGAGAGCAGCCAAACGCCGCGGGTGCCTGACGTGTCCGCTGTATAGGCGATCTTGTCGCCGACGGCGGACATGCCATTGAGAGCAGTCAGGGTTTCTTGGGTGAGTTGCTTGGCGTTGGCCCCATTGCCATCGCTGACCCAGAGATCCGAGGTGATAGTGGACTGAACAGTGACAAGGGCAGAGTTGTCGGAGGTGACGCCGAAACTCGTCGAGGAGTAAGTATTCAGGTCGTTGGTAACGCGGCTGATCTCTCCGGACGGATAGCTGATCAGGTAGATCTGGCGGTTGCGGTCCCCGATGCGCTGGTTGGCGTTATAGAGGATGCCGCTGCCGTCGTTGAGCCACGCGAGACGCCCAACCTGACCGGTGAGTTTCGGGATGAGCATGGTCAGGTTGCCGGCCATGTCGACGATGCCCACGGTCTCGTGGTACCCGTCTTTGTCGATGGCCATGACGGGGGTGGTGATGAGCTTGCCATCAGTAGACCAGGAGACGCCGTAGCTGCCGAACCAGGTGTCGCCGATTTTCCGGGAAACCAGGGTGCGGTCAATGGTGCCGTCGGCGGTGTTGGCGATGACGATGTTAGAAAGCCCTTCCTTGCCGCTTTCGCGAATGAAGGCGAACTGTTTGCCGTCGGGTGAAAACGCGATGGGGCCGTTAATGTCGGAAAGAACCTTGTGCGGAGTGCCACCGAGGGTGGGCACGATGTAGAGCGCGCTGTTGGGTTCGCTCTGCGGACTCCAGGTGTAATAGACGAAGTTGCCGTCGGGCGAGAAGGTGGTTGCACCGTAACCGAGGTCAGCATCGGGTACGAGTTTCACCGCGCTCGAAGTGGCGATTTGACGGAGCCAGAGGCTGTACTTGCCGTTGTCGCGCATCTGGTAGACCACATACTTGCCGTCGGGGGAAATGTTAGCGGAGCCTTCGATGCGGCCGCTGTTGGTTAGGCGCTCGATCGACATCTGCTGGCCGATGCGATGGACCGGCGCTTTGTGCATTTGCGAATACAGTGCCCAGCCCCCGGCACCCAAGATGGCTGCGAGAAATACGAAGGCAAGGATGACGCCTGTTTTGTGGCGCCTGGCTTCCGCGATCAGAACGCTGGTGCTGGAAGGAGCAGAGGGCGCGGGAGTTGCCGCAGGTAGTGACTGCGACGTGGCCTGCGAAGCCGGAGCACTCACGGGATAGGCGGCGGTAGTTGCGCTCGATGGCGTTAGGGTGACATTACTGCGGCCGGTGGTATCGCGACGGAGACGTTTGAAATCGCCACGCAACTCGGCAGCGGTTTGATAGCGAAGGTCACGATCTTTCTCAAGCGACTTGCAGATGATCTCTGCGAACTTGGGCGGAAGTTGCGAATTTAAATCCTGCGGTGGAATGGGATCGCGATCGAGGATGCCGGCAAAGATCACGGCAGAGGTTGCGCCTTCAAACGGAATCTTGCCGGTTGCCATCTCGTAAAGTACGGCGCCGAAAGAAAAGAGGTCGCTGCGGCCGTCGAGATCTTCACCCTTGGCTTGTTCAGGGGACATGTAGGCGGCGGTGCCGACCGCCATGCCGGGGCTGGTCAAGTAACTAGCGGGATCGCCGACGGTTGCTCCGATGGTTTGCGCGACGGCATGGCGGTCGACGGCGAGCTTGGCGAGACCGAAGTCGAGAACCTTCACGACATTTTTCCGGGTGACGAAGATGTTCGCGGGCTTAATGTCGCGATGGACGATGCCGTGCGCGTGGGCAACATCAAGGGCATCGGAGACCTGGATGGCGATGTCGAGCGTTCGATCGGTGTTGAGCGTGCGGTCGGCGATGAGTTGGCTCAGGGTGCAGCCTTCAAGCAACTCCATGGCGATCATCCAGGTGTTGTCGTGCTCCTCAGCGGCATAGATGGTGCAGATGTTTGGATGGTTTAGAGCAGAAGCGGAGCGGGCCTCGCGTAGGAAGCGCTCGAGCGAGGCTGGATTCTGGGAGTATTGGTCGGGCAAGAATTTGAGAGCGACGCGCCGGCCGAGAGTGATGTCTTCGGCTTCATAGACCACACCCATTCCTCCAGCGCCAAGCTGCGAAAGGATTTTGTAGTGCCCGATGGTTTTCCCGATCAAACGAATCGCTCCTACCCTACGAGAAAATCTTGCACTTATCTGTTTAAAGGATCTAACGCAGGATGTTGAAGTGTGGTTCATGTTACGTTTCCCGGCTCTTAAAAGGCAATGGGGATTGAAAGAAGGGAAAAACCTACACAGAGGCACGGAGACACGGAGACACGGAGAAAACAAGAGAGAAGAGCTCCTACTGCGGGGCGTGTTGCGAATGGCATCTGTCGTAAGACGACAAACCTGAAAATGTTCGTCCGTCACATGGGGCACGCAACGCCGGTGCGCGGAATCGTCCTCCGTGCACCGGCCAGTCACCTATCTTCAGCATTTCAATGCATTTCCATCCAACCTGAGCCTTTTCTTGAGACGTGCTCTAAGTGCGCAACTTCGCAACAGCACAAATAGGCGTGATGCAGGTCACAGGCTGACGTGCGAAGTCTCACTGCGCTGACGGACGTCAATCTGCGAGTTTAAAGAGTTCCGGAATGGGTCGTTACTACTCTCCCGGAGCGGGAGCAAAACTCCAGAGGGAAGGTGTACACGATGAAATCGAAAACAATCCTAACGATGCTTGCCATGGCGGCGATGAGCCTGACGGCATTTGCTGCCGACGGCGGCGAAGTTTACAAGGCAAAGTGTGCGAGCTGTCACGGGGCCGATGGCGCCGGTGCGATGGCCAAGAAGATGGGCTCACGCGATCTGAATTCCGCGGAATTCCAAAAATCGTCCGATGCCGAGATCACGGCGGTGATCGCAAAGGGCAAAGGGAAGATGCCGGGCTATGAAGGCAAGATCAGCGCTGACGACACGACGGCAGTCACGAAGTATCTGCGCACGTTGAAGAAGTAACGATTAAGTTGGGGCGCGGTTGGCGCTGATTTGAGGGAACTGTGAAACGGAATCGATACTTCTGGCTGATTGTGGCGCTCCTGAGTTTAGGGATTGGGCATGCGAATGCCGCACCGAAGAAACAGGCGATCAAGAACGAAGACTGCCTGATGTGCCACAGCGAACCGTCCATGACGAAGGACGATAACGGTAAGCAGGTCAGCCTGCATGTGGATGAAGCGAAATTCAAGGGCTCCATTCACAGCATGTTCAATTGCACCGATTGCCACACGGAGATCAGCGGTGCACCTCACGATCCAGCGTCAACCAAGCCGCAATGCGCTACCTGTCACGCGGACGAGCAGACGAAGTACGACCATGGGCTGCACGCGAAGGCGATCAAGGCCGGCGATGGGAAGGCGGCGCAGTGCCAGGATTGCCACGGAAGCGTCCACGAGTTATTGGCGGCGAGCGATCCGGCTTCGAAGGTCAACCGGCACAACATTCCGAATACCTGCGGAAGCTGCCACGACAACAAAGCCACGATGCAGAGCGCGGGGCTGAGCACCGCTCCGTACAGTTCGTACGAAGACAGCGTGCACGGCAAGGCGGTGAATGGGGGTTCGCAAACGGCGGCGGTTTGTACCGACTGCCATGGCGAGCACGACATTCTTACGGCACGCGATTCGGCGTCGCCGATTTTTAAATTCAACGTTCCGAACACTTGCGCGAAGTGTCACGGAAACGAGAGTAAGCAGTACTCGACGAGCATCCACGGGCAAGCGATTGCGCGTGGCGTGTCGAGCGCGCCGGTTTGCACCGATTGTCACGGGATCCATGGGATCAAGAAACCGAGCGATCCGAACTCTACGGTATCTGCAGCGAACATTTCGAATGTAACCTGCGCGAACTGCCATGAAGGCGTGAAACTCGCAAATGAATTTGGGGTGCAGGGCAGACGGGCGTCGACATATCTGGCCAGCTATCACGGCATGGCGTCGAAGATGGGGTCAACGATCGCTGCGAACTGCGCGAGTTGCCACACGGCGCATAACATCCTGCCATCGAGCGATCCGAAATCTTCGGTAAACCACGCGAATCTGGCGCATACTTGCGGGCAGTGTCATCCGGGCGCGAACGACAGTTTCATCAAAGGCAAGGTCCACCTCGATGCGCAGACCGCAGGGAGCGATCTCGGCGGGAAGATCGTAAACTTTGTCACCAAGTTTTATATCTGGATGATCGTGTTCACGATCGGCGGAATGCTGCTGCACAACATCATCCTCTTCCGTCGCAAGTTGGAAGACAGCCGCAAAGGTTCGCCGCGAATCCTGTTCCGGATGTCGAAGCTTCAGCGGGCGCAGCACCTGACACTGCTGATCAGCTTCTTCGTCCTGGTTTTTACCGGCTTTGCTTTGAAGTTCCCCAACTCGTTCTTTGGGCTGCTGCTGGGGAACAGCGAGAAGTTCCGCAGCGTGGTGCATCGGGTTGCGGGCGTGGTGTTGATCCTGGTGGGCCTGTATCACGTGGTTTACACGGCAGCCACGGCGGAAGGACGCAAGCTGTTCCGGGACTTCTTGCCGGAATGGAAAGACGTTACGGATACCCGGGACACGATTCTGTACAACCTTGGATTTATTGAGCAGAAGCCATTGTTCAAGCGGTTTAACTACGCTGAGAAGATGGAGTACTGGGCGCTGGCGTGGGGCACTGTGGTAATGGCGTCCACGGGTTTGATGGCGTGGTTCAAGGTGGGTGTAGGAACCGTGATTCCGCGGTGGTTCATTGATGTGGCTTTAACGATCCACTTCTATGAAGCGATATTGGCAACATTGGCGATTATCGTGTGGCACTTCTACATGGTGATTTACGATCCGGCTGCCTATCCCATGAATTGGGCATGGCTGGATGGGCGTATGAGCATTGAACATTACCAGCACGAACATCCGCTGGATATGGAAGCATTGGCCAGCGCGCCGGGATCGGAAGAAAATAGCGACAAAATAACGGAAGTGGAAGCGCAGGACAGAGAAAAGAGTGTTGCAGCGCATAAGTAGTGGGTACTGTTGAAAATCGTCACACCGGCAGTGTTCGCACACTGCCGGTAAGTTTTGGGATTCGGCACAAACGCGGCTCCAAGCAGGGTTGAGAGGAAGACAGCATGGCGGATGAAGGCGTAAACGAGAGCAATGTTGAAGCACCAGACAAAAAGAGATTGATGCGAAATCCGATCAGCCTAATTGGCATGGCGATGGCGATCGTGGCGGCCGCAAACATATTGTTTTTGTTTCTAATCGATGTGATGTCGGCGCACCCGAATGCTTACGTGGGAATTCTCGGATACATGATCATGCCGGGCTTCCTGGTGACGGGTTTGTTGATGATCCCGATTGGAATGTTTTGGGAGCGAAGACGGCAGGGTCAACCCTCGTTGCCGACACTGGATTTCAATAGTCCTGCACAACGCAGTTCGATGGCGTTTGTATTGTCGTTCGTGGTCGTGTTCCTGATGCTGAGCGCGGCGGGAAGTTATCGTGCGTATGAATTCACGGACTCGGTGCAGTTCTGCGGCGAACTGTGCCACACGGTGATGCACCCCGAATTTACGGCATATCAGCAGTCGCCTCATGCCCGCGTGGCTTGCGTGGAATGTCATGTGGGGTCGGGTGCCTCATGGTATGTGAAGTCAAAGATGTCAGGTCTGCGGCAGGTGTATGCGGCTACGTTCAACACCTTTCCACGGCCCATTCCTTCGCCGGTGAAGAACCTGCGTCCGGCGGCGCAGACGTGTGAACAGTGCCACTGGCCGAGCAAGTTCTGGGGCGCGCAGTTGAAGACGATCAACCACTTTGGGTACGACGAGAAGAATACGCAACGAACGATTAACGTGCTGGTAAAGACCGGCGGCGGCGATGCGAACAACGGCCAGGCGACGGGCATCCACTGGCATATGAATATTGCAAATAAGATTTCGTATATTTCAGATGAGAAGCGGCAGAACATTACCTATGTGAAAGCAGTCGGACGCGACGGCGAGGTGACGGAATACTTCCCGAAGGATGCGCCGCCGAGTGCAGACCAGATCGCAAAGTCGGAGAAGCGCACGATGGATTGCGTGGATTGCCATAATCGTCCATCGCACATTTACACGCCGCCGGATCGTTCGGTGGATAACGCGCTGATCTCGGGCCGCATTGACGTATCGCTACCATATGCCAAACAACAGGCGGTGACGGTGCTGACCAAGGATTACAAAACGACCGATGAGGCCCTGAAAACGATTGCGGCGGAGTTCCCGAAGTACTACGCGACGACGTATCCGCAGATTGCGCAGCACAAGTCGCAGCAGATCAACACGGCGGTGACGGAGCTGCAACGGATCTTCAAGACGACGACGTTTCCGGAGATGAAGCTGGACTGGAAGACGCATCCGAATAACATCGGGCACTTTTACTACAGCGGATGCTTCCGCTGTCACGATGGCAACCACGTGAGCAAGACGGGCAAGGTCATCAGCAAGGATTGCACGATCTGCCACACCATCCTTTCGCAGGATGAGGGTGGAGTGCAGATGGCGGGCGCGGCATCGGGGGTGGCATTCAAGCATCCGGTCGATATCGGCGACTTGAGCCAGGTGAATTGCTCGGATTGCCATACAGGCGGTCCGCAGTAAACCGACAACAAATCAAACTGGCAGAGGCTCAGCGATGAGCCTCTTTGTTTTTGCGCCAAACTGTCGTGAATACGCCGTAGGCGAGGAGTTCCCAAAGAAACCAGCCGATGCCGGCGATGATGAGGATGAGATGGAGGAGTGAGTCATGGCCGGAGGTGCGCGGATGGCCGAGGAGGTTCCAGACGCGCCATAGAGCGCCGAGGGCGGCGAGGACGAACATAGTCGTCCAAACTGCGACCTTCTTGAGGAGCGAAAAGTTGCTGAGCAGCGGATAGGACACCGGAGTTGCGCGATGCCAACGCCAGAGGAACCACCCGAGGATCAACAGTCCGCCGACGGTGCTGAGGGTCTGGGCCAATTCGTAACCGTACATGTGGTTGAGATACGGAAGATTCACTCTGTCCCCGAGAATTGCAATGCGATCGGTAAGCGAGGACGAATCGTGGGTGAGCAAATCCCAAAAGATGTGGGTTGCGATTCCTAGAATCAGTGCGCCGAGGACTGCCGAGCCTTGGATGATGGTTCGGGGGAAAACTGGCGGACGAGGATCGATCCGTTCCTGGAAGGACTGCGGGAGAAGTTCAATGGCGGGACGACGAATGAAAAGTTCAAAAAGGAAATAAGCGCAAAGCGAGAACGGTAGGCAGTAAAAAAGTGCGTCGGGATAGAAGTGCCAGGCGCGACTGACATAGTGCATGCGAAGAAAGTACTCGAAGTCGGGTCCGAAGCTGCCGATGACGAGGGCGGACCAGGGAAGGCGCGAGCGACGACAAGGTAGTACGGCGGCGGCATGGGAGACGGTAAAAGGCATTCCTCTCGATTATGCCGCAGGCGCGGAATTTGCGGCGGCAAATTGGACAAAGTGACGGGCGTCACAACGGTTGGTGACCTAAAACACCGAGCCTTGGTTATGGATTTTCTATCTTGGAGGTGACCAAAGACCCGTGAACATCGGGCAGGGAGAGACGCAATGGCAACGACAGGAGCTAGTAAGAAGGATTTTGTTCCGCGATTAATTTTCTGGGAAGTGACGAACGGCTGCAACTTGCGGTGCGTACATTGCCGCGCTACGGCAACCGAACTTTCGTCACCCAACGATCTTTCCACCCCACGTGCTCTCGACATCATTTCGCAGATTGCGGATTTCTGCAGTCCGATCCTGGTACTCAGCGGCGGCGAACCGCTCTACCGGCCTGACATTTTTCAGCTGGCACGTTTTGCGACCGAAAAAGGCATCCGCGTAGCCCTGGGTACGAATGGCACGCTGGTGACGAGGGAAGTCGCACGCAAGATTGTGGACAGCGGAGTGCGTCGCGTGTCGATCAGCCTGGATGGAGCGGACGCAGCGACGCACGATGCGTTCCGCGGAATTCCCGGAGCATTCGAAGCCGCGATCTACGGGTTGCGCAACCTCAAAGAGCTTGGGATGTCGGTGCAGATCAACATGACGATCGCGCGGCACAATTCGAAGCAACTGCCTGGCGTCCTCGACCTGGCGCGCGAGATTGGCGCCGATGCGCTGCACACCTTCCTTCTGGTTCCGGTGGGCTGCGGAGTAGATATCGCGGAAGACCAGATGGTACCGGCGCAAGAATACGAAGAGATGTTGAACTGGTTCTACGATCGGTCGCTGGAAGGCGGGATCGAGTTGAAGGCGACATGTGCGCCGCACTATTACCGCGTCGCGCGTCAGCGTCGGGTGGCGGACCGCAAAGCGGCAGGATTGAATTCGCGCGGAGCAGAAGGAAGCCCCGCAGCGGTGGGTCCAGTGGACATGATGATGCCGGGAGCGACGGGGGTGATCATTCGTCCGAGCGTCCATCCGGCGCATGCAGCGAGTTCGCATCCCGGTGGACATCCGGGAGAGATGGCGGCGATGACGAAGGGGTGCCTGGCGGGCACAGGGGTCTGTTTCATTTCGCACGAGGGCGAGGTATTTCCTTGCGGCTATCTGCCGGCGATCGCAGGCGATCTTCGTAAGCAGACGTTCTCGGATGTGTGGAACCACTCGAAGGTATTTGACGACCTGCGCGATGACAGCAAACTGGAAGGCAAGTGCGGGTGCTGCGAGTTCCAACATGTGTGCATGGGATGTCGAGCGCGCGCATTCGCCGCGACCGGGAACTACATGGCGGAAGAACCGGTTTGTGTCTACACGCCAAAAGCACTGACGAACATCACGGCGGGAAAGTAACGGAGATTGATGAGGATCGATAGGGCAGAGATGACTTCGACACTTCACATCATCCCGGCAGCCCGCAGGAAGGCGCTGGTGATCCCGCGCGAACACGGCGCCTGGGGCATGCTGCTGGTGCCGCTACTTTCGGGAGCGGCGGTGGGGTTTCTGCACGGGAGCAATGGCACGGGATTGGCTTTGCTGCTGACGACATCGTTAGCGCTGTTCTGGATGCGAACGCCAGCTGAAAGTCTGCTCGGCAGCGGCGTGATGCGGGCGCAGTCGGTAGCGGAACGTTGGCTGGCGGCGAAATATGCATTGTTCCTAGCCGCGATCTCGGCGGCATCTCTCACCGGCCTGCTTTGGGGCGGCAAGAATCTTATGTTGCCGGTCATCGGGGGCGCAGCAGTTGTTGCCTTCGGCTTGCAGTGGCTGGCTCGTTCAATCTCGCGCAAATACCGCATGGCTTCGCAAATGATCGGAGCCGCAGGCTTGAGTGCGTCTGCAGCAGCAGCGTACTACGTCGTAACAGGACGCTTCGATGCAACCGCTGGTGCGTTGTGGCTGGCGAGTTGGATCTTTGCCGGCGACCAGATTCATTACGTGCAACTCACGCTGCATCACTCGAAGGTGAAGGGCGCCGCTGAGCGGTTCTATCGTGGGATGGGATTTTTCTTCGGCCAGGTGGTGATGTTCGCCGTAGTTTTTGGCGCCTGCTCGGTAGGTGTACTTCCTAAGTTTGTGTTGTTCGCGTTTGCGCCAGTCTTCGTTCGCGGATTGATTTTCTTTTTCAAAAAGCCGGCACCGCTTGCCTTCGTGCGGCTAGGAATTTCGGAACTGATGCATTCAGTTTCGTTCGGGCTCCTGTTGTTTGTCTCATTCGCATGGAAAGGGTGGGCTTAAGGAAGCCATCCTTGCTCCCAATTTGTTCAGCACTCCACGCTTGGGCATCGGAACTCCGATGCCCGATTTCTTTAAAGGCCCATCGCTTTCGCGTACAGACGGTGGAAGTGGTGCAGGCCCTTCTCCTGTTTGGCGCTGTAGCGGCCGCGATCATACGACTGCGATTTCAGGTTCTTATGTACGACCTCGCAGATGTGGCCGTCTTCGATCTGGATCTCATCGCTGAACTTCATCGTCTGTTCGGCAGTACCGATGCGGTCGGTGGGGAAGTACCACTCGAAAATCGCGACGCAGGTTTCGGGTCCGGTGGGCAGAACGATGTTGAGCGAGACGTTGTCGGGATAGCAATTCAGCATCCAGTTGGGGAAGATCCAGAAATATTCGGCGGCCATATCACCGTCGGACTGCTTGTAATGGCGCTGCACCGTAGCTTCGTTTTCGGGGCCGCGAATGGGACTGGCCTGAAGTGCGTGCTTCTCGAAGAGCGTGGTGACGTAGGCGCTGTAGTCGAGTTCGCGATTCAGGCTGGGATGCACACTGGGGAGGTGGTAGCCCTCGAGATAGTTGTCGATGTACACCTTCCAGTTACACCGCATGTGGTAATCGCGACGTCCGGCGAGCCGCATTTCGCCGAACTTGTACTTCGCGGCTTGCGCGGGAAGTTCACGGAGTGAAGTGAGAAGCGGCTCGGCGTCGGGATCGAGATTGACGAAGACCTGGCCTTCCCACTCCTCAACATTGACCGGGCGAAGGCGGAAGTCCTCGGCGCAGAAGTTGGCGGTGCCGTCCATCTCGGGAGCGTTGAGCAGACGACCATCGAGACCGTAGGTCCAACCGTGATAGCCACAGCGAAATACCTTACGTGATCCGCAACCTTCAGCGGGCGGTCCGGCGCGATGACGGCAGACATTGTAGTAGCCACGCAATTTCTTTTCCGTGTCGCGGGTAATGAGCAGGGGTTCACCGCAGAGATCGAGAGTGAAGAAATCGCCGGGATTCGCGACCTGTTCGTGCCGGCCGACAATCTGCCAGGTGCGCCCAAAAATATGATGCTTCTCCTCGGCGAGGAGAGAGGGATCGACGTAGTAGTTGGACGGCAGCGTGAACGCACGTTCCAAATCGGCGATCAAAGGCTCTGGAATTCTGTTGACGGTGTGTGCCATGGTTCAATACCTTGCAACAACCGCATGGATTATACCGAAGCCTCCGCGCTATCGAAGGCCGCTGATGTGAGCGTCACCCCTCCTGTTTCCGAAAAGCCCACACTGGTGCGTGGGATGTCGTTGACCGATGCCGTGCTGTTGCTGGTCGGCGGCACGATTGGATCGGGCCTGTTTCTTACTTCCAGCGATGTAGCGACCTCGACTCATACTCCTTTGCTCTTCATGCTGGCGTGGGTGGTGGGAGGAATCGTCGCGATCCTCGGATGCTACTCGGTGGCGGAACTCGGCAGCATGTTTCCACAGGCTGGCGGACAGTACGTGTATCTGCGCGAGGCCTATGGGGAATTTGTTGCGTTCTTGTATGGGTGGATGATTTTTTCTGTCAACGTAACGGGAAGCATTGCGGCCATAGCCGCGGGTTTTGCAGCGTATGCGGGAGCGGTGATCCCGCCGCTGAATTCAACGCGCCACCTCTTTTCGGTTGGCTCGGTGTCCTTCAATATGGGGCACCTCGTGTCGATGGGAGCGATCGTCTTTCTCACGTGGATCAATGTAGTCGGCCTGCGGCCCGCCGTGATTTTGCAAAACGTTGCGACTTGGGCAAAGTTCGCTGCGATCGGCGGATTCCTGGTGCTGGGGTTTGCCTTCGGCCATGGCCGATGGGCGAACCTGACAATGCCGATACCCGGATATGTAAGCCCTCGGGCTCTGATGAGCGGTTTTGGCGTGGCGCTAATTGCGGTGTTCTGGGTATATGACGGGTGGGTTTACATCACGTGGGTGGCGGGCGAGGTGAAGGACCCGGAAAGGAATGTGCCGCGCTCGTTGATGTATGGCGTGGGCGCGGTGGCGGCGATCATCCTGCTGATCAACCTCCTTTATCTGTATGCGATGCCGATGGCGACAATGGCGCAGCAGCCGACGGTTGGCGAATCCGCGGCGAAGATGCTGTTTTTCCCGGCGGCAGGGCGGTGGCTCAGCGCATTGGTGGCGGTGGCATGTTTCGGAGCGGCGGCGAGTTGCATTCTGAGTGGTGCGCGGGTGTATTACGCGATGGCCGCCGATGGAATCTTCTTCAGGAAGCTGGCCGAGGTGCATCCGCGATGGCGGACGCCCGCGTTCAGCCTGATCGTGCAGGGAGTGTGGTCGTGCGCGCTGGTGTTGACCGGCCGCTACGATCAACTTTTTACCTACGTGATGTTCATTAGCGTGATCGCGTACGCGGCAGCCGCTTCGAGCATCTTCGTTCTACGACGGCGGAGGCCGGATATGCCGCGACCTTATAAATGCCCGGGATATCCGTGGGTACCGCTGGCGTACTGTGTGATCTGTGGGGCCTGGGCGCTGAACGCGATGTGGTCGAAACCGGGGGAGTCGATCGCGGGAGTAGGGATCATGCTGCTCGGTGCGCCCGCATACTTCTATTGGCGTCGCGAAAAACGGGAGAGTCGCGCGATTCAATAATCGCGAATCCGATTGCACTGCTAACGGGCATGAACCACAGCGTTACAAAACTTCACACGACAAGCGAAACTTTTGCGAGAAGCTGGGTTGTAACTGATGGATAGGTATTTCTGCCTTGCGTTGCCATGACGTTTGGTAATGAATCAGGTCCGTGCGGGTGCGTTCGACGGCCCGGTTTGCATCCGCCGAAGGAGTCTCTCTTGAAGAAGAAGTTTGCTCTATTTGCGGCAGTCGTTGCTCTGGCTTTCCTGGTTGCCTGCGGCGGGGGCGGTCCGGCGAATCCTGGAACCGGCGCGTCAGGATTTACGAATGGCACGTTCAAGGGTAGCTATGTGTTCACCATGAACGGTGAGTGCGTTTCGTGCTCTACGGTCGCCCCGATGCACTCGGTGGGAGTGATGGTCGCCGATGGAAATGGCAACATCACGAGCGGTTCATGGGACGTCAACATCGGCGGTGCAGACCAGACTACGTCGATCACGGGAACCTACTCGGTGACCACTGACGGGAAAGCGTCGGTGACGCTGAATGAGACGGGCCTTGGAGCAACGGATAGTTTCGTGCTGATGCTCAACGGGACAGGCGGTGGTTACATTGTCAGTGCCGACAGCACGTGGGCGCTCTCGGGGGTGGTGGAATTGCGTGCGGCGGTGCCGACGACGACTCCGACCGGAAAGTACGTGTTCCGAGCCTCAGGACTGGATTCCTCGAATAACGCGCAAGGGATTGTTGGCGAGATGGACCTGAATGCAGGAACCTTGGTTGCAGACATGAATAACAACGGAACGATCACCTCGGTGGGGACAGCGACGGTGGCCTCGAGTTCCTACGACAGCACGATGGGACGCGGAGTGTTGACGGTGACGTCGACGAGTTCGCTGCCGTCGATGAGCTTTGCGTATTACGTGGTGGATGCCGGGATCATGGAGATCGTGTCGGCCGATCCGAGCAATGGGATGCAAGGGCGGGTGGAACCGACCGGAGGAGTAGTGGCTTCCGGCAACGTGCTGCTGGGGTCGTTTGCATTTATGGCCAGCGGATACCCGGTGACCGGAAATATTCAAGTGAATGAGGCCGGGATATTAACGGGGGACGGCGCGGGGAATATCACCTCCGGCAGCCTCGATACGATCTTTGATACTTCCAATATATTGGGCGCAGCTTTGACGGGTACCGGTTCGGTATCGACTGCCGGAGGCGTAACACGGGATGTGCTGACGCTGGCGGCGGCGGGCTCGACGATCTCCATGACGCAGGCAAATGTCTGGTTGTCGAGCGCGGGTCGGGGCTTCTTCCTGACGACAACGAGTGATCGGGCAGAGACGGGAACGGTCAATCTGCAGACCGGTGCTCCATTCACGGATGGCGGAACGTTCGACTTCTACGTGAGCGGATGGGTGATAGGGACAGGCGTGCAAGGATTGAATTCGGCGTCGCTGTTCAAGAACTCGAGTGGCACGGTGTCCGGCTATTCGCAAGAACTGAATATCGGGGGAACGCCAGGATTTGGGACGGGCACGGGTACGCTTTCCTTTGACAGTACGGGGACGATCGGGAGCTTAACCCTGAATAACTCGCCTTTGGGAGGCGCATCGACGTATCGCATCTACCAGTATTCTTCGGCGAACGGGTTCATCATGGAGACAGATGGTGGAATCATCGCTGCGGGTGAGATGTCGGCACAGACGGCCCAATAGCTATCTGAAGCGAAAAAAAAGGGCGGATAGTATCCGCCCTTTCTTGTTGTTGAAGAATAAGCGCGAGCGGCCTATTGAAGGACGTGCTTGGCTTCCTCGCCTTTGAATGTGATCTCGATCAACACATTCTGGTTCTTCGCATTCAGGGAGTAGCGTTGCTCGGTGCGGGGAGCCTTTGCAGCGAGAGGGACCAGACTGCATTTAACCTTGACTTCGATGGCCTTGGATTTACTGACGTCCGACTGGCGGAAGATCATGTAGTGATCGTCGCCTTGCATTTGATGGAGGACGCTGTAAGTTCCGGCGGGAAGCTCGGTGGTTCCGAGGACCATGGGCTGATTAAACGTAATGCTCTGGTGCTCTGCGATCTTCGGCATCGTGCCCGCAAAGGCGAAGCTGGCAAGAATGAATACAGACAAGAGCGACACCGTGATCAGTAATGATTTCTTCATGTTAGGTATCTCCGAGTTTGGGTCCTCGATTGCA
>PLWX01000264.1 GCA_003151155.1 Acidobacteriaceae bacterium
CGACGTATATCAAACCAGAACAACGACGGCGCACGCCGCGCTGGCCCATGGCAGCCGCACTATTTTGTGGCGTGGTGATTGGTCTGGTCGTCTTTGAAACAATTCATTTGTGGTGGGAATAGGGGAATGAAAAAAGCCCCGCACACGTGAGTGGCGGGGCTGAGTTGCGGGCGTAGGCATTTTTGCTGAGCTCGGAAGTTCAAAGAGCTGTTAACTAATCAAACAAGAGTGGCGAGGAGTATCGACCATCTGCGTCTGTTTGTGAGGGGGGACGTTTGTCCTCTTTCATTTCAAAGAGCGTCGGTTGAGGCTGGCGCTCAGCTTTCCTTTGCTCCCTGCGGAGCTTTAAGACTTCACACCAGGCGATACGCTGGCCGTTAATAACGACATACCGCATATCAATACTCCTCTGCGAGCATGATCGTTAAGACGCGGGTCGTTTGCCTGGGATCGCTGGGGTCTTCGCTCCCATTCTCCATATCGGGGGCGTAGTAGTCGATTTTCCAAAAGAACTTGCGGGGGCCGATTTTAAAGCTCCCGAAGTCGTGTTCGTCATGAGGGTCGTTGTCTTCGGTGAAGTGATTGAACGTTTGAACGGCATTGAAGGCTGCCGTTTTGATTTCAACCGGCAATTCAGCCACACCGCAGGTGGTCATGATATTTCCTCCCGCGAAAGTTCTGCGGAAGGTGTCGTTGAGCCTTTGGATGGTAGCGGTCTTATGGGAAAGAACTGCCGTCGACATGCGAACCTCCTGTTGTGGAACGTCCGCTCCTAATTTTACCACGGCAAAGAAAAAGGCCCCCGATTGTGGGGGCCTCAGTCACAGGTTCGGATTGATGAACGCTATTTCTGGATTGGCGAGATAGTGTTCAACAAACATCCGTTGGTTTGTGGGGAAACGTTGGTAACGCTCGTAGTATGTCGCCTGCCCAATCACCTCCGCCTTGATAATTGTACTCCAGCGGAAGGTCTGAGCATTGAAGCCAAATACATCGTAGAGCTGGTGGCACTGCATCTGGCACGCTTCAACTTCTCCTTCCATATCCAGCGCAACCTTGCCCGTCCAATGACACCAGTCGTGCCAGGCGCGGAAGGCGTAGTTGACTTGCCTGTCCTCATAAATGGTGTTCTCGGAGCCGCCAGAATAAACAACCATCTGGTTGCCACTGTCGAGGTGTGAGGCGATGGCTTCGTAGGTAGAAGGTGCTTCCTCTGCTACGCGGTAACCTGCGGGTAGTAGACGGTGCGTCATTAGAATAATTGCAGCGTTCAGTGCGGGTTCTAACGGCTTCATCATGTCCTCCTGGTCAGAGAGGACACCCATTAACTACAGCATTTTCAGAGAGTCGAAGGTCACCATGGGATGCTATGTGCCGGCTAGGAAAGTCTTGTGGCACAATGTTTAATTGAAAAGAATTTGAAAAAGAAAAGAGCCCCGAAGGGCTCTAGAATAATTCGATCGTCTCAACTTTTTTCTCATCCATTAGCGAAGCGAGTTGTTCAAGCTGCTGTGCGGTGATGGTGGTCAAGAACGCCACGACGTTTTCGACCCCCGCTTCGTAGGCTGTGAGAATCTGGAGCGGGTCGCGCACAAGATACAGCTCGCCGGGTTGAACCTTGTGTGCGCCGAAGATCACGCTGTGCGGATCGAAGCCGTTGGGGAAGGTGAGAGTGGGGCTCTCGTTCTTTACGGTGCGTCCGCAATAGGCGAGCAGCGTTCCGTCACGATCGTGGATCGGGATGGCCAGCCGGCCGCGCAGGATTCCTTTGGGTGCGTAGCCCGCCCCAAACGCCTCTGCCGTTTCCTTGGAGATGCCGAGCCCCTGGACCGCCTCATGCTGCGGCTGGAGGTAATCCAGAGGTCTGAATCCCTTTTCCGGCGGGGCTGGGGGAACTGTTCCGGGAACTGTACGGTTCCGTGGAACTGGTACGGTACTGTTCCCGGCAAGAAAGCCGGCCGCATCGCTGGTCTTGATGCCCTTGATGTGGGCTGTAAGCGCAATCTGGTCGCCGCCGGTTTTGGCTGCGAAGCAGTAGAACAGTCCCTTCTCGGGGGTAACGACCAGGGCTCTATCGCCTCCAGTGTTGCAGACAGGGCAGGGACCGCGAAGTTGGGCGCCTGATTTATTGAGCGAGAGCGAAAGCATCTGAACGGCGTGTTCGATGCTGACGCGCGATTTCAACTTGGCAAAATCGACGAATGGCATCACTGCCTCCTGTGGATACGGTGCTGTACAAATCCACTAGGAATTATATCCTACAATAGTAAGGACCTCTTGCATGGAGGTGGACAATGTCCATCAGCGAACAGGCTACGCGGCAGATAAAACCGCGTGAAAAGCGCAGGCCGAAATTCATCGCCCGCGCCAAGATCGGCAATGGGTGGCAGACGCTCGGCGCCGCTTGGGAGTTCAAGAACGGCGAGCCAGGGCTTTCGGTGAAGCTCAACACGCTGCCGGTCGGCAACTGGGACGGAACGTTTATCCTGCTTCCCTCGCTAGGTTCGGCTTTCGCTGT
>PLWX01000318.1 GCA_003151155.1 Acidobacteriaceae bacterium
TGTAGTGCACCCTCCTAGAACTGGACACGATTGATTGGTAGCATCGAGGGCCTCCGCCAGGAGGCGAGATGGGAAGAAAGCCGAAGCAACAGCGAAGCGCAGAAGAGAAACTGGCCATCGTGATGGAAGGCCTGAAGTCGGGGAACGTGGCTGAGACCTGCCGCAAGTTTGAGATCGCTCCCACCCTGTTTTATCGCTGGAAAGACGAAGTGGAGAAGGCAGCCCTGGCTGCGCTTGGGGGGAGGAGCGCAGCCGCGCGGCCCGACGAAGAGCAGGCCAAGCGCATCAAGCAACTGGAGCGGGCGCTGGGCCGCAGCGCCTTGCAGATCGAGATCTTAAAAAACGTGCTGGGCGAGTGAGCTGCGGGCAAGCGCATTCGTCGGCGCGGGAGTTGGTGGCCCAGGGTCAGGAAGTGAAGCTGGTGGCCGAGACGGTCGGCATCAGCCGCTCGAGTCTGTATTACAAACGGAAGGCGCACGGTTCGCGTGCCGATCGCCGGCTCGACGGCATCATCGTCGAGGCCTGCGGCGCCAAACCGGCGTATGGCTATCGCCGGGTGGCGTGGTGGATGCACCGCAAGCAAGGTCTACAGGTGAATGGCAAGCGGGTGCTGCGCGTGATGCGCGAGCGCGGCCTGCTGGTCACGCCGCGACGCACCCGGGCACGACGCAAGAAGGAGTGGAGCCGTATCGTGGCGGAAATGCCGAACCAGCTGTGGCAGACCGACATGACCAAGGTCTGGGCGGGGGCCAGCGTCGGCTGGGCCTATCTGGTGTCGGTGATCGACTGCTGCACGCGCGACATCGTGGGCTGGGACCTCAGCCTGCGCTGCCGCACCCAGGAGGCGATCGTCGCTGTCGAGCGTGCCGTGCTGGAGCAGATGTCGGATGGCTCGCGTCACTACGGGCTCACGCTCAACACCGATAACGACACGCAGTTCACGTCCACGCGCTTCCTCGATACGCTCTCGCGGCTCGGCATCACGCACCGCCGCACCGCGTTCAACCATCCCGAAGGCAACGGCATGATCGAGCGCTTCCATCGCAGCTTGAAGGAGGAAGAGATCTGGCTCAACGAGTACCGCAGTCTGGAAGAAGCGAAGCAGTCGATCGGTCGCTGGATCGAAGAGTACAATCACGACCGCCCTCACCGGGCGCTCGGAAACCGAACTCCACGCGAAGCCCGGGCGGGCTTCGCACAACCTCAACCCCTAACTAAAACCGAGGCCCTCTGTGTCTAGTTTAAGAGGGTGCACTACAGATGTAACGCAGATATTTACACCGTCCAAGACCTTAAAATTGCGCCCGCACTTCGAATTAGACTGGAAGATACTGAAGGCGGGAATATCTCCCGAAAATGTACCGATGACGGAACTGCCCACCGTCGTCCAGGAACTGAACCAGAACTTACGGCGATATATAACCTCATGCTTGAACCCCAACCACAATTATTTTATCTGCTTCGATCAGCTGGATCTCGGATTTGATCCTGCGGCCGGCGACTACCAAAACCGACTTATAGGATTGCTTCTAGCAGCTCGCGATATCAATGTCGCAGCACGGCAAGCGGGAAAAAACCTGTTTGTTGTGGTATTTCTGCGAGATGACATCTATGAAACGCTGCACTTCGAAGACAAGAATAAGATCACTGAGAATTTCTTGTCTTTGATCGAGTGGGACACGGCGAGGACAAACAAGACGCTCAAGGGGTTGATGGAAAAACGATTCCACGCGGTGTTGGGAGGAGCACCATCATGGGATGATGTGTTCGACGAGACAAAGGAAATGCCGGGACATCAAACAAAATACCAACATATTCTTGACCGAACGTATCTTCGACCACGCGACATCATCAAATTCACTAATTCTGTCCTCAGCCGATACAAAGCAAGAAAGTCGCAAAGTCCTGACAGCACGGCGAATAACTTCGAAAATATCGACCTCAATGAAGCGCGCCTCGAGTACAGCACCTACTTCATCAAAGAGTTGGATGACGAGATTCATAAGCATCTTCCTCATTATCAGGACTTGGTCGAGGTTCTCCGAAATATTGGTATTTGGCAGTTCACGTTTGACGAGTTTGATAAGCAGTTTTGTTCACAACTGGGTACTTCGAAGCTATCAGGCTCCAAAGCTGCCCTCCAAGAACTTTACGAGTTTTCTCTGGTCGGCTTTTACAGGGTTGGTGGCCGAGGATATGGCGGTTCCGAGTATTTCTTTAAATATAAGGAGCCGGCGGTCAGGTTCGATCCGAGCGCCCCTCGCTTCCGGATCCATCCTGGATTGATCGAGGTGCTTGGTCTGAAACGCTTCACAATGCCGACCGGCGGTGTGGCAGCGGTTGATCTGCTGGACGTTGAGGAGCAAAAAAAATGAGCTGCGGACACGCCTGCCCGTGCGGCTTTGTCCCGAATGTTGGTTGAAATAGGTCGAAGATAGAATCGCGATTTCGTGGGGATTTTCACCGTGCGGTGGCTTTCGCGCTTCGCTGTGCGCAGCGCTTGAGGCCCTGCTCGATCAGGGCCTCGAGCGCGAGGTCTTTCGCTTCGCACTTCTGCGCTGCGAGGTACCAGCGTTTCGCTTGCTTCGGGTCGTTGAGTTTTTCCAGGCTCACGCGCGCCGCAATCAGCATGGCGTTGAATCCCTTCGCGTCGCGCGGATACGCCTCCGCCAGGCGCTGGCATTCCTCCACCGCGCGTGGATACGCTTTCTCCCGCTCCAGGTAGCGGCACAGCTCGAGCCACATGGTTGCATCCGCCGGCCCGCCTCCCACCTGCAGCCACTCTTCGTAGCGCTTCCACAGTTCGGGAATCGATCCTGCCTTGAAATTCAGTCGACACAGGACGCCTAACGTTTCATTTTGTCCGTCGCGATCGTTGACCGCCTGTTGCGCCCGCAAGAGTGTTTCGTATCCATCGATCGAATCCGGATGCAAGCGAGTGTAGCCGCGCATCAATGCGGCCGCTTCGACATTCTGACCTTTCGCCATCTGTTCCACGGCTTCGAGCACCGGCGTGTCGGGATGCCAGGTGTCGCGTTCATCCTGCAGATTCACCAGGCGTTCCAGTCCGGTCTTCTCGATGAGCACCGCCGAGCTCAAGCCAAAAAGAAATCCGCCGACGTGCGCCCAGTGCGCCACCGACCCTGGACTGAGAAACGCAAACACTATCTCGCTCGCCAGCCAGATGGGCAGAATGTAGATCGCCGGAACGGAGAACTCATATTTCACCACCCGGATCCAGATCATGAACCACAACATCTGCACCTTCACGGTGGGAAAGCGCACCAGGAAAGCGCCCATGCACGCAGCCACTGCTCCCGACGCGCCAAGTACGAACGTGAAGCTGTCGGGTTGAGCGATGGATTGGACGAAGAGCGCCGCCATCCCTCCAAGCAGGTACACGATGCCGAACAGCCAGTAGCCCCAACTCGCTTCGAGGATTGCGCCTGCCAGGTAGAGGAACCACATGTTCCCTGCCAGGTGCAGCAAGCCTCCGTGCAGGAAGGTCGCGCTGACGGCACTCACCGGCGTCGGCTGGTAGGAGTGAAACGCATACTTCCACAAGAACGATTGGCTCTCCGCCGCGGCGAGTCGGGCCTCTAAACGCTCCATCGCTTCGTCGGCGGTGAGCTTTCCACTGCGTATGTAGGAGATCACCGGCGGCACTCCGAACAGGCTGGGTTGCTCGGGACGCGCCGCTTGCTCATAGAATCCCGGAGACTGCGCCTTCGCTTCCGCGATGATCGCCGATGCGTCGCCATGAGCCTTGACCCCGGGGTAGTACGCGCTCACGTCCACGATCGCCTGCTTCACTTCAAAGAAGTGGCGGTCCCCGGGGCTAGGAAACCAAGTCGTGTAAACGCAAAGCAGCGCGTTGACGAGCATCAGGGTGAAGGTGACGTAAGGTACGCGACGCACCGTCTGAACACTCGTCCCGATCGGGATCAGCATGGGCCCTCGGGCGAAATTCTACTGGGGTTTTCGATTTTCTCAATCAGGAGCTTGCCTGAGAGGTGGTTACCTTCGGCAAACATTCAGGTAAAATCTTCTTTCGTGGCCTCACGCTTGATGTTAAGGCGGCAAACTGGATTGGTTTGCCGGCGCGGAAATTTGCCACCCGGAGTGCCTACCCTGAGACCTGAATTGCTAGCAGCCTTTACTGCTTCCCAGGCCCATGGAGTGCAGCATTGGGTGCGGGCTCATGTGTTCGACACCACGTTCCGCGGCCTGTATCACGCCAACGCCTTCGATCTCTGCCTGCTGATTCCTTATTTCATCGTGCTCGTCATCCTGGCGGCCTACGGTGTGCATCGCTATCAGCTGGTATGGATGTACTACCGCAATCGGCGCAACAAGACGATCGAACCGGAACATCACTTCACGGAACTGCCACGCGTCACGGTGCAGCTACCGATCTTCAACGAACAATACGTCATCGATCGGCTGGTTGATTCCATCTGCAAGCTGGAGTACCCGAAAGACAAACTCGACATCCAGGTGCTCGACGATTCGACGGACGAGACGGTTAAAGTTGCGCGAGAGGTCGTCGAGCGCTATGCCGCAATGGGGTATCCCGTCACTTACCTGCACCGCACCAATCGGCAGGGATTCAAAGCCGGCGCACTCCAGGCAGGGATGCAGGTGGCAAAGGGCGAGTTCATCGCCATCTTCGACGCCGACTTCACGCCGCCGGCGGACTTCCTGTTGAAGGTCATCCATCACTTCGCCGATCCACAGATCGGAATGGTGCAGACCCGGTGGACGCACATCAACCGGCACTACTCATTCTTAACGGAAGTAGAAGCCATCTTGCTGGATGGACACTTCGTCCTAGAACATGGTGGCCGCTCGCGCAAAGGCGTGTTCTTCAACTTCAACGGCACTGCCGGCATGTGGCGTCGCACCGCGATTGAAGACGCAGGCGGCTGGCAGCACGACACGCTGACGGAAGACACAGATCTCAGCTATCGCGCGCAGATCAAGGGCTGGCGCTTTAAATATCTCCAGGATGTCGAGTGCCCTGCGGAATTGCCGATCGAGATGACGGCCTTCAAAACGCAACAGGCACGGTGGGCCAAAGGACTGATCCAATGCGCGATCAAGGTGCTGCCATTCGTCTTCCGCAGCGATGTGCCGCGGCGCAACAAGGTGGAAGCCTGGTATCACCTGACGGCGAATCTCAGCTATCCGCTGATGATCGTGCTCTCTACCCTGCTGATGCCGGCGATGATCATCCGCTTCTACCAGGGGTGGTTCCAGATGCTGTACATCGACGTGCCGCTGTTTCTCGCGTCCACGTTCAGCATCTCGAGCTTTTACCTGGTTTCGCAGAAAGAGCTGCACCCGAAAAACTGGCTTAGAACATTTCTTTTTTTGCCAGCGCTGATGGCACTCGGCATCGGCTTGACGGTGACCAATACCAAGGCGGTGATTGAAGCGTTGATCGGGAAACAGTCGGCCTTTGCGCGTACGCCGAAGTATCGCGTCACCGCGAAGGGTGAGAAATCGGTTGCCGCCAAGAAATATCGTAAGCGCCTTGGATTCGTTCCATGGATCGAACTGGCCATTGGCACCTACTTCGCGCTGGCTATCTGGTATGCCATGGTGAACGAGAACTACATCACCGTGCCGTTCTTGTGTTTGTTTGTTTTTGGCTACTGGTACACCGGCTTGATGTCGCTATTGCAGGGCCGCTTCGACACCCTCATGGGGCGCACGGCTAGCCCCGAGACGCATACCAAGCCCTTCCCCGTCGGAGTGTAAGTCGCGCTCTTTTAAGACCGAATGAGACGCGAGCGGTCGTCACCATCGCGCATAGGCACGCACAGGGAAAGTTCCCATTCCTTTGACTTTCACAGGCACGGCGCTGAAGTAGAAGTCGCCGTCGGGAAGCTTTTCCAAGTTGCACAGATGTTCCACGATCGGGATGTTCGCTCCCAGCAAAATGGTGTGCACCGGACGCCGACCATCGTTTGTGTCGTCGATGTTGTACGAGTCGATCCCCACCAACACAGCGCCATTGTCTCGTAAATACTCTGCGGCTGATTGAGTAAGAAAGGTGTGTCCCTCGAAATACTGGTCAGTTCCCCAATGGCGGGCCCATGAGGTGTGCACCAATACCGCCTTCCCACGCACATCGACGGACGTAAAAATGCCGCTATTCACCGCACGCTCGCGGAGGGCATCGACGTGCACCACGACTCCGTCCAGGTCAGCTAATTGTTCGAGCGCGAGTTCCGAAAGATCTTTCCCGTCGGCGAAACGATGGAAAGGACTATCGAGATAAGTGCCGGTGTTCGCGACCATCTCGATCTTGCCGATGTGAAAACTCGTGCCTTCCGCATAATGTTTTTTCGAGGCTTCGCGAGAGAGAAAGTCGCAGATTAGCGGCGCAGGCAGGCCCTTGTAAGTGATCATTCCTTCGACCACGGTGTGACTCAAATCGAGGAGATTCCTGGGGTTCGTCAAGATTCCAAGAGTGTATCGGAAGGTACTTCAACGC
>PLWX01000321.1 GCA_003151155.1 Acidobacteriaceae bacterium
CCGCTCCGCCGCCCGCACCTCGCGCTCGTTCAACCCGAAGTAGTGCGCCACCTCGTGCCAGACCGTATCCTCCACCAACTTCGCGAGGTGCTCCGGATCGCGCGCCAGGCGCTCGTGCGGACCCTGGAAAATCGTGATGCGGTCCGGCATCGCGTACGGCTCGAACACGCTCCGCCGGGTCAGCGGACGCCCTTCATAGAGACCCAGCAGCGTCCCGCCGCTCGGCACGCGCCCGCGCGCCAGTTGCCCCGCGTGCGGCTCGGCTTCCACGATCATGGCGACATTCTTCAGCCGTTTGCGAAAGCGCGCCGGAATGCGTTCATACGCGGCGGCCACCAGACGGTCAAACTCGGCGGCTTGCATGGCAGGTTCGGACCTGCTCCCATTCTAGGCACAATGCGGTTCACTTAACGGATCGCACGATCCAATGTGGACGGTCCCTTGATCGCGAGGAAGACTGGTTTCCCACAAGCCGACTTAGGGGGCGTCTGGGCGTCGACATCGGCAGAATGGGCGTCTGTCCGTGCAGTTGACCGGACGTGAACTTGCTCGAGTGACGGCCGAAAATACAATAAAGGGAAAGGCTTGGCATCGCGGCGTCATGCGCGGCGCCGTGGATTCGTCGTGGCGTTTTTTCGCGCGATTCCTTGGCGGGTCCCGGCTGGCCTCCCGAGCGCCACCAACGAGCTCTCAGCTAGCCGCAAAGTCGGAAAGATTGAGGAAGCGTAAGTCCTGCCGCGCCTCGGGCCATGCTTGCGCTACCCGTGTGAGCAGCTCTTCGAGATTGCCCTTATAGAACCTCTGGTTTCGGTTGACGACCCTGTCGAGCAGTTTGAGCGTTGCTCGCGGGAATTGTTCGGGAGCCTTCGATCGCCCTACCGCGAAGATCACCCGCTCAGCCTGATCGAAAGTTGGCACTCTCAATGTAATGAGGTCAACGGCTTCAGGGAGTGCGTCACCTGCTGACAGGGCCACCATTATCAAGTTATGTGCCGTCCCCTTGTCTTTAAGCGCTTCGTCTGGTTGCCAGCATGCCGCGAGCCGCGGACCGATCCGATCTCTCCAAAGGGCGCCCGCCTTGTCCGCGGCGCCGTCCAGGTTGCGCCAAAATACCCAGGCTATCTGCTCCCGGCCTATGTGAGCCGCCCCGGTAACTATACGTTGAGCTTCATCATCGGCCAGCCACTCAGGTTCGTGAATGACAATCCTGCCTAATACCTGATAGAGGATTCGCACTGCCTCACTATCCAGCTTTTCGACGTTTTCGAACGCGGCAAGAAAATCCTTCTTTAGTGCGAACCAGAGGGCTGGAGTGAACGTTGCCCCAAATGAGAAGCCTTGCCAGACGACCCTGGCTTCCTCTGGGTGATTCCAATCGAAGAAAGGAAGAAGTTTTTCGCATACCCACTCCGGTCGTCTGGCGAAAAGCCACGCCAAATGCATCGCAGCGAAGCCGCGAGCTGCTTTGCCCCAGTTGGATGTTAGACTGCAGGCAATGCCGAGCCTATCCCAGAAATGCTCCGCCGTATCGGTGTCGGGGCGCCTGCTGACCCATTCGAATAGCGCCTCCGTAAGACGCCCCACAGCAGAGTTCATCGCTCCTTCAAGACTCTCAACCGCCGGTGGATCAACTGCCGCCTCGGTTTGTGCAGCATCAAAGGCCCTGTCCCAGAGACGCCAATAGAGATCGTCGCCCGAACGACTCTTTAGCCTCGGAAGGAACTGGAGGAGCAGCGCAAGAGGATACATGCTTTGAGCAACGAAGTCGTCAGGAGCCGCCACAATCACATCCAAGACAGGGAGGACATCCTCACCCTGCGGCCCGCTATTAATCAAAGCAACTGCATGGTTGAGCACGCTTGCCCAGACATCGGTGGGCCAGCTACTGAGGTCGGATAGTTGACGCAGGACAGCAACCGTCCGCAGCCAGTCGTTCGGTACCATCTCCATCCACTGGCTGCGATAGAGCCCGACCTGAGGGAAGCCGTTTCGAAGTATCTCAGCAATTTCAGGCGTTGTGAGATTGGCGAGGGATTTCTCATCCCCAGGTGTACAGATCTGCTCAGGTGTCTGCGCCCGCTTTATCTCGCTCAGGAACGCGTTCGCGTCCGGCGGGAGAGGTCGACCGGTGGCTTCAAGTACCAAAAGCCTCTCGGTTATCGCATCCGCAGAGATTGCGGCGAGATCTGCCTCGGATATGTCTTCTCGGTACAGTTGCGCAGGGGGGCCATCAAGAATCGTGTGCGTCAGCGACAACGATTCTTCCGGACTCAGGAAGGGCCAGATATAGCCAAGCAATTGGCGAAGCTCGCTACGACAACTATGGTGCCACATCACCGAATCGCTCCCAAGGGCGTAAGCAAGCGCCTCGGTCGGCGTGAATGGATTTGGACGTGCTAAGGCAAAGCATACAAGGCGTCGGAAGATAGGATAATTTACCGTTTTCCAGTACTCGACCTGATTTCGGGCGAGCAATGGATCAGCGCGGCTAGCAGAATCGATGCATGCTGCCGTCAAGGTGATGAGCACAACCAACGCACGCCGATAGTGTTCGTTGACGGAGGTGCCAATCGAGTTAACCCAAATGTAGGTCCAGTCATGGTCGGCGGACGCCAACTCAAAATACTCCTGAGCCTCCATTGCGCGCCGCAGGTATGATGTGCAATCGTCCAGCAAGGCAGTCAATAGAGAATCGCAATCGGGCCGCCTACGAATGCTATCGAGCACCTGCTCAGCCTCGTCCCCACCCGCAAATCGGACGTCAAGGTCCAAGGGATACGAGTCGGATTCTGCTTTTCCCGCCCTTCGGATGATGTCCTTAAGGTGGTCGCGCGTAAGAACTAAGCAGGGCTCAATGATCGCTGCAACCTCTGATTTCAACTCGAGATCCCAGGCTCCAGATTCGATGCGTCTAGCGAGCGAGAACGGATCTCCAAACCCGCCCGTGCCTGCGTCGGGCCGGTGGCGAGCCAAAAATGTCCAGGCCTTTCCTATTTCGGGGCGAAGGGTAGCCTTCTGTTGGTTGAGCGCTTCGCGGATGAGCCAACGAAAATTGGGGTGGAGGGAACCGCCTTTGCTGAGCGCCCAGTCCAGAATAGGGACCTCTGCCAAGTGCCGCGCGAGCCATCTCGCCAGGTTCCAAGTTACGGGATGGATGGGTTGAATACTGGACACCGCCCCGACGGGACCGACCAATGGTACATTGTTTAGCGAAAAGAGCTTGTTTTCGTCGAGAACAGGGAGCCAGTACTTCGGTGCTGGGGGCGAATCGTGCTCCGCAATATACTTTGCCGTTGCGCCATTCTCGTCCTGAAGCGCCCAAAGCACCTGGTCGACAATTTCGTCGTGATCGGCGGGAGGTGCCTGGCCAAGCCGTTCCGCAACTACGCTCCTTCGGCCGAGCAATCCGAGGGTGGCATTCTCAGCCCAGGCGCGTAGTGTCGCGTGCAGAACAACATGCGAGTCGCCTTTGGCGTACAAGATGGGCTCGATGCCCTTCGCCTCCCAGGTTAATCTTGCGGACTGTCCAGTTTCCTCGATTTGCGCAAGCGCGAAGGCTCTCGGCCTCTCACCGCGTTCAGCAAGGCCGACTGCGAGCGCCTGCAGCATGTACCTGATGACCAAGTCGTCAGCCTTGTAGCCGACAAATAGAACAATGAAATGCCGGAACAGTTCTCGGAGGAACCTTGTGGCCCAGCCATCAACTAGGTACGCAGCGCCGAAATCCGCACTGGAAAGAACAAGTTCATGCTTGTCGGTGCCACAATCATCGAGAGACCCGTGAAGATGAACAACGCTATTCCACCGCCCAGGCGTCGGCACGGGTAAGCGCGGCGCCGCATCGACACGGATCGTCGCGTCGAGGTGACGGGAGAAGCAGCGATCGTAGTTCGTCGTTACCAGCCGACACTTGCCGCTACGATCAGTGGCCAATTTCAGAAGAGCTTTGTGGGTGCTCGTATCGGCGTCAGGCGCAAGCTCAAGAGCCTCGGCGACGTATCCTCGGATTAGGCCCGGCTCCTTGATCGCAGCCTCTAGCGACGCAAACACTTGGTCATAATCTTGGTCTTCGAACACCTTCTTTTCAACAGGGAACGACTCTCGCTCGCGACGGAGTTTCGTGTAAACTGCGTCAACGAGACCCCGAAAGCTGGGAAGGCCGGATTGCTGAGAGATACCCGCCCCGCAGAAAAACACGAGTCGGCCGTCTTCGACCGCTTGTACAATTTCGACGGGAATGTCTGGGCCGTCCTTTACCCACCGCATTTGCGCAACTCTAACGTTACCTCATGGTGAATCCTTGTGGGTCCACTTTGGCGGTATCGTCGACTCGCGGATCTGCCTGTTCGTCGCAAACTCCCCCGAGACGGCCATCTGGGAAGCGTCGCTAGGGTGCCCTTACTGAACCGTATTGATTCTAGGCCTGCTTCTTGCGCAGCCGGAACGGCTTCATCTTCGGGATGTGCTCATCCACGATGCGCAGTTCCCCCGCTCTCTCGCCGGTGAGCTTCAACTCAAAGTGCATGATCGCGTCGTCGCCCTGATCCTGGTAATCGAATTCCAGTTTGTCGCCTTCGGCCTTGGCGAAGAAGAACGGCGCTGGGCGATCTTCCACCGGCTCCGCTTTCACCAACTCGCCCTCGTCGTTGAGGGTGATGCTGCCGGCGTTCAACGTCCCCGAGATTTTCTCGCCGGCCTCCACCTTCAGCACCAGGAAGACTTTTCCTTCGTGCGCCGCTTCCCACGTGCCCGCAAACTTGGCCGCCTGCGCCCACGCGC
>PLWX01000213.1 GCA_003151155.1 Acidobacteriaceae bacterium
GATTCCGTGCAGTTCTACGACATGAATTTCTTCATGCGCGAAGATCACGCCCAGGAGCTCGCAAAACGATTGGTCCCACTCAACTTCAAGTGGTGGTGCGAAGCCCGGGTGGATGTCATGTCGAGGTATTCCGACGCTACACTCGATGCCTTGCGTCGCGCCGGCTGCACCATGATTTTCTTTGGTGCCGAATCCGGCGCTGACTGGGCGCTGAAAGAAATGCAGAAAGGCATTACCACCGATCAGACCGTCACCGTCGCCAAGCGCATGCGTCAGCACGGGATCATCCCCGAGTTCTCGTTCGTCATCGGCAACCCGCGCGACCCCGACCGCGATACCCGCGAGACTCTCTCGTTCATACGCAAACTGAAGAAGCTGAACCCCGTGTCGGAGATCATCATGTATCACTACACGCCGGTACCCCAGCGCGGCGCGATGTATGGCGAGATCGACGACAAAATGCAGTTCCCCACGACACTCGAAGAATGGGCTTCCAAGCGGTGGATGGATTTCACCCTCCGCATCGATCCCAAGAGTCCGTGGCTCAAACGCAAAACCAAGAAGTTGATCGAAAACTTCGAGACTGTCGTCAGTTCACGCTGGCCGACCGTGCAGGACATTCGTGCTCCGAAAGGTAGTCGCACCCTCCTGCGTTCGCTAAGTGCCTGGCGGTACTGGGCGCGGATCTACGCCTATCCCAAGGAACTGAAACTCGCACACCGCTTGATTGATCTGCGGAAGCCCAAGCAGGAGAGCCTGTAATGCTCGCAGAGTCCGACATCGCCGCGGCATCCAGCATGCAATCGGCAGCCAACGCTTTCGATGCCGCCGCCGCATTCTATGACGGCCAGGTGAACCCAATGACCGCGCTCGAAGAGCGCTTCCTTTCCGGTCTCCTGCCGAATTTGCGCGGACTCGACGTTCTGGACATCGGTTGCGGCACCGGGCGATGGCTGGCCAGGCTTCAGGATCTCCCCGTCAAAAGCCTCACTGGTGTGGATCCTTCGCGTCGCATGTTGGGCGTCGCTCGCCCAAAGCTAAAGAGCTCGGTCAAGCTGCTGCTTGGCACTGCGGACTCGCTGCCGGTGCCCAATCACTCCGCCGACGTGATCCTGTTGTCATTTGCCTTGAGCTATTGCGACGACATCGTCGGTGTGGTGCGCGAACTGGTCCGCGTCGCTCGACCGCACGGCTCCATCTTTATCTCTGACCTTCACCCTTGCACCGAAGTAGCTCTCAATTGGAAGCGAACTTTCCCATCCAGCAGCGGTACGGTTGCAATGCGAACCATGTGCCACAATCTGCAGGCGACGCAGAACATTTTCCATGCCTTTGATTTCCAGGCTGCCTGCCAGCTCGAACTTTCCTTTGGAGCGAACGAAGAAGTCCTTTTCACGCGTGCCGGCAAACAGCTTGAATTTGAAGTGGCGCGACCTTATCCCGCGATTTATATCAACCAGTTCGTAGCATCTTCACAAGTTTCCGGCCTCGCGCTCAGCAATGGGCGAGCCTCCTTCGGAGCCTCTGCCGCCGCCCCGATCTCAATGGAAATTGCAGGGCCGCGGATTGCTTCTCTCACATCAACGTCTACCGGAATCCAACTACCCCGAACCATCGATCTCACCAGATGCCTGGTTCTACCCGGCTTGATCAATGCCCATGACCACCTGGAGTTCGGGCTCTACCCCAACCTTGGCATTGGCCCCTACGAAAGCTCTAAAGAATGGGCCGACGATATTCAATCCCATCATCGGTCAGAGATCGATCGCTTCAGCCAGATCCCCAAAGACATTCGTCTCTATTGGGGTGCCCTGCGCAATCTGCTGTCGGGGGTCACCAGCGTCTGTCACCACAATCCCATGTCCCCAGTGTTCCGCGACCCCGATTTCCCGGTGCGAGTGGTCGACGAAATCGCCTGGGCGCACTCCCTGTCTTTCGATTCGCAAATACACCATGCATTTGTGAACTCCTCTTATGAACAGCCATTCGTCATCCACGCCGCGGAGGGGACCGATCAGACCACCTCGAATGAGATCGCCGAACTCGATCGGGTGGGTGTTCTCTCCGACCGCACGGTTCTCGTGCATGGTCTCAATTGTTCGCCTCCTGACGTTAGTTTGATAAACGCCCGCGGAGCCGCCCTCGTCGCTTGCCCCAGTTCGAACCGTTTTCTCTATGGCCGTACCATCGATCCCGACCTGTTGAGTCGCGTCCAGAACACCGCACTCGGAACGGATTCACCCCTTACCGCCGCCGGCGACCTGCTCGATGAAATCAAGGTCGCTGCCGAGGTTTTGCAATTGGACGAATCTTGTCTCTACGAAATGTGTACCGCGCGTCCCGCATCGATCTTGCGCCTGCGTAACGGCGAAGGTTCCCTGCGCATCGGCGCCGTTGCGGACTTTCTGGTCGTGCGCGATACCGGAGGATCTCCCTCCTCTCAGCTGTTGGGCCTTCGAACCGAAGACATTGAGCTCGTCCTGATAGGAGGGCGAATTCATTTAGCGTCCGAGTCCCACATGCGCCACCTTCCTGAGGAATTTAAGTCAGGCTTGCTCCCGATTCGCGTTGACGGGCTTCTTCGCTGGGTACGCGCGCCTTTGGTCGAAATGTTCGCAGAAGCTAAAGCTGTGCTAGGTCGCACTCTATTTCTGGGAAAGAAGCGGGTGACCTATGCTGGTTGAAATTGCTCCCGCTCCGCTTGCCAGTGAGCCCCTCGCCTCCCATCGCATCACCACCATGCCGGTGCTTGTGTTGAATGTTCACAGCCGCTGCAACTGCCGCTGCATGATGTGCGACATCTGGAAACGAGATTCAGCCGAGGAACTCTCTATCGACACGCTCGCCCGCCATCGCGGAGCGTTGCACGCGCTAAAGGTTCAATGGGCCGTTTTGAGCGGAGGCGAAGCGTTGATGCACTCTAACTTTCCACGGCTCTGCAAATTTCTTCGCGACGAAGGTATTCGCATCACCCTGCTGACCGCGGGTCTCACTCTTTCCAAACGCGCGCAAGACGTGGCTTACAACGTGGATGATGTCATCGTGTCACTCGACGGTACGCGCGACATCCACGACCGCGTGCGAGGAGTGAAAGGCGCCTACGATCTCCTAGCTCTTGGCATCGTCAAGCTGCTTTCGCTTCGTCCCGAACTCCATATCACCGCCCGCACGACCGTGCAAAAACCAAATCATCAGGCGCTGTGCGAAACCGTCGAAGCCGCAAAAGATCTCGATCTTTCTGGAATCTCTTTCCTCGCTGCCGACCTTACCAGCACTGCCTTCAATCGCGAGCGCGGTTGGACCGCGGAGCAGCAGGACGAAGTTGCGCTAACCGCTCCTGAAATCGACTCGCTAAACTCGGAGATGCAAGATCTAATCACTCGATATCAGCGGGAAATGGCGAGTGGATACATCGCCGAGTCTCCCGCGAAGCTCCGCCGCATCGTTCAACACTTCCGTGCTCACCTCGGGCAAGTCGTTTCGCACGCCCCCGTATGCAACGCTCCATGGGTCTCCGCGGTTATCGCGCATGACGGTACGGTTCAACCGTGTTTCTTTCATGCACCCATCGGCAACGTGAATCAGCAATCGCTGGAAGAGATTGTCAACGGCACGGCGTCCCTCGCATTTCGCAGCTCGCTGGATGTTGCGACAAATCCAATCTGTCAACGCTGCGTCTGCTCCCTTCATCTGCCCACCGGAGACGAGCGATGAAAGTAACTGTGATCGGCTCGGGGTATGTCGGACTCGTCACCGCGCTCTGCTTCGCAGAAATTGGACATCAAGTTGTCGCCGTTGAAAGCAATTCGCGCAAACTCAGACAACTGCAACGCGGCAACGCCACGATCCACGAGCGCTTCGTCCCCGAACTGCTGAAGCGCCATTTGCTGAAGGGCATTCGCTTCACAAGTTCCATCGCGGACGGCATGCAATCCCCTGATGCAGTTTTTGTTTGCGTCGGCACACCGTCCGCCCCCAATGGCGCGAGCGACCTCAGCGGCGTGTTCGATGCGATTCGCGACATCGCCTCGCATTTGCGGAAATACACCGTGATCGTCGAGAAAAGTACGGTTGCCGTCGGAACCGGCGACAAGATTCAAACCTGTCTTCTGCAAAAGGGGGGTGCCGACCCCTCTCTGTTCAGCGTGGCTTGCAATCCAGAATTTCTCCGCGAGGGTTCTGCCGTCAATGACTTCCTGGAGCCCGACCGAATCGTCCTCGGCACCGACGACTCTCGCGCCCGCGATGTCCTGCGCGAGCTGTACCGTCCTCTCATCGACGGGGATTACGCCGCAACCTCCAGGTCATTTAAGCCATTGCACCGTTCCAGTAAAGTGGTGATCGAAACCAGCGTGAAGAGTGCGGAGCTCATTAAGCACGCCTCGAACGCCTTTCTCGCGACCAGGATATCGTTCATCAATGCCATCGCCAATATTGCCGAGGCTACAGGCGCGGACATCGATCAGGTCGCTGCCGGCGTCGGTGCCGACCCGCGCATCGGGTCCCAGTTCCTCTCTCCCGGCATCGGTTTCGGCGGCTCCTGTTTCCCGAAAGATGTGGATGAACTTCGCAGGATTGCAGAACGGAATGGCTTTTGCTTTGACTTGCTCGCCGAAGTGCAGCGCATCAATGCCGGTCAGCGCCAGCGTTTTCTCGACAAGCTAAAATCCGCGATCGGAGCTCTCGCCGGTCGCAAGTTCGCGGTGCTCGGCCTGAGTTTCAAAGGCGCAACCGACGACGTCCGCTGTTCTCCGGCTCTCGCCATCGTAAAGCGCCTGCTCGAGGAGGGAGCGTTAGTTTCGGCCTACGATCCGGCGGCCATCGACAACGCTCGCCACGAACTGCTCTCCTCTCGAATCGAGTTCGCTTCCAGCAGCTACGCAGCCATCTCCGGTGCGGATGCCCTCCTGATCCTCACCGACTGGCCCGACTTCGCCTGCCTCGATTTGCATCGTGTCCGCAAACTGTTGGCTTCTCCCATCGTGGTAGACGGTCGAAATCTCTATCGGCCAGACGAAATGCACGGCGCCGGCCTCCACTACATCAGCATCGGCCGAGCTGCTGTTTCTGCCACGACGGATGCGGAGCCCGCGAGAATCACTCGCATTGCGACTGAGGCAATCGATCTGCCCGCAGTAAACGGATGAGGTCTGTATCGAACTCCAGCGACGAATGACGAGTGGACGAAGGTTCATCCCCGAAGTGGATGGCCTCCGCTTCCTCGCCATCTCCGGCGTCGTGCTCTTTCATCTAAGCGGATATACCTCCGCCCAGCACATGTCGGCAGCATCGATGCGCCCTGCCGACCTCACCGTTCGCTCTTTTCTCCAGCTCGGAAGCTTTGGAGTTCAGCTATTTTTCCTGCTGAGTGGCTTCGTGTTAGCTTTGCCATTCGCTAAGTGGAGACTTGGAATCGCCGCACGTCCCTCGTTACAGCGATACTATCTCCGCCGCCTAACGCGCCTCGAACCTCCGTACTTCATTGCACTCTGTGCAATCTTTCTCACCGGGGCATTCCTGCATCGAGCCGGATTGCAAGCGCAGGAATGGCCGACGCTCGCCCACTGGCCCAACCTCATCGCCAGCTTCTTCTATCAGCACAATCTCTTCTATGGCAGGGGAAGCCGCATCCTCACCGCGGCGTGGTCATTGGAAATCGAGGTACAGTTCTACTTACTCGCACCGCTGCTGGCCGTCGTCTTTTCAATTGCCCGGGTGTGGGCACGCCGATCACTTCTTCTGTTTCTTCTGTTCGCGATCCCCGCATTGCGAACCGTGCTGCCCGCAGACGCGCTCAGCGTTCCTTCTCTTCTGCTCTACCTCGAATGGTTTCTCGCCGGTTTTCTCCTGGCAGACTTCTACCTCGTGGACTGGCAGGAGTCGCCGTCTCATTCCTATTACTGGGACTTCCTGAACCTGATTGCCTGGGCCGCACTTCTCTGGACGTTCTCAATCCAGCGTTTTCCCGTCCTCGAACCGCCGCTCGCGTTAGTCGCTTACATAGGTGTGTTTCGCAGCAGAATCGCCAATTGGCTCATCACCCGTCATCCCATCACAACCATCGGCGGTATGTGTTACTCCATCTACTTGCTTCATTGGCATGTGATTTCCGCGACAGTCTTTTTCGTGAGGCGCTGGAGGGTGGGTTCCAGCTTCTTAAGTCGCTTCTCCATCGATCTGCTCATAATCCTGCCGATCGTGCTCTTGGTAGCGACAGCTTTCTTTTCGCTGATCGAAAGGCCCTGCATGGATCCCGCCTGGGTAGCAAGACTCGCCGGCAAGTTCCGCCAGCCAAAACTTTCAACCCGCGATCTAGTCGCTTAACGAAGAGAGGGGAGCTGCAGGTTCGCAGCAGCCCCTCTCCGACCTTCACCCCAAACCACGCTCCGAAGTGTCAGTGTTCACGAGTGGCAGCATCGGCTTCTGTCGCCAACTCATGCAGAAACTCGAAAAACGCCGGTGGTTGTCCGATGAA
>PLWX01000205.1 GCA_003151155.1 Acidobacteriaceae bacterium
GACCTCCACGTCGGTCCGCGGATTCTTCTGGTGGTGCCCTCTTCCGCTAACACTTAATCCTCCCGGCGACGCCTTCAGCCACAGCTTCTGAAACTCGTCCATCGCCCACGCCGCCACAATCCCCGCTCCCGCTCCAATCAATAAATGCTTTGCCATTCCACGTTTGCCCGGCATCAAGCTCTCCTGCTGGAAGGATGCCCTTCGCCCGCGCGAGATGTCCAGGAAACTCCCCTTAATCCCGAAACTTTTCCTGCACCACGTGTTTTAACCAGCAGGAGTATTGCAATGGCTACCGAGTTGGCAATCACGGTGCTTCCTGGATTAGCGGACGACACCTCCATTCGCAGCACAATGGAGAAATTACTTTTCGATTTCTATAGCGTGGTTGGAATCGCGCCGCGCAGAGGCTATCTGATCGTTCCCGGGGAGCTATTGGCCGACAGCTTTCAAGCCCGCTTCTTCATCCAGGCTACCTCAGAGCTTCTGTGCTTCGATAAGCAACAGATGCTCACGGCGAAGGTCAGCGGAAACGCCCAGCGTCCCGGCTCGCAATTGCTTAGCATGAACCTCGTCCACGATGACAATGGCTGCATCTCTGTGAGTTATGTTGCCGCCTTCCGTCATGGCCAGACCGCAACCGTCCGCCGTGGTGCATTCCAGGCCGTCGATCTTAGTCACGGATGGCAAATGCGTTCGTTGGATGAAGATGTGCGGGTCATTCTGTTGCCGGAGGCGCGCAAATACCTTCGCACCTCCCACGATCAGCCAAGAGTTTGGATCCGCTAACCGGTTTCTCGCAAAACGAATCGGCCAACTTGCACTCGCAGACGCGAAGCAAATTGGCCGATGTTGTTTCGTCAGACTTACGCTAGCAGCGCACGATGTTTTCCGACTTGATCCCCTTGGTTGCGTTGCGCGTATCCACCACCAGCTTCGATTCCTTTACAATGCGCGGGTAGTCGTAATCCGAGTGATCGGTCACAATCACCACGGCATCGTACTGGCCAAGGTTTTCCAGGGGCGTATTCGTCATGTTCAAGTCGTAGTGGCGTCCACGTCCGACGGTCGCGAAGTAGGGATCGTTGTAAGAGACATCCGCACCCCGTTGCCGCAGCAACTCAATGATCGTCAGTGACGGCGACTCCCGCAAATCGTCGATGTCCTTTTTATAAGCCAGTCCGAGCACCAGGATCTTCGACCCGTTGATTGACTTCTTATTGCCATTCAAACCTTCTGCCGTCCTCTCAATTACGTAATACGGCATCGCTATGTTTACTTCGCCCGCAAGCTCGATGAACTTGGTGCGAAAGTCGAACTGCTTGGCTTTCCAGGAAAGATAGAACGGATCGATCGGAATGCAGTGTCCACCAAGCCCCGGTCCGGGATAAAACGCCTGGAACCCGAAAGGCTTGGTCTTTGCCGCGTCGATCACTTCAAAGATGTCGATGTCCATACGATGGCAGAGCTGCTTCAACTCGTTCACCAGCGCAATATTCACGCAACGATAAATGTTCTCCAGCAGCTTGGTCATTTCCGCGACTGCCGGAGAAGAAACAGGAACCGTGCGATTGAAGATCGCCCCGTAGACTGCTGCGGCAACCTCGGAAGCCAGCGCACCTACGCCGCCTACCACCTTGGGAATATCTCGGCGTGCCACGGTATCGTTACCCGGATCTTCGCGCTCCGGCGAGAACGCGACGAAGAATCCGCCGCTCTCGGCTTCGCACGCGACTTTCAATCCCGAGGTGTTGCCCTTTTCCAGCAGCGGAATCATGACCTCTTCCGTCGTTCCCGGATACGTCGTGCTCTCCAGGATGATGATCTGTCCCTCACGCAATTGCGGAGCAATCCCTTCCACAGTCTGCGTGATGTAGCTCAGGTCCGGCTCATGAAATTCATTCAGCGGTGTAGGAACGCAAATGATGACCGCGTCCATCTCTCGGATCTGGGCGTAATTCGAAGTAGCCGAGAAGCCATTCTTCTGGGCTGCTTGAATCTCGGTGCCCGGGATGCGCACGATATAGGAGCCGCCAGCATTCAGGGCCGCGACCTTGCGCTCATCGATGTCAAACCCCGTAACCCGAAAGCGTTCGTCGCTGAATAGCAACGCCAGGGGCAAACCCACGTAGCCCATGCCCACGATGCCAATGCGAGCTTCCCGCGTCTCAATTTTGCGCTTCAATTCCGATGCCAAGTTAGCCAGGTTAGGCTTCATATCGCCTCTCTATGTTCATTGCTAAGTTAAAACAATACAGTAGGATAAACATGAACTTGAATGTTTCACTATGGACAGTGGCGAGTGACTTCCGCCACATCGAGTGTGGACTGTCGCCTCATTGTACTGAAGCATCTGGAATCCGCGAACCCGCAAGACCTGAAGTGGGGTTACCACGGTGCTAAAGCGGACATACCTCTCGACCGCGCATCACTACGCTAATGCTGCGGAGTTTGATTGGCATTGGTCGGAATGACATTGGTCGCGGCTTTTACTGCCGGATCCGTTTGCACCGCTCCCAACGACTGAACGTCATGTTTCGACGGAAGCAGAGAAGTGTCCCAACCTCCACCCAACGCCTCGATCAATTGCACGCTTGCATTCATCTCCTGCAGTCGCAATTGCACCATCGCCTGCCGGTTGGAAAGGTAGGTCGTCTGCGCCGTCAGCACGTTCAAGTAAGGATCAATCCCCAACTTATAGCGATCGATCGCAAGGTTCAGGAAGCGCTGAGCGAAATCCACGGCTGCCGCCTGTTGCTGTACCTCCTGCGAAAGAATCCGCAGTGCCGCAAGATTGTCTTCTACCTGTTGAAAAGCGGTTAGCACCGTTTGCCGGTAGTTCGCCGCGCTCTGGTCGTATTGCGCTTTGTACTGCACGACGGTCGCCTTACGCAGACCGCCTTCAAACAGTGTTTGCGCTAACTGCGGCCCTACCGACCAATAATGACTTGGCCAAGTGAACAAGTCGGTGATCGATGTGTTCTGGAAGCCAAACGTTCCGCTGAGCGTGAGGTTCGGATAGAACGCCGCGGTCGCCACCCCAATCAGCGCATTCGATTGCTCCATGCTTCGTTCAGCCGCAGCAATGTCAGGCCTGCGTTCCAGCAATTTAGACGGCACGCCCGTTGGAATGCTCGGCGGAGCCGCGTTCAAAGGCATCGCCGGCAACGAAAACTGGGAAGCCGGTTTGCCCGTCAACATAGCGATAGCGTGCTCATACTGCGCTCGCAGGATACCGATGTTCGTGTCTTGCGCTTGAGCCGTAGCGAGTTGCGTCTGCGCCTGCAACAGCGACTCCTGCGAGTCGATGCCAGTTTCGTACAGTGCTTGCGTGAGGTTAACGGACTGCTGGTAGGCGGTTACCGTCGAGTCCAGCAACTCCTTCAAGGAGTCCTGCGTCCGCAGTTGAAAATAATCGACGGCGAGATCGGCCTGCATCGTGAGGCGCGTATTTTCCAGGTC
>PLWX01000087.1 GCA_003151155.1 Acidobacteriaceae bacterium
GCAGATAGAACCATGGTTGCCACAACAACCACCGGGCTTTGCAGATCTCAAAAAACTGAACCGCGTTGTCGAACCAGAAGAATGGAATCAGGGAAGTCGAACCACTCAGTGTGCGGGGTGCATCCCCGAAACTACGCCGCCCTTGTCGTTGACCAGGGGCTGGAAGGCNNCACTCCCCATCCTTCTATATACCGCATAGTCAAACGTGCCAAACGCATATTCTCCCGCAACTTCCTTAGTGGTGACCGTTGAGCATGGAGAAGATGATTAACGCGAAGAGGATCGCGATGACGAGCAGCGCGATCTTGATGGCGCTGTAGGGGCGCTCGCCCTGGACCTGGCCGGTGGCGGCATTCACAACCACCTGGTAGGCCTTGTTTTGAAAGCGGTAGGCGCCTATCCAGACGGGCAGAAGCAGGTGACGGAAGCCAACATTGGAGTAGGCGGTTTCGACCGAGGTGACACGCTGCTCGTCGCCGCCGATGTCGCGACGCGCGGCTTCGTTGATTCCTCCGGCCATGACGGACTGCGCGTGCGTGTACCCGTCAGGCAGTTCCACTTGATAGCGCTGCGCCTTGAATCCCGCCAGGTACGCAGGCTCGTAGGCGCATAACGCTTCCAATCCCCAAGGCTGAAGGGCGTTGAGCTTCTGTTCCTGCACGGAGCGCGAGGCAGCGATCAAGACATCGTGAAACGAGACATCAACGTGACCGGCGGCGGGATACCAATTGGTGCGCTGCACCTGGCGTTCACAGCGATTGCCCTTGTCATCGGTGTAGGACTCGGTGACGTAATAGTGGACGCCGCGCTGACCGGTGTAGTCGCTGGCGGTATCGGCGTCATAGCTCCAGAAGGGTAGATAGACACCGTTGATGCCTTCCTGGTGGGCCATGGTCTTGAGCGCGTTGGGGGCAAACCATCGCGAACTCAACCACTGCTTTACTTCACCCTGGGCTTGAGGTTTGGAAATCTTGGCGGGCAGGACGGCGTCGGGTGCGACGAGCGGGTCGGCGGCCTTGGCTTGAGCGACGATGGCGGAAGCGCAGAACGGACAAGTGCCGGCGACCTCGGGCGGCTGGAAGGTGACAGAACTCCCACAGGCAGCGCAGTGGACTTCGAGGGCTTGCGGCGAGAGCATGGCGAGATGCGCGCCCTGGGCCTTGGCCAAAAATTCTTCCAGCGGATGGCAGGGCAGATGGCCGGGGGTGGGGGTTGAGACGTCGTGCGCAACCGGGGCCGCGATGGCTGTCGAGGTGGGGACGGCGGCGGTGCGTCCGCAGAAGGAGCACTTCATCATGCCGGCGGCGGGATCGAAATGCATGTCGGCGGAGCAGCCGGGGCAGGGGAAGTGAGCGTGCGCGGGATCGCCAGTGGCCATGTGAGTCGGGCTCCGATGGAAAAGTTATCGCGAGTAACTTTAGCAGAGTGGTTGCGGCGAAGAACAGCAGGTTGCCACGTCGCTCCGCTCCTTGCAATGACAATAAGAGAGAGTGAGGGAGACGTTGGATTTTACGTGGCTCTCGCCAGACGTCAACGAGACGGCGAGGCTGCGCCTTGCCTACGAGGCCTGTCGCCCCTGAAGGGGCTTGAGTTTATCGCCACTGCTTTCACGACGCTGGCGCGTCGTGCTTAGAAGCCCGGTCGGCCTGCGGCCTTATCGCGTCGAAGGTCGAGGTGGCGTGGTTGACCGCGGGGGTGATAACTCTGCGGCGGAAGCCACAAGGGTGGGGCACCCATGCTTTCACGACGCTGGCGCGTCGTGCTTAGAGGCCCGGTCGGCCTGCGGCCTTATCGCGTCGAAGGTCGGAGTGGTGTGGTTGACCGCGCGGGTGCAGGGGGCTGAAGTTCCAGCCCTTCGCCCGCCCACCCTGTGGCTGAAGCCACGAGGGTGGGGCACCCACATTCAGGTGGGGCACCCACATTCGTCGCGATCAGGCGAGGTAGACAGGCTTGCCGCCGACGATCGTGGCCATGACTTTGCCGGTGAAATCCCACCCGTCGAAGGGGGTGTTTTTTGACTTCGAGTAGCCGGTGGCGGCCTGGTATTTCCAGCGCAACTTGGGGTCGAAGATGGTTACGTCGGCGAAAGCGCCTACAGCCAAGGTTCCGCGGTGCATCAATTGGAACAGACGTGCGGGGTTGGTGCTCATCAGTTGGACGACTCGCAGCAACGGGATCTCGAAATGCTCGTGGAGGACCGTAATGGCGATGGGCAGAGCGGTTTCGAGGCCTATGATGCCGAACGGTGCGCGATCGAACTCCTGCTCTTTTTCGTGATAGGCGTGGGGGGCGTGATCGGTGGCGATGCAGTCTAGCGTTCCGTCTTTAAGGCCGGCGATCATGGCGTCGCGATCGGCGGCGGAGCGGAGCGGAGGGTTCATCTTGAAGTTGGTGTCGTAGTGGCCGATGTTTTCATCGAGCAAGGTAAAGTGGTGCGGAGTGACCTCGGCGGTAACGCGGAGGTTTTCTTTTTTAGCGCGACGCACGGCTTCGAGAGCTTCGGCAGTCGAGATGTGGGCGACGTGGAGGTGCGCGCGGGACTCGCGGGTGAGGCGGATATCGCGCAGCACGATGCTGGACTCACTGGTATTCGGCATGCCACGCAAGCCCATGCGCAGCGAGTTGGCGCCATAGTTCATCGAAGCGCCAGGATGCATACGGGGATCTTCGGCGTGCTGGACGACGGGAAGTTCGAGACGGGCGGCGGTGCGCAGGACTTCACGCATGAGGTTGTCGTCGAGGATGGGCTTGCCATCGTCACTGACGGCGACTGCCCCGGCGCGTTGCAGGTCGCGGAAATTGGTTAGCTTCTCGCCGGAACTTCCGACAGTGGCCGCAGCCACGGGGAAGACGTTGACGACGGCGCCGCGGTCGGGCTGAAGCATCCAGGTGGTGACGTCGGGTGTGTCGTTCACGGGCGCGGTGTTGGGCATGGCGCAAACGCTGGTGAAACCTCCGGCCGCGGCGGCCTGGGTGCCGGTGGCGATGGTCTCCTTGTGCTGCTGGCCCGGCTCGCGGAGATGGACGTGGAGGTCGATGAATCCCGGCGCGACGATGAGGTGATGGGCATCGAAGTCTTCGTCGTAATCGCTCTTGATGCCTCCGGGCTCAACGATGGCGGCGACACGGCCTTCGCGAAGGAGGATGTCCATGGGACGGTCAATGTTATTGGCAGGATCGATGACGTGACCGCGGCGGATCAAAACGGACGTGGAGGACATGCGGGGAGAATTGTAAACGAATCAGGAATTCAAGGAAGTGATGCGCGCGCGGTCGCGCGAGGGTGGATCGGGACGGCGACGCCTGGGGAGCGGCTCTCCAACATGCTGATGCGGGTTACAGAACACCTATTTGCAATTGGCTGCGGGGGTGGTGAGCAGCGAAGTGCTGGGGAAGCTGTAGCTCTTGGTGGTTGTGGTGGCAGCGGTGCGTGAGAACCAGGGGAGCATGGCTACGTTGGCGACGTGATAGGTGTAACCGTTGACGGAGACGGGAACGGAGAGGGCGGAAAAGCCTTCGGCAATGTCTCCCACCTCGATGATGCTGGAGCACGACGCAGTGTTATAGGGATAGCCGTAGGTTGGGGCGAAATTGCCGAGGAAGGGATCGTTGGCGGCTTCGGCCACCTCGTGGGTGAAGCCGGTGATATCCAGGGTTTTGGCGCTGAAAAAACCAGGTCCGATCCAACTTGACCATGCCCAGACCTGAACGGTGGTGGAGGTGCTCGTGCTCGATACCTTGGTGTTTCCGTGGAAGCCGTAATAGTAGAAGCCGTTGCTGGGGATGGATCCACCATAGACGTTGGAACTGGCCATGACGGCGAGTTCGAAGGGCTTTACGCCGAGAGTGTGCGGGAGGTGGGAGATGATGTTCAGCAGGAAGTTAATTTCGACATTGCCAACGTAACCCTGGCTGGTTTTGAAGACACTTCCGGAATTCGCCGGCACATGGACGGTGTAGGTTGGCAGCATGCGAGGCGTGCCGAGGTGGACGTGGTATCCGTTGGTGCGATTGAAGGAATTGCGCTGGAGGGCGTCGAGGTACTGGGCGGAGCCGAAGCCGTAGTTATGGGTGGCCCAAAGGGGCGAGGCTTTCAGGAAATGAAGTTTGACGTTGGATCGAAGACGAGCGGTTTGCCGTTGACGAGGTATCCGTCGAAGACGAACTTGAGCGGGATAAGGGCGACCGGGACGGTACTGCTGACGGGGTTGGTGAAGGGATTCGTGCCGATCATGGTGTAGGGATAGACATGACCGGTAGGCGGGTATTTGAAGCTGCCGGACCAATGCTCGACGGAATTGATGGTGACAGCCGATGCGGTGTTCAGGGCGGCCGCAATGGCCTCGCCGTGAAGTGCGATTTGATCTGCGTTGGAGAGATTGGTCCAGACGCCGGTTCGGCCCTGGGCGAGGTCGTCGTTGACCAGGATGGGTGACTGCTGGCAGAAGGCTGAAACTGCGAATAGGACGAGCAGGAAAGAGAGGGCTGATCCAAACTTTTTCACAGCGACACCTCGCGAGAACGGGGCCGTGGATATTTCGATGGTAGCAGAGCTGCTGGCGTCGCCCGGGAAACGTGGGGAAGATCAATTATTACTAGCAGGAATTAAGCCCGGGCATCGTCGGTTACTTCGGAAGCTGGGTGATGATGACTTGCCAGCTTTTCGCTGGCGATCGCGATTTCGCGGCTGATGGAGGAATTGACGTTGTGTTCGACGTATTCTGCGGCAACGCGGATCGCGTTCTTAATCGCGTTCGCGTTGGACGAGCCGTGGCCGATGAAGGCTACGCCTTTGAGTCCCAGCAGCGGGGCGCCCCCGTATTCGGAGTAGTCGAGACGTTTCTTGAAATCGACAAAAGCCTGGCGGGAGAGCAGGAAGCCGACCTGGCGCGCGATGGTCTGCTGCAATGACTCTTTCAGCATCTCGCGGACGGTCTTGACGAGGCCCTCGGAGATTTTGAGGGCGACGTTGCCGACGAAGCCATCACAGACCAGGACATCCGCATTACCGTTGAAGAGATCGCGACCTTCGACATTGCCGATGAAGTTGAGCGGCAGATGTTTGAGCAATTTGTGCGATTCGCGGGTGAGCTCGTTACCCTTTGTTTCTTCTTCGCCGATAGACAGCAGGCCGACACGGGGATTGCGGGCGTGGGGGAACTTTCCAGCAAAGATCGTGCGGAAATAGACCTCGCCCATGACGGCGAACTGCTGCAGGTTTTGCGGCTTGCAGTCGACGTTGGCGCCAACGTCGAGAAGGATGGAGGCGGTACGTTTCTCGGTGGGGAAGACAGCGGCCAGAGCGGGACGATCGACGCCTGGGAGAGCGCCAAGCACCATCTTGGCGGCCGCCATGGCAGCTCCGGTATTGCCGGCCGTCACGAAGGCATCGGCCTTTCCCTCGCGAACCAGGCGAAGGGCGACGTGCATGGAAGAGTTGCGCTTGGTGCGCACGGCCTGCGCGGCCTTTTCGTGCATGGTGATGGCTTCGCTGGCGTGGATGATCTCCACCGGGAAACGGCCAGCCGAGGCATGCGCGCCGAGGTGCTCGCGGAGGAGGTCTTGTTTACCGACGAGGAGGACACGGACATCGAAGTGCCGCGCTGCCTGGAGCGCTCCCTCGATTTCGGGGAAAGGGGCTTTGTCGGAGCCCATGGCATCAACTGCGATAGTGATCGGCATTGCTGAGGGAAGATGGTATCAGATGAACCAGCGCTCGCGGCACCCACGTCGCGCTCCGCTGAGGCACCGCAGTAGAGACGCACTTGTATGCAGGAAAAGGCCCGCCTCGGCGGACCTTTCGCGTACCACGGGGAGCTCTACTTGGTGTCTTCGACTTCGACGACTTCGCGGCCTTTGTAGAATCCGCACTTGGGGCAGGCGCGATGGGGCATCTTCTTCCAGTGGCAGTTAGGGCACTCGGCGAGCGAGTGAGCAGAGAGGTGGTCGTGTGCACGGCGGTTGCCGGTGCGGGCTTTCGAGTGTCGCCGTTTTGGATTAGGCATTGCTGGTTCCTTTACATCGCCGGCATGAAACACCAGCTCAAAGTTAGTCGCTTTTCAGCTTATCGCGCAGGTTGCCAAGGGCATTCCAGCGCGGATCGGGTTGTACCTCTTTGCAGGGGCACGGCCCGGAATTCAAGTTGCTTCCGCAGGTAGGGCAGAGGCCCTTGCAATTCTCCTGGCAGAGGGCCCGGTAAGGAGCCTCCAACAGCACCTGCTCACGTAAAACGTCTTCCAACAGAAGGCCGTCGCCCTCGTAATAACTGATCTCAGTTTCGCCCTTGGAAACCGCTGCTTCTTCCTTCGTCTTGTCGGCGCCCTGTGGGCGATAGAGCAATTCGAAGTCGCGGTGCAGGGGCTGCCGCACGGGCTCAAGACAACGGGCACAGGCGACTTCGACCTCGGTATCAAGCTTCCCGACGATACGGATATCGTCGAGAATATTCTTGTGACCGCGATTCTCCTCGATGAGCTCTGCGCGCCCGGTGGCCTGTAACGGTGAGACCTGAGTATATTCGCTGCCCAGATCGATCGCGCCCGGCTGAAACGTTTCGTTGAACTCTAGGCGTTGGAGTTCCAAGTCCTTGATACGAATAAGCATCGGCTATGGGCCTCGACCTTCTCCAGAGGTGCNNAGTATAAGAATAAAGGATTTTTTCTGGGGTGTCTAGGAAGGGTTGGGAGCGATTACGGCGCGGCTTAGGAGGCTTGCTGATCGAGAGAGGGGACGGACATACCAAATTTTGCCTGAACCCGTTCCCGGATCCAGGTCTCGGCGGAGTTGCGATCACGAAGGATACGTGTGTCCCAACCGGTGTCCTCACTGATGGCTTGCCACATGCGAGCGACGCCGTAATGGGCATCCTGGGGAGCAACAACGGCGAAGGGAAGCCCGGGACGAGTGAGAGCTGCCAGCAACTTGTCCTGCTCGACCAGTTGCTCGAGTTCGGAGGTTTCTCCGGTTAAGGATGTAACTTGGGTGAGATCCACAATGATGAAGAACCAGGGGACACCTCCGGAGAACTGGAGGGTGAGCGCGCGCTTGGCTGCGATCATGTCGGAGATAGGAAACTCGCCGACGGCGCTTAGCACTCCACCGCCTCCGATTTCGTGAACCGTGATCATAGCTCACTTAAGTGGGGGATCATCATGCCACTACGCTGACCCAATCGGGAGAAAATCTGCGAAAAAAGATGGGGAGCCGTATCCGATCATCCGGAAGAGGAAGCAGAAGCTCTTTCAAGATGAAGGGCGGGCATAACAAAGCTGAAAACAGCGCGGACGCGGTCGCGCAGCCAAACCTCCGCGGAGATCCGATCGCGGAAAACGCGGCTGTCCCAGCCCGTCGGATCGGTGGAGGATTGCCACATCCGCGACACTCCGAAAGGAAGTTCTCCTCGCGCGATGATGGCGACGGGAAGACCGGGCCGAGTGAAGCGCGAGAGACGGCGATCCAACTCCACGAGCCGATCGAAGTCGGCGGCACCGACATTGAGTTGAGAGACATTGGAAAGATCGACCACGGCGAAATACCAAGAGCCGATAGATGGGAAGCGATCCTGCAAATTGATCTTCGCTTCGTACAGTTCCTTGAGGTCGAAGTCTCCGGAGCAAACGATCAGTAAGCCGCTGCGGTTCGCGATCTCGCGGATATCAACCATTTGTTCCTTACTCAACTCGCGATCAGGACACGAACGCGCTGCGACGAAAGAGAATCACTGTGCGCATTATAGCGGCGGAAGGGATCCATCGGAATCGATCTACGATGATGACAGAAAATGACGCAGTGGAATCACTGATCGCGAAGAGTTTGCATGGGATCGATGCGCGCGGNNGCGCGGGGATGATGGCAGCGGCAGAGGCGACCACGAGAACGAGAAGGATGACTGCGCAGAAGGTGAAGGAATCAAGGCTGGAAACGCCAAAGAGCATGCTAGAGAGGAGGCGACCAGCGGCGGCGGCGAGCAATAAGCCGCAGGCACACCCGATGGCGGTAACGCGTAATGCCTGCCAAAGATAGCGGACGGTGATCTGTTGCGGAAGCGCGCCGAGGGCGAGGCGAAGCCCGATTTCGCGTCGGCGGAGGGTGACGGAATAACTGAGAGTGCCGTAGAGGCCGACACAGACCAACGAGATAGCCGTGAGAGCAAAGAGACCGAGCAAAACCATGCGAAGACGATTTTCGGAGTTAGCGTCGCTGAGATGATCTTCCAGCGGCGAGAGATTAAATACCGCACGCGCGGGCTCTACGTGATGAATTGCACGGCGGATGGTTTCAGCCATGGTGGCGGGTGCCGCGTTGGTGCGGACAAGGAAGAAGGGATCGGGCATGGGCGCACTGGTGGCCCAATGAACAGTCGGTAAAGGATCAAGGGCGAGACCCTGCTCACGAGCATCTGCAACCACGCCGCGGAGATCCTTCGCCGAGCAAGAGGTGATGTCCGAGGGCAAAAGCCTGGGGCAGATAGCTTTCGGCGAAACTGCGATTCACAAGGAGAGCCTGAGTAGTGCCATTTGGCGGGCACGGAGAGCCCGCGAGGACGGGAATGTGCATGACGGAAAAGTATCCGGTGGAGACGAAGCGGCCGGCGGCGGTGAGTTTGCGATTGGGATCCTGGGAACCTTCCACGAGCTTGACCTGAGTCTCGTTATTTCCGGGAACACCGGGAAGGGAAGACGAGATGGCGGCGGCTTCGACGCCGGGCACAGCGCGAAGCGCCTCCAAGTCGCGATCAATGCGCTGAGCTAGACCTTTCAAGTCCACGGTTTCTCCCCAACCGCCGCTGATATGCAACGTGAGGACGTGGCTGGGATCGAAGCCAGGAGAGACACGGGAGAGTTGCTGGAAGCTGCGTAAGAGAAGGCCCGCACCGAACAGGAGGGTAACCGCGAGAGCGACCTGCACGCCGACGAGACCCCATTGCAAAGGATGACCTTCAGAGACGTGGGTGCGCCGATCTTTGGCAAGAGACTCCGAGAGATTGCGCGTAGCGCGAAAAGCGGGGAGCAATCCACACAGGAAAGTTGCGGCAAGCGAGCAAACGAGTGCGTAAGCGACGATACGCCAATCGAGAACGATCTCCTGCACGCGTGGAAGATCGGCGGCCAGCAGGCGGAAAATCTTTGCGGCGACAGTCGCGAGAATGAGTCCGAGAGCCGCGCCGGCAATGGCAAGCACGAAGGTTTCGCTGAGGAGTTGCGCGATGAGCGCGCGGCGCGAAGCCCCGAGCGAAAAACGAACCGTGATCTCGTGTTCGCGATCCGTAACCCGCGCTAGAAGCAGCGCGACAATGTTCGTGCAGGCAATGAGCAGGAGGAGTGTCACCGAGGCGAAGAGCATCCAGAGAGAGCGGCGCACGCTGGAGACGGTGTCTTCCTTCAGGGATTGAACGGAGATCGAAAGGTCGGCATCGGTCTTAGGAAATTGCTTGCCGAGTTGAGCCTGAACCGTAGCGATATCGGCCTGTGCCTGCGACAGAGTCACGCCGGGCTTGAGCCGTCCGACGGCGGTGTACCAGGTGGACTGGCGATCCTGCGCGTAGGGTGCGTCAGTGGGTACCGGCGACCACAGTTCGACATCGTGATCAGGGAAGAGAAACGACGCAGGCATGACGCCGACGATGTGGAAGGAGGTCTTTCCCAAGTGCAGGGTTTTTCCGACAGCCGCGCGGTCGCTGTGAAAGCGGCGACGCCAGAAAGAATCGCTGATGAGGACAGCATTGGGGCCGCCAAACTTTTGCTCTTCGGGCGTGAAGTCGCGGCCGAGCGCCGGAGATACGCCCCACACCTGTAGGAAACGCGGAGCGACGAGGGCCTGGGTGATCTTCTCCGGAAGCACTCCCGAAGTTTCGGGGTCATTCTGCGTGTAATAGCCGCTGATGGCCTGGAAAGTGGAGTTGAGGCGGCTCCAGTCCTCGAGACGAATGGGCGCAACGAAGGTGGGTGGGTCCGCAGACTTAGAGTTGAGTTCGCGGAGGAGCATGAGTTCGTCGCCACGCGGGAAGGGAAGAGGGCGTAGCAGGACAGCATTGATGGCAGAGAAGACCGCACTATTGGCGCCGATGCCGAGAGCGAGCGTGATGATAACCGCGATGGAAAACGCGGGGGACTTACGGATCAGGCGCAAGCCGGATTTAAAGTTGGCGCGCATGGCTTCAAACAGGGCGATGCTGTGCACCTCGCGCAACTGCTGCGCGGCTTGTTCTTTGCCTCCAAACTCGATCCTGGCTCGTCGGTGGGCTTCTTCGGGAGGAATACCTTGTGCCTGCAACTCGCGAGTGAGTTCATCAATGTGAAATTGCAGTTCACGATCGAACTCCTGCTCCAGTGCGTGCGATGCAGAAGAAGATTTTCGCCAACGCATAGAAACTCCTACTCGGCGGTCCGTAAGACGAGAGAGATGGCAGCCATCATCCGTTCCCAGGCCTGCTCCTCTTCGGCGAGTTGTTTGCGGCCTTTCGGGGAAAGTTTATAGAACTTAGCCTGGCGGCCGGTTTCCGTCTCATCCCAGTTAGAAGCAAGCCAGCCACGCTCTTCCAGGCGGTGGAGCGCCGGGTATAGCGACCCCTGCTGGACTTGCAGTACGTCTTTTGAGATCTGGCGGATGCGCTGAGCGATCCCGTAGCCGTGCAGCGGCCCGAGCGCGACAACTTTCAATACCAACAGGTCAAGCGTACCTTGCAGTAAATCGGATTTGATCTCGCCCAAGATATGACACCAAGACGTTCGACATATGAAGAACGTCTAGGCATTAGACTGCTATGACCAAAGCGTGTCAATGTGTTCGTCCCAAAAAAATGGCGCCGGGGGAAACACCGACCCCGGCGCGCTGGGGAAAACGATCTATTGATCGCGAAGAGTCTTCATGGGATCGAGTCGCGCGGCGCGCCACGCGGGAGCACTGCTGGCGAGAAACGACACCAATAGCAGGATGCCTGTGACGGACAGCAAAGTGACCGGGTCGAGCGGCTTGATGGTGTAGAGCATGCTTGCGAGGTAGCGAGTGAGCACAAAAGAAAGCCCCATGCCAACCACCAGTCCGACGAGAGCGAGCCCGAGTCCGCGACGCAGGATGAGGCCGAGGACGTCGGTGCGACGCGCGCCGAGCGCCATGCGGACGCCGATCTCCAGGGTGCGTTGCGCGACCATGTAGGTGAGTACAGCGTAGAGTCCGATGGCAGAAAGCAGCAGGGCGAGAGCGGCAAAGCAAGTGAGGACCATCGATTGGAAGCGCGGCTCGGCAACGCTGCGTGAGACGAGATCGTCGTAGCTGTGAACGTCGTACACCGGGATGTTCTTGTCGATGTATGCGACTTCGGAACGAAGTTGGTTGATGAGGGCAGTGGGGTTCCCGGACGTGCGTAGAACGATAGTGGGCGAGGCGACGGTGGCCTGGGAGTGCGGGAGGTAATATTCGGGCGTAGCGTCGGCGGTGAGGCGCCCACGCTTGATGTCACCGACGACGCCAACGATCTCGCGCATCTGGTCGCTCTTGGTGAAGCCATCGCCCAGGCCCGGCTTGATGTGCTTGCCGATAGGATTTTCGTTGGGGAAATATTTGCGCGCGAAATTCTCGGTAATGACAACCACCAAAGGCGAAGTACGGATGTCGGCCTCGGTGAACTCACGACCCTGTTTCACCGGAATGCCGATAGCTTTGAAAAATCCGGGAGTTGCGATGCTGATAGTTTCCGCCGGATCTTCGCCGGGCGGATTGGGATGTCCTTCCACTTCGAAGGTGATCGACATGCGAGACCCGGTAAGAGGCAGCGGCCATCCGGCGGATGCGTTCTGCACGCCGGGCAGCGCGGCCAGGCGGGGCAATAGCTGGTTGTAAAACTGAACGTTCTTGTCACCGGGATAGCGGTTATCCGGAAGATCGATGCTGGCGAGCAGGACGTGACGCGTATCGAAGCCGGGGTCGACGTGGATGACGCGCACAAAGCTGCGAATCAGAAGACCGGAACCAACCAGAAGCAACAACCCGATGGCGGTTTCGGCGATCACGAGCGCACCATGCACATGATGTTGATGGCGCCCGGCGGTGGTGGTGCGGGTTCCTTCACGCAGCGTTGTGGAAGGGTCGAGACGCGAAATACGCAGGGCGGGAAGGACTCCGAAGAGGACCCCGGTGAAAATGGATACAAAGACCGCGAATGCAAGGACGCGGAAATCGGTAGAGACCTGATCGAGACGAGGCAGATTCTTGGGGACAAAGCGAACCACGGTACGGAGCAGGGCGATGGCGAGAATAACGCCGGTGGCGCCTCCACAGAGAGCGAGGAAAACGGATTCGACAAGGACCTGGCGAACGATCTGGGTGCGGGTAGCGCCGAGTGCAGCCCGTACTGCAATCTCGGAGCGACGGCGTGAAGCACGCGCGAGCAACAATCCGGCGACGTTGGCGCAGGCGATCAGAAGCACGAAGAGAACTGCGCCAAAGAGAATGCGAAGCGCAGGGCGGGTATCGCCGACCATGTGTTCCAGTTCCGTCTTCACCATGGCCCCGGTCATGCGCTTATTGGTCTTCGGATATTGTGCGGCGAGATTCGTGACCAGAAGTCCCAAGTCTGCTTGCGCTTGTTCGATCGTGACGCCCGGGTTGAGACGTCCGACGGCTTCGAGGAAATGCGCGCCACGTTCTTCGATCATGGGCTGACCGCCGGTGGCATCGACCGAGTCATCCGCGAGCGTGGTCCAGATTTGCGGAGCGGGGGTTTGCACGGGGAAGTTGAAGCCTGCGGGCATCACTCCGGCAACGGTGTAGCTGACCCCGCCGAGGGTGACATTCTTCCCGACGATGTCGCGATCAGAGCCAAACGTGGTTTGCCAGAGTTGGTTGCTCAACATCGCAACGTGCGTGCCAGCCTTTTCGTCTTCCGCCAGGAAGTCGCGACCGAGCGCGGGATGAATCCCGAGAGTGCGGAAGAGATCGGAAGCGACGGTGAATCCTTCGAGATGCTGGGCATCGCCGTGGCTGCTTAGGGTGAACTGCGTGTCGTGATACGAAGCCATGGAAACAAGCGAGTGATTCTGCTTACGGAGATCGAGGAAGTCCGGATAGCTGAAGACGTTGGGCACCGCTCCGTTTTCCGATTTCTGGCCTTCGCGCGCGGCGTGGGTGTTATTGATCCACACCAGCCGCTCCTGTTCCGGGAACGGCAACGGGCGCAACAGCACGGCGTTTACGAGACTGAAAATTGCGGTGGTCGCGCCGATGCCGAGTGCCAGCGTGAGGATGGTGGTGATGGCGAAGCCGGGACTTTTGCGGAGTTGGCGCGCCGCGAAGCGAAGATCCTGCAACAGCGTTTGCATGCGAAACGTGCTCCTTGCGACAAAAGCAGGCGGAACGGAACGGGGCCGATCGGATTTCCAGACTTCAGAGGTGCACTTGGAGCGCCAGACCGCGAATTACGAAAGTCTTCGGAAACACAGACGGTTAGGTTTCGGCAGGGTAAGCAGCGTGGGACGAGTGCCGTCCGGAAGCAGACGAAGTTGTCCGGAAGCGGACAGGGAAATCGATGAGCGTCTATCTAGCGCGCGAATCAGCGGCGGGTTTTTTCAAGAGCCTTGCGAGCTTGTTTAGCACCTTTACAGCCGAGAAATTTGAAGGTCTCCTTGTCGAGCGCATGGTAGTTCACGAAGAAGTCTTCGAGCGATTTAAGGAGCTTGTTGTCGAGATCCTTGGCGTCTTTGATGCCGGCATACTGCAGTGAGTGTTCGCTGACAGCGAGCAGGCGATCGTTGCGTTCGGAATTCTTGCCCTCGGTCTGACGGCCCTCGATGATCCCGACCAGACGACAGCGCATGAGAGTGCCGGGGTGCGCGGGTTCGTCCATTAAGAGAAGCGCGTCGAGAGGATCGCCGTCGGCGGCCTTGGTGGAGGGAATGAATCCGAAATCGTAGAGGAAATCCATGCCCGGAGGCAGAACTTTCTTCAAACGGATGACGCCCATCTCGTCGTCATAGGCGAACTTGTTGCGGCTGCCGCGAGGAGTTTCGACGATGACATTGACGAGCGTTTTGTCTTTGGGGTCGAAGGTGGGGAGCTTCGTCAGGTCGTGGTGATTGGAATTCTTCTTAGCCATCGATAAGTGTAGAGGCGGAGGAGGGCGGGGGGTTGCGCGCCAATCCGCGCTGCCAGAGATTCTGAGGGGAGCAGCTGGCCGCGGGTGAGGGGTCGCGCAAGGAAATGGTCCCTTCCATATGTCGTTTTCCCGACGATTATTTGCTTGAGAAAACGAAGGTGCCGTGGTCTCATCCCGCCTTCGAATGGAGAGAGACGATGAACGAGGGAATGAGTCGAAGGTACGTTCTGTCGGGTGCGACGATGACGATAGGCGCGATAGGTCTGGGATCGGTTCCGAGCTGGTCTGCCAGCGTGGACGATAGCGGCATCTCGCGGAATGCTGAGGCGATCCACCAGGAACCAATGATTAAAACGAACCGAACGCGGGTGTACGACGCTCTGACCGACGCAGCCCAATTTCACAAGGTCACGCTGCTCGGCGTGGCGATGCGTTCCGGGATGGCGAAGGACGTGAAGCCGACGGAAATCAGCCGCGAGGTGGGCGGGGCGTTTCAGCTGTTTGGTGGGTTCATCGTGGGACGACAGATTGAGCTGGTTGCCGACACGAGGATCGTGCAAGCGTGGCGGGAAGTGAGCTGGGATCCCGGTGTCTATTCGCTAGTGCGGTTTGAGTTGTTGGACAGTGGGGCCGGCACGAAGATCGTGTTTGACCACACTGGCTTTCCGAAGGGAGCGGCGGATCACCTGGCGATCGGCTGGAAGGGAAATTACTGGGAGCCGCTGGAGAAATTCCTATCGCAGTGAAGCAGGATCGCGGAGATGACGGCTCCGCGATCCTGCGGGCTTTTATTTTCCGCTGACCTCATTCCAGAGGAACGAGAGTTCGTCGGCGGCGTCTTTGATCGCCTGCGTGATTGAGACACCGGCACTGTGACCGCTTACGGTTTGATAGTGCAGGAGAATCGGGCGATCGCTGGCGTTGTCGCGTTGTACCAGCGCCGTCATCTTGCGGGCGTGCAGCGGCGCGACGCGAGTGTCGCTGTCGCCGGTGTTAAACATGATGGCGGGAAATTTCATGTCGGGTTTCACATTCTGGTACGGCGAGTATTTGAGCAGGTAGGAAAACTGTTCGGCGTTGTCGGCGGAACCGTATTCAGCGGTCCACCATTTGCCGACCAGGAAGTTCTGAAAGCGGATCATGTCGAGCAGAGGATAGCCGCACCAGATGGCGCCGAACATCTCCGGGTGTTGCGCCATAGCGACGCCCATCAACAGCCCGCCGTTGGAGCGGCCGCGAATGGCGAGACGTTTCGGCGAAGTGTATTTTTCGTCGATGAGATATTGCGCGGCGCCGAAAAAGTCGTCGAATACATTCTGTTTGTGCTCGAACATCCCGGCCTGGTGCCACTTCTCTCCGTATTCGCCACCGCCCCGAAGATTCGGCTGCGCGTAGTAGCCGCCCTGCTCCATCCACCAGGCGTACTCGGGATTCCATGAGGGCGTGAGGTTCACCAGGAATCCGCCGTAGGCGAACATGAGCGCCGGGGTGTTGCCGTCGCGCTTCAGGCCTTTCTTCGACGAGATGAACATGGGGACGCGGGTGCCGTCCTTGGATTTGTAGAAGACTTGTTTCACTTCATATTGGTCGGAGTTGAACGGCACGGTGGGCTTGGCGAAGACTTCGGCTTTGCCGGTCTTCACGTCGTAGTGATAAATCGTCGGAAGAATGATGAACGACTCGAAGCTGTAGAAGCCGTGATCGGAATCCTCGCGTCCGTAGACCTCTGTGGCAGCGCCGATCGTGGGGTACGTTACGTGGCCGAGAGCCTTACCTTCCATGGAAAAGATACGGGTCTCGGTTACGACATCGTGGAGGCCGGTGACGAACAGCTTTCCACCGACGACTGAGATTCCGGAGATGACGTCTTTGCCTTCGGGAACGATTGTGCGCCAATGTTGCGGCTGGGGGTCGCCGATGTGGACCTGCATCACTTTGTAATTTGGGGCGTTGTTATCCGTCATCACGTAAAGATCGTCGTAGCTATTGATCGGCGTGAAACGGCTGTCGATGCCGTGGATCACGGGCTTTACCTTTGAGTCCGGCTGGCGCAGGTCCTTGACGTAGATATCGACACGCTTGGGCGGAACGCCGTGCGCGACCGTGATCATGAGGTAGCGTTCGTTCTCGGTGATCTCCGCGCCGATCAATTGCATAGGGCCGAGAGTCTCGCCTTCGAAGCTTTTGCCGAAGAGCAGTTCGTCCTTCGCGGGATCGTCGCCGAGTTTGTGTTGGAAGACCAAAGAGCCGGTGGGATCGAAGCGAGCGTAGAAGAGACTCTTCTCGTCGGGGCTGAGCTGTACGCCGGAGTAGCGTGCACTGAGCAGGGAGTCGGGCAGATCTTTACCGCTGGCGACGTCGCGGATGTGGACGGTTTCTTCATCGGCGCCGCCAGAGCGGGTGCCGTAGACGAGCAGCTTGCCGTCTTTGGAGACGTCGTTGATCTGGACAGAGGTGTTCTGGTCGGTACTGAGCTTGGTGGCATCGACGAGGCGTTCATCCTGACCGTGCAGGCCGCGACGGAGATAGATGGAGCCCTGGTTCTCATCCGCGAGGCGCTTTTTGAAGAAGAAATTGCCGCCGCGTTCGATGGGAACGCTATAACTCTCGACGCGCTCGAGTTTGGTGAGTTCGTCGACCATGGAGGGTCGGATTTTGACCTGCGAGAGATATTGCTCGGTGTACTTCATCTGCTCGGCGATCCAGGCGCGGGTCTCGGGGCTGTCCTGGTCTTCGAGCCAGCGATAGGGGTCGGTGATTTGCGTGCCGTGGATCTCCTCGGTGACGGGCTTCTCTTGCGTCGTCGGCGGAGGAGGAAGTGTGATGCCGTTGCCGCCTTTGATTTCGGAGGGCTTGTCGGCGGAGTAGGCCATCATGGCGAAGAGGAAAAAGAAGAGCAGAAGACGGAGAGTCATGGGAGATAGTTTTAGCATTTTAGGAGCGGTTTTCGGAAATGCGGTGCGGACGTTGGAACCCACCCTGTCGCAATGCGACAAAGTGGACACCCACGCCCGCTAGTTTCATTGGCCGCCGACTTCGTTCCACAGGAAAGAGTATTCGTCGGAGGTGTCTTGAATCAGTTGAGTGATGGAAACTCCGGCGCTATGACCGCTCACCTTTTGGTAGTGGAGCATGACGGGACGATCTCCCCCGTTGTCAGCTTGCACGAGAGCGGTCATCTTGCGGGCATGTAGGGGATCGACGCGGGTATCGCTATCACCGGTGTTGAACATGATGGCGGGGAACTTAGTGCCGGGATGGACGTTGTGATACGGCGAATACTTCAAGAGATACGGAAATTGGTCGGCATTCTCGGAGGAGCCGTATTCGGCGGTCCACCACTTGCCGACTAGAAAATTTTGGAACCGGATCATATCGAGCAGGGGATAGCCGCACCAGATGGCGCCGAACATTTCGGGATGCTGGGTCATCGCGGCACCCATCAGCAGGCCACCGTTCGAGGCGCCAGCGATGGCGAGATGCTGCGGTGAAGTGTATTTCTGATCGACTAGATATCGGGCGGCACCGTAGAAGTCGTCGAAGACATTTTGTTTACGCTCGAACATGCCTGCCTGGTGCCACTTCTCGCCGTACTCACCACCCCCGCGAAGATTGGGTTGTGCGTAGATGCCTCCGTGCTCCATCCACCAGGCGCGCGCGGAACTCCAGATGGGTGTCTCGTTCGAAAGGAAGCCGCCGTAGGCCGTCATCAACGTGGGCGCGGTGCCATCGAGCCTTACACCTTTCTTCGACGAGATGAACATTGGGACGCGGGTTCCGTCCTTGGACTTGTAGAAGACCTGCTTCACTTCGTACTGGTCGGAGTCGAAGGGGATGGAGGGCTTAGCGAAGACTTCGGCTTTGCCGGTCTGAACGTCGTAGTGATAGATCGTCCGCGGAAGAATAAACGATTCGAAGCTGTAGAAGCCGTGCCGCGAATCTTCGCGTCCGTTCACGGTGGTAGCAGAGCCGATGGTTGGATAGGTGACGCGGCCGGCGGGCTTGCCGTCGAGCGAGAAGATGCGAGTTTCGGTAACGACATCGTGCAGATCGGTGACGAAAAGTTTACCGCCGCCGATCGCGATTTCTGAGATGACGTCGTTGCCTTCGGGAACGATGGTCTTCCACTGGCCGGGCTGTGGGTGATTCGGATCGACTTGGATGACGCGATAGTTTGGTGCCTGGTAGTCAGTCATCACGTAGAAATCATCGCCTGTATTGACCGGGTTGAAGCGATTGTCGATACCGTGGATGAGCGGACGCACCGGGGCGTCAGGCTGGCGGAGGTCTTTGATGTAGATGTCCTGACGTTTGGCGGGAACACCATTGTCGACCTCAAGGATGAGATACCGCTGGTTGTCGGTGATGCCGATACCAATCAGCTGCATCGGACCAAAGGTTTCGCCATCGAAGCTCTTGCCGAAGATCATCTTGTCGTTGGCAGCGGGCGTGCCGAGCTGGTGATAGAAGACGAGAGTCTCGTTGGGATCGACACGGGAATAAAAAAGACCCTTGGCGTCCGGGCTGAGCTGCACGCCGAAGTAGCGGGCACTGGGGAGAGAGTCGGCGAGATCGTGACCGCTGGCAACATCAAGAAGGCGAATGGCGGCTTCGTCGGCGCCACCGGAACGGACGCCGTAGACGAGCAGATTTCCGTCGCGGGCGACGTCATCGATTTCCAGCGAGGTGTTCTGATCGGCGCTGAGCTTGGTCGCGTCAACCAGCCGTTCATCCTGCGCGTGCAAGCCGCGACGGATGTAGATCGACTGCTGGTTCTCGTCGGCGAGACGCTTCATGAAAAAGAAATTGCCGTGACTCTCGATCGGGACGGTATAGGTCTCGACGCGTATGAACCTGCCGAGTTCTTCAGCCATCGCGGGACGGATTTTGACTTGCGAAAGATACTGTTCGGCATACTTCATCTGGGCGTCGATCCAGGCGCTGGTCTCCGGGCTCTGGCGATCTTCGAGCCAGCGATAGGAATCGATGAGAGTGGTACCGTGAAGATTTTCCGTTACCAGCTTAGTCGCTGTCGATGGGGAAGGAGGAAGCGTGATGCCGTTTGCGCCTTTGATCGAATTGTCGGTAGCCAGAGCGTGGAGCGTTAACAAGAGGAGTGCAGGAAGTGTGCGCAGTGTCATGGCCAGATGTTGTAGCACTTCTAGCGGAGTTGCGGGCGGTAAAAACGTGAGGAAGGCGGAAACGGGCGATGCGGGAGAATGCAAAGAACGAGGCAGCCGGATGGGCTGCCTCGTGGACTTACTAAGTTCGATTACAGATTGCTGGCGCGCTGTTGGAGATCAGAAGCGACATCGTTACCGGTATCGCGAGCCTGGCTCATGACGTTCTTTGCGCCAGAGCGGATCTGTTCGACACCCTTCGAGATTTTGTCGCGATTGGTTTCGTACGCTTCGCGAGCGGTGTCAGCGAGGTCATTGGCGCGCTGAGAAATGTTGTTGCGGGTTTCTTCTCCGCTCATGGGGGCAAATAGAACGCCCAGGCCTACACCAATGCCGAGTCCAACCAAAAAACCTTTCATTGTGCCTCCTTCAAGACGGTGATTTCAGTACAACAAGAGCTCTCGTGCTGCATTCGACATGGGTATGCACGATTGCGGAACAGAACTACCTGCTTATTCGATGCCGTACCGGGCGCGAGGTTGGCTAAAAGTGAACGAGAGCGCGCGAGACTGCACTGGAAGTTGAGCAAAAAGAAAAACCCGGCAACTCTGCCGGGTCTTTGGATTCGGAACTGCAGCTACTTGATGGCGGAGAGTTTCTCGTTCGCGAGCTGCGCAACAACTGTGTTGGGATTGTCCTTGGCGATCTGTTGCAACAGAATCTTGGCTTTTTCGGGCTGCTTGCTGCTGTAGACGGAAGCGAGTTCCAGATCAGCCATGGATTTTCCGACGGAGCGCGTGGGATGTGCGGCGATGTCCTGATACTCGTTAATCGCGTCATTCTCACGATTGCTTTGGCGGTATACGGAGGCAAGTGCAAACTTGCCGAGATTGCCCAGGTCGCCGCTACCGGCGACAGATTTCAATTCCTTCTCCGCGTTGGCGTAGTCGCCCATCTCACCGTAGGTAACGCCTTCCATGTATCGTGCGAGTTTGCCGGACTGGGTGGAGTACTTGTCAGCAATCTTGCGAAACTCGGCGTTGGCTGCGGCGGAGCGTTCCTTTGAGCTGTTGAACATGGTGACGCCCGGCTGAGGAGGCGTGCCGGCTGGAACGATAGGAGCTCCATAAGTTTCAAAGGCACTCGCAAGGGCAATGCTAGCGGCCTGCTCTTGCGAGCGGCGTACGGCGAAGAAGGTGATCGCGAGCACGATGATGGCGAGCGCCAGGGAGCCGTAGAGGATGAGACGCGAGCGATGCTCCACGGCCCAATGCATGGTTTCGGTGGTGGTTTCGGCGAACTTGTCGCGCTTTAACTGATGTCGAACGTCACTACGCACTCTGAGTCCTTAGGATCGCGAAGATCGAGGGTGGGAACTCTTAAGTTTAACAGTCATAGGGTTGAGGAAGCAACGCGAGCAGCAGATTCGGCGGACGGCGGAAAGAGGACTCAAGCAGAGAGGTGCTCTCGTATGCTGTCGTGAGAACGTCTAAGCTGCTGGTAAATAATCGTAATGCAGCACGGACGTGAGTTGTAGCTGGACGCGTGATCCTGTATCAAAGTAGAAGCAGTATCGCAAACAAAAGCAAAGTGTAAGCTCCGGAAACACGGATGGTGCGGGCCTGCGACAGGAAAGTGACGCGCAAACGGAACGCGGTGGAGGAAATACAAGCATGAAGAAGTTTGCAATTTTGGGGCTGGTATTGGCGGGCAGCATGTTGTTCGCGGCTGGTTGCGGAGGCGGAAGCAGCAGCAGTAGTAAGACCGTGCAATTGCGCATGGTGAACGCGAATCCTTATGTGGTTCCCTCTTCTTACGACTTCCTGGTGGCCGGGACGTCGTTTACGACGGGTCTGCCATTTGGCTCATCGTCGGCCTACGCTACGGTCGCGAGCGGTACTTCAACGATCGAGGTACGCAACAACGGGGTTCCGAACGACGTAATCTCGCAATCGGTGACCTTGACGGGTGGCGATAACTATTCGTTCGTTGCGGTCGGTACGTCCTCGCAAACTCCGAGCGGCGTGCTTTTGACCGATAACAACACGGTTCCGACCTCCGGCAACGTAGCGGTTCGAGTCATCAACGCGTGCGATGCCGTGGGGCCGATGGACGTGTACATCAATCCGGCGGGAACCAATCTTTTCTCCGTTACGGCGAATGTGAGCAACCTGGCCTTCGGCGCCGGGTCAGGATACCAATCAATCGCTGCTGGAAGCATCGAGATTCGGCTGCAAGCTCCGGGGGATAAAAGCGCGACGGGAAATCGGCTCGACTTTACGTCAACGCTTGCGGCAGGCGGCGTGATCACGGTGGTTGCATCGGACGTGGTCGCGGGCTTTAGTCCTTGCACGTATCAGCAACTCACCGATCTAACGACCTAAAGACGTTCGGTTGGAGAGAGCCGTCCGGCGGGACGGCTTTTATTTTTGCGGTGCGGAGAGCGGAATGCGCTTCAAGTGAAAAGGCTTGGGGCCCGACGCTCCGCCGGCGACGACGGGATGAAGATCGGCGGTGTCTTTGCCGCTGAATACGAGGACGTATTGATCGGTGTTGCCGTCTTCGTCGCGAGTGGTGACGTGCAGGGTAGCGTCTTGCAATTCAACGCGAACGACTTGGTCGGTAGACATCTCTTCGCCGACACTGGTGATGTCGCCTTCATCGTCGGCACTCATTTCAGTGGAATGAACGAGGGTGGATTTGGACGCGGACAAAGTGAGCGTGAGCCATGTCTGTTTATGGAACTCCGCTTTCCAAGTCCCGTAAAAGTCACTGAGCTGCGGAACTTGAGCCTGCGCGACAATCGCGACGAGAAGCAGGAGGATGGCACAACGCTTCATGCGAAGGCCTAGCGTGCAGCCTCGAGCTCGCCCTTTTCGTGTTTTTCCTGGCAGCCGATGCAATGGCGTGCCCATGGCACGGCTTCGAGGCGCCTGGGATTGATCTCAGTGCCGCAGGAGACGCATTCGCCGTAGGTGCCTTCATTGATGCGAATGAGAGCGCCCTCGACCATCTGCAGGAGCTGGCGATCGTTCGCGCTTTGGGTGAAGAGGAATTCCTTGGTGTAGGAACTGGTGGCACGGTCGGCGATGTCCTGGGCGGACTCCTCGCCGGCTTCTCGGCCGTCCTGAGCGTTCTTGGTCATGGTGGTGCGAAGCTCTTCGCGACGCTGTTCGAGTTGCTTCTTAAAGGTATCCAGCTTCTTCTTATCCATCATTGGGTCCCTGATCGCGTGCCGTGCATCCGGTGAACGCAAGAGTCGTTCGCTGGAGGATTGGTCCATAGAGGGTTCCACAACCTACGCGCGAATTGAAAATGATATGCGCGGGGGAAGGGGGCGTCAACTTTCGGAGAGCCCGAAATAGGGCGACGGTCTGAAATGAAATTAAGTCACGAGCGTAGGATGCGGGCTCAACAGCGATAGCGAGCTTAGCGCAGAAAATCGAAAAGCGGCTCCGATGATGGAAGCCGCTCGAAAGAGGCGAGTCTGGTGGGAGCCGTTCAGGGGATGCGATGCAAGGGATCGTTCTGGCGAGCAGAACGCGAGAGAAGTCGAGATTCTGGGAAGAGTGTAAAACTCATTTTTGGATGTTGCCTCTTTGTTGATCTTCAATGAAGCACTTGAGTTTCCAAAAGTAATTGGAAACCGCCCAGGGGTTGTCTCCCCTAAGGCAAGTTGTTACGTTGCCTCTACTTACAACCAAATGGAGTTCAGAAACAAACTTTGCCAATACGTGCCTTTGTCAAGGCAACGATGGCACACATATGGAATTCAACTGCCACTTTGGAAACTGGGCGTTCCGTAATGGGAGTAGCTGGAAAAGAATCAGGAGACGCCGGTCTTCTGCTGGCCCTCGGCCTTCAATGCATTCTGCTCTTCGATAGCTTTGAGTTTATTGAGCAGGGCCTTGTAGCTGATCTTGAGGATCTTAGCGGCTTGGCGGCGATTCCAGCGGGTTTGATTTAAGACACGCTCGATGGCTTCGCGTTCCGCAGCCATGGCGGCGCGGCGGCCAATCTCGAGCAACGAGAGTGCATTGTCGCCATCTGGATCGGCAACCTTCGACGGCATGGGCGTCACGCGCGGCGGAGGTTCTGGTGCAGCCTGCTGCTGACGTGAATCACGCGGCTGATTCCATGAGGAACTCGCGCCGCTCACCGAAGACATCACCGGCTTGTGAATGGAAAGTTCGCGGATGATTTGTGCTTCGTTGCCGACGATAACGTAGCGCTTCACCAGATTTTCCAGTTCGCGGATATTACCGGGCCACGCGTATTCGATCATGCGCTGAACAGCGTACTCGCTGAAAGCCGGCGGGTTCTTGCCGTAGAACTCGCTGTACTTATGCAGGAAATAATCGAGGAAGACGGGGATCTCGGGGCGACGTTCGCGCAAAGGCGGAATGTGCACGGTGACGACGTTCAAGCGGTAGAACAAATCTTCGCGAAAGAGACCCTCCCCGACGGCGCGCTCCAACGGTTTGTTGGTGGCAGCGAGCACACGGACATCGACGGCGATGTCGCGCTTGCCGCCGAGACGGGCGAATTCGCCGTCCTGGAGCACGTGCAACAGCTTGGCTTGCAGCGCCGGATGCATCTCGCTGATTTCGTCGAGGAAGATGGTGCCGAAGTGTGCCTGATCGAACTTGCCCAGTTTCTGGCGATTCGCCCCCGTGAACGCACCAGGCTCATATCCGAAGAGTTCGCTTTCCAGCAACTCGTTGGGGATGGCGGCACAGTTCACTTTCACGAAAGGTTTATCGCGACGAGAGGACTGTGCGTAAATCATGCGGGCAACGACTTCTTTGCCGGTGCCGCTCTCGCCGCGAATGAGCACGGTTGCGGTGGTATCGGCGACTTGCTCAATCGTTTCTTTCACTTCTTCCATCTTCGGACTGGTGCCGAAGAGGGCGACGAAGTCGTGGTTGCGACGGACCTGGTCGCGAAGTTGTACGACTTCGGTGGAGACCCGCTGCTTGTCGAGAATCTTGGTGATGCGGCGATCTAGTTCGGCTGGTTCGAAGGGCTTGGCAATGTAATCTTCGGCGCCGAGTTTCGAGGCTTTGAAAATGATCTCTGGATTGGACTGATTCGAGGTCATGATCACCGAAACTTCAGGCTTAATCTGCTTGATCCGTTCGAGGGTTTCGATGCCACTCAGATTGGGCATGGCGTCGAGCAGGACAATCAAGGGGTCATAGACACGGAACATGCGGATGGCTTCATCGCCATTCGCAGCGGCGCTGACGTCGAAGTTCCGGCGGGCGAGGTACGACTGTAAGAAGCGGGAAAGGCTCGCGTCTTCGTCAACGATCAAAACCCGCGTTTTTTGAACTGGTAGCATCCTCAACCCAATCAGGACCCTAACACCACACGTTGTCTACTGATGAACTCAGTTGTACTTAGATGATCTTTGTGAGCACCCGGTTACCCACCCCAGCGAGAAAACAACGGCTGCAGCTACGGAACAGGCAAACTTTTCAGGGGTCAACAAGCGAATCTGGTTTGCGCTATTGTACCGCGAAGGCAATAAGTGGAACCAGCATACAACTTGGAAATTATGATGGAAAGGGAAAAGGCGGCTTTTGGCCGCCTTTTTTCAGGGAGACAAGGCTAGATTTAGTTGCTTTGATTGTTGACGGTACGCAGCTTTCCGGGCATGAAGTGATAGGGCGGCCACGGGCCGCTGACCGAAACCTGGCAATTTTTGAACTGCCGGGAAGCGGAACTAAGGCGATTCTGATACTTCTCGATGGATTTGCTGTCGATGAGGTGGGCGATGTCAAGGACGATGCCACCGGACTCAATGCGCTTGCAGCTGATCTCTTCTTCCAGCGGAGAGAACAGCTTATTGACCTGCAAGGAGAGAGCTCTCGCTTTCGTCTGACGCTCGCGTTCGCGGGCAGCACGATCGCGAAGTTTCATCAGGTAATCGCTACCAACGGTTGGCGGAAGAGCGCCGGCGGTGAAGATTTCCTGCAGGGAGCCATCTTTCAACAACAGCTTGATGTGCATTTCAGCTTTGCCGCGCAGCTTGGCGACAGAATCCATGAACGTTTTACGGTTAGTACGGACCGCACGGCGAAGAGCGTCATCGGTTTCGAAGACGGTGCCAAACTTGAAGGGCAGCACGGTTGAGATACGGAAACATTCGCTCACTACGCGAGCATGATCGACGATCGCTTGCTGTGTGAGTTGTCCGTCGGGCTTGTAATCGCTCACCACCACGGCGAAGTCACCGCTTGGGTAAGCGAGTACTTCGGCCTGGTTGATGCCGCGAATGGTGGAAAAAGCAAAAGGCCGACGTGCGCGAAGGCCGTTGTGAAGCGCTTCCTGTTCAGCGATACAGTATGCGTACCACGCCATAGTTTCTCCAGCACACGAACGGTATCGATCCCCGTTCAAGGATGTAAGGATAAGAGGCCGTAGCTATACCCGGACGAGCTCGATGCGGCCCGGTAAGGGTAGGAAGGGGAATTCCCGGCGAGCACAGACGGGCTCACAGCGGAACTCCGGGTTGCGAACATGGAGCGAATGGTAAGAATCAAGCTGAATGCGGAGCGATCGCCCGCCGAGCTCATCCTAAGCGGGTTTCAGCAGAATGGCAAGCGAGGAACGAAGGTGAGGAACGTTCTGCGCTAAAAAAGCAATACGACGAACGTTGTAGATCGACTCTAAGGAAAGCGCCATGTTTCGATCCGAAAAGTACTGACTCAAAGTAGGTATCGGAATGCCATTATCGTGTCTCACCGGTGCCTATGTAACCTTTCGAAACAAAACAGCAGTCGGGAACTCACCCTCTGAAACCTCGAAACCCTGCATTTTTGGGAAGTTACCTTCAACTCCGGAAGTCGCAGGGAGAACGTGTCTGGAAGGCCGGTTGCTGTCTTTACTGGTAGCCATTACGGCGAAAGGTCCGCTGGACCCATGCTTGCAGACGAAACAACCGATTCCATTCCGCCAGAGCGATTCGTGGTCGAGGTCTTCTCAGAGCTCGACCAGACGACCGTGCAGCGGCGCTGGCGCGAGGTGAATGTCATTCTGCGCCTGAGCATGCTGGGCGGAATGCAAATTCAGCTGGAAGCCACTCTGAATATGCTGCTGGATTTCGCTTCGGAAATTGCCTTCTTCGAAAAATCGCTGGTGTACTTCTGGGAAGAAGACAGCGACCAAGTGCGATTGCGTTTAGCCGGAGGGATGGAACGCGACGCGACGGAGCCGTACGTGCGCGGGAACATCTTCAACTTCTGGGCGACCCGCTACGGCCGGCCGTTGCTGGTCACGCTGGGTCACAATCTGCAAGCCGACGCAACCCTGGAAGGGATCGGTGCGAAGTCGGCACTGATTGTCCCGCTGGTGGTGAGCAACAAAGTGATCGGATCGATGCAGTTGTTCGCGACAGAAATGGATGCGTTCACGCGCGAAGATGCGCAGCTGTTCTGGATGCTGACGCTGGTGGCTGAGAACCAACTCACTCGCGACTACGAGAACGAGGGGCTGATTCGCTTCGCCTTCACGGACTTCCTGACCGGACTCAAGACGCGCGGATACTTCGAGCAACAACTCGATCTTGAAATCAAGCGCGCAGAACGAAAGCAGACGCCGATTGCGCTGCTGATGCTCGACATCGATCACTTTAAGTCGTTGAACGATAATTTCGGGCATCACGTAGGCGACCAGGTATTACGGGATGTTTCCGCGGTGCTGATGAAAGACCTGCGCGAGGTCGACACGGCGGCACGCTATGGCGGCGAGGAGTTTGTAATCGTGCTGCCGGAGACGAATATCGCGAGCGCGATCCAGGTGGCCAACCGCATCCGGCGTGGGGTGGAGCAAGCGAAGTTCTTCGCTGGATCACCGCGACAAGTGGAACACCTGACCATCAGCATCGGCGTCGCCATCTTCGACCAGGACGCGCAGACCAAGCGAGAACTGATCGAGTCGGCCGACGCTGCTCTCTATGCGGCGAAAAGCAAGGGACGCAACCAGGTGGTTGCGTTTTCGACATTGAACGCCCGCACTCGCGAAGTTTCCTAAATTACTCGAATAACGCTCGCGCCAGGCGATGCCAGAATCCTTTCTTCTGGGGCTTCACTGGCTGATCCGCATTAGCAACCACCTTCGGCGCCTTTTTCGCTTTCGGCGGAGGCGGCTGCACGGCGGGTTGCAGAGCGATGATCGGAGAGGACTCGACGTGCAGGTGCATCACCCGACTGGTAAGGGGCGGCGGTCCTGCGGAGGCGTCGAAGACGAACGGAGCATCGACCACGACGTGCTGATTGGGATCCATGTTGCGCTCGGCGAGCGGAATTTTCAGGGAATCGGGAATCGGCGCGGGCTGCGGCTTGGCGGGCGCTTCGCTTTTATGAGCGACGTAGATGGACTTCGGATGCGGGCAGCCGCACACAGTTGCGATGGGATTGGCGTCAACGTCGGCGATGTGCCCTTTGCGGAAGACTACAAAATCCGAAGGCTTGATCTGATATGTGCTGTCGCCCATCTGTTCGTTGACGATCACACCTCCCGTGCTTTCGCCGTAGGAGTGAACGCAGGTATCGCCGCTGGGCAAGATGCCGATATCGAGATCGAATTCGCCGGGACCGGTAATGACGAAACGCAAATCCGGAGTGACGATGACATCGGAAGAGGCGTTGATCTTGTAGCGCGATTCGAGCGTCCCGGAGCCGAAACTGAACATGAGGTCGCGACCATTCGCGGAGGCGCTGACCGAAACATTCGTCTGCTGGCAGATGTAGAGCTCTCCACCGCGATTCAGCACCAGGCGCGCGGGCTGTTCTCCGGCTTCGATCGACGAGCCGCTGAGGATGGTGGTGCCACCGCCGTCGAGGCTGACTGAGCCGCGTACGCGCGCGAGGGTCGAATAGAGCTCTCCGATTGGCAGTTGCGCGTGAGCCAGCACAGGCGCACAAGCTACGGCGGCGGTGAGCAAAACTTGACGGGTTCGCGGGAGCATAAGATGCGTACGCACCAGTTTACATGGCGCGCGCGCGGTCTCGATGCGGTACGCTTTGATGCCCGAAAATTGCAGATGATAGGGAGGTGTTACTTCTCGCTGAGAAACTCGTAGTGCTGGATGGTGGCTGCGATACCGACTTTGCCTCCGGGAACTTGTGGCGGCTCGACACGCACGACCGTGCCTTTGCAGCGCACCCGGATGCTTTCGGTGAGAGTGATTTCAGGAGGAAGTGTGAGGGTGAATTCGATGTCGGAGCCAGGCTGTAGTGGACTATCGAAATAAAAGCAGATGCCACGAGAGCTGACATCGCGAGTATGTGCTTTTGCCTGGCGCATACTGTCGGCGGAATACTTGACCTCGACCGGCAAGCGGAGATTGAACCGGCGAGTGGCGCGAAGATCTGGACTAGGCAGCGGAACGGACATGAACACTCCGAGTTGCTGGTAAGCATCGCGCCCAAGAGGCCGAACTGTCAAGAAAGAACGTGCATCGCTGAACCGTTTCAACCTGCGAGTGCGCAGCGATTTGCACAGGGAGAGGTTAAACTGGGAGACATGGTTTTCGTTCTCGACAACTACGATTCGTTCACCTACAACCTGGTGCAATATCTCGGCGAGCTGGGAGCGAAGATCGAGGTTCGCCGAAATGACCAAGTAACGGTGCAAGAGGTTGAGGCCATGCAGCCGGAACGAATCCTGGTATCGCCGGGTCCTTGCACCCCAGGTGAGGCAGGAATCAGCATCGAACTGATCCGTCATTTTGCTGGGAAAGTCCCGGTTCTCGGGGTTTGTCTTGGTCACCAGGCGATCGGTGAGGCGTTTGGTGGCAAGGTTGTGCGCGCCAAAAACCTGATGCATGGGAAGACGAGCCAGGTGGAGCACGACGGCAAAACGATCTTCCAAAGTGTATCGTCGCCGATGACGGCTACCCGTTACCATTCGCTTATCGTCCGCGAGGATGACCTACCCAAGGAACTGGAAGTAAGCGCCCGAACGAAAGATCATGATGACAACTCCGTCATCATGGGGCTGCGGCACAAAAGGTTCCAGGTGGAAGGCGTGCAGTTCCATCCGGAGAGCGTGCTGACCAGCGATGGGAAGAAACTGATCAAGAACTTTCTGGAGCTGTAAAGCCTTTCCCGCACTGCCCCCTGGTGATTTGAGATGACGCTATTTGTGGGCGCGCGCCTTTTCGGGCGCGCGCAGTTGCTCGCGCTCTTTTCGTGCCTGATCGTAGCGTTTAAGCGAGTAACGGAGAAACGTGAGGCGGAAAGCGATGCGGGTTTCTGGGTCGCTTAGAAGATTGATAGCGGCCGTGATGTAGGGTTCGTCTTGATCAATAAGGATTGGGTTGATCATCACAGGCTCGAGCAGGCGGCCGGGCTTGGGGTATCCGAAGAGCGGTCGATCTTTGCCGGCCTTTTTGTTTTTCTTGTCTTCCTTGTTGAAATCGATGTAGGTGATCTTGTCGAGGGCGGTTGTGACGAAGGCGAAGGTCTGCGGAGCCTCGTTCGGGAGCAGCTCGGAATGCAGGTTCATCAGTTCGAGATAGGTGAAGGGACTGTCGGTGGGAAATTTCTCGAGGACGCGTCGAGCCTCCGTCAGTAAAAGGGTGGCGTACGGCTTGTCGTCGCGAACCTCACGAACGTCCGCGAGGTTGAGGATCATCTGGGCGCGCAGGCTATCGGGGAAGCGATCGATGAGCCGCTGGATAGCCTGTGTGTCGTGAAGTTTGTAGAGCTGTTCCATCGCCTCGCGTCCGAAATTTTCGTAGTCGTTGACCCACTCGGGAATCCATTCGCGCTCGTCTTCGGTGAGAGTGTCGAGTATTGCAAGCGAGCGAACGGAATCTTTTTCCTCCCGGGCGCGGACGGCTGCTTCCATCTTGAGCCGGGCGCGTCGTTCGGCGGTGGGCACCGTGTCCGCGAGTTTGAGACAGGAGTCGGCGGTGTTGCACGCGCCGAAATCATCGTGCTGCTCTTCTTCAGGCGCTTCGGCTTTGCAGGTATCAAGCGATGCCTGGATGATTCCTTGCTGCGCTGGAGAAAAGTAAGTGATGAGTGGTTTCGTGAGGATTGGCGCATCCCGACAGAATTCCTGATGCTGGTCGGGAGAGTTAAGCGGTTGGGAGAGCAGAGCGCCTAGGGTGTCGAGGGTGAACGACTTTATGACGGGCGAAACCTCTTGTACAGGCTGTGCATAGATGGGAAAGGCATACTGCATGAGTGAGAACGCCATGGAGTAGTCCGCGGTTGTAGCCGCGGTAGTGAGAGCGTTGGTGTAGAGCTGCGTGGCAGCTTGCTCATCTGCGAAACGCAACATGGCCAGGGTCTGCAAAATGGTATCGCCACTGTGAAGTTGAATGAGCTGATTACCGAGCTCTGCAGCCCTTGCGGGATTCGTCTCGAACGACTTGCATCACGGCTTCGCGAATCGCGCTTGCGATCTCCCCTGAATAATGCTGCGTTCCCGGGTAGGGTCCCTGCTGCATGGCAATCTGCATCAGAGAGTCAAGCAGTTGCTTCGCGTATTGCGCGACTTTCAAACGCTCGCAGACTCGGTATACGGCCTCGATGGCCTTGATGCGCTGCTTGCGCTGATCCTCTGTCTCGTTCTTCTGCTCGCGGGTTACGTTTGTGACGGCGTCTTTGAGCCATGCCTGGGCGCGAGGAGGATCCGATTTCTACCATGCCTCCGCCAGGCGCGCGTGCAGTACCTCCCGCATTGAGCCAATGCTCCATTCATCCTCCAGCGACGCGTTGGTCAAACGTTCCGCGCGGTCGCGCCAGAGCACAATGGCCTTCTCGATTTCTTCGGGAGTTTTCGGGGTGGCTGATTTCTTGACGTCAGCGGGTCGGACTGGGGAGGTGGTCTCCTTGGGCGACTCCGGTTTCGCAGTCTGACCGTATAATCCTGCAGCGCTAACGACTAGGGATACCACCAAGGCCTGGCGCAGCATAATGACTCTCCGTCGAAAGTAGACAGAGTAGCTTAGCCCAAGTTAGCTTTCAAGACTAGAGTCTAGTCCATACAAGAACTAAGTTCGCGATAGCAATATCAGCGTCCGGCAAGTTCGGCTGCACGCACTACGGCCTGCGCTTTGTTGCGGCATTCCTGGAATTCGCTCTCGGGATCGGAGTCGGCGACGATGCCTGCTCCGGCTTGCACGTAGGCGCGCTCGTTTTTCACCACCATGGTGCGGATAGCAATGCAGGAGTCGAGATTACCGGCAAAGTCGGCGTAGAGTACCGATCCGCCGTAAACGCCGCGGCGTGTCGGCTCGAGTTCTTCGATGATCTCCATGGCGCGAACTTTCGGCGCGCCGCTCAAGGTGCCGGCAGGGAAGCAGGCAGCGAAGGCATCGAGGGCGTCGAGATCGGCGCGCAGTTTGCCTTCGAGCGCTGAGACCAAGTGCATCACGTGCGAGTAGCGTTCGACGTACATGAGATCTTTGACCTTCACGCTACCGTACTCACTCACTCGTCCAAGATCGTTGCGGCCAAGGTCGACGAGCATCACGTGTTCGGCGCGCTCTTTTTCATTCGTGCGGAGATGTTCTTCCAGGCGCGCGTCTTCTTCTGGAGAGGCACCGCGCTTGTACGTCCCGGCGATCGGTCGATATTCCAAGGTGCGATTGCTGACCTTCACGAGCATCTCGGGAGAGGAGCCGAGAACGTGAAGATCATCCATCTTCAGAAAATACATATAAGGCGATGGATTCACGGTTCGGAGAGAGCGATAGATGTCGATAGGCGCGGCGGGAAGCGGGAAGTCGAGACGCTGCGAGAGTACGACCTGAAAGATGTCGCCGGCGGCAATGTATTCTTTTGCAGCTTTCACACTGCGCAAGAAGTCTGCGGGCTTGGTACGTGCATGCAGCTTGATCTTGGCAGCGGTGCGCTCGGGGCTCAGTCGCCGAATACGCAGGCCGGTGACCAGTTTCTTTTCGAGTGCATCAATGTCCGAGAGCGCTCGATCGTAAGCACTGCGAGGTTTCTCATTGCGGACATCCGCGGCCGCGATGATGTGCAATTGGTGACGAAGGTGATCGAACGCCAGCAGGCGGTCAAAGAACATAAAGACGCCGTCGGGCAATTGCAGATCGTCTTTGGCGGTGGAGGGCAGGTGCTCGAAATGGCGTACGGCATCGTAGGCAAAGTAGCCGACGGCTCCGGCGGTGAAGGGCGGAAGCCCGGGAATGTGCACGGGCGTATGCTCGCGCAGCGCCGCACGCAGGGTTTCGAGAAGACTGCCTTTTTGACGCTCGATTTTCTTTCCGCGACGGACAATGACTTCGTTCCCGCGTCCGCTGATGACCTTGTAGGGCCGAATGCCGAGGAAGGTGTAGCGTCCGATGCGCTCGCCACCTTCGACAGATTCGAGCAGAAACGAATACGGTTCACGCTCGGCCAGCGCGAGAAATGCAGAGACCGGGGTGAGCAGGTCGGCTGAAATCGTGCGCGTGACGGGGACAAGCGTGGCAGTGCGCGCCAACTGCGAGAACGTTTTGAAATCGGGCTGGTTCATGAAAGGGCAATTATACGTGCGGGAATGCAGCTTTTTTGAGGCGCACGTACCTTAGGACCAGCCTGCATCAGGCTTTAGCAGTTGGTGCAGTGGAAATGCTTGGGCTATACTTTGCCGACTCGCCCCGTACGTGCAAGATGGGCTGGACAGACGCTGATGCAAATCAAGTTCTGGGGAGTTCGAGGCTCGACGCCGACTCCGCAATCCGAGAACATGCGCTACGGGGGGAACACTTCCTGCGTGGAAGTGCGCGTCAACGGACAGATCTACATCTTCGACTGCGGCACTGGCTTCCGAAACCTCGGCAAGCAATTGCATAGAGAGTTCAAGGAAAAGCCCATCAATGCGCACGTGTTTATCTCCCACTTTCACTGGGACCACATCCAGGGGATCCCGTTCTTCAGTCCGCTCTACGACAACACTGACAACAGTTTCTTTTTTCATTCTTCGAATCGTTCCCGTGGATTACGGCGCGCGATTGAAGAGCAGATGTCGGATCCATATTTTCCGGTCGATATGACGGAAATGGCGGCGCACCGGAATTTTTACGACATCGAAGAAGATCGAATTTCATTTGACGATTGCGTAGTCGAATCGAAGTGGCTGAACCATCCGCAGGGCTGCCTTGGATTCCGCATGGAAACTGAGGAAGGCATCCTGGTGTATGCAACGGATAACGAGCCGGGACATCCGGTGTTCGACAAAAACGTGCGTAAGCTTGCGGAGGGCGCCGACATCCTGATTTATGACGCGCAGTATCTGCCGGACCAATATGCCGCGAAGAAAATCGGATGGGGGCACAGCCACTGGCGCGAGGCAGTCAATATCGTTATGGAAAGCGGCGCGAAAGAGCTAGTGCTCTTTCATCACGATCCAGATCACGATGATAAATGCATCGATTCGGTGGTGAAAGCAGCGCGCGATTACTATCCCAGCGTGAGGGCCGCCGCTGAAGGAATGGAAATCAGCGTGGGCGTGCACGAGCAGAAGAATGCTAACGGAGCGGGATAAAGAGATTAACTGTCTTTGCGGTAGAGCATGTCACGCATCACGCGGCGGCGTTCGGCATTGGCTTCGCGGTCGCCGGTGAGAGGATCATTCCCGGCGCGATTTGCCGGAGTGTCCGAATCAGGCTCGCTGCATTCGGGGCAACGATTGGCGAAGCCGGGCTTCCCGGGCTTCAATTCAAATTCTTCCCCACACTTGACGCAAACTTTGATCGGGAACGACATTTCCTTTCTCCACACTAGGCCGGGACAGCCCGGGCTTCCTTGAAAAATGCTTCGAGCTGTTCAAGGGTTTGAGCTTCGCTGACAACGAACATTTCACGACCGGTATCTTCGCCCGATTCGATGAGTTGTTTCAAGTAGCGTCCAGCGAGTTGAACGGCGAGCGGATCGGTAATGACCTTGCCAGGATTGCGACGGCTATACTCCGCCCATGCCGTGTGTGGCAGGGCGATCCAGACGCCACGATCATCCACATTGAATTTGATGTCAATGGCGTCGGCATGGCGTGTCGCGATGGCGACTACGAGCGCCTGATAGACGCAATGGACCTTCTTTTTCGACCAGCGCTCAACCGCGTAAAAGTTTTCGTACATGTCAGGAAAATGATAGCGGAGTGGGGCGGCTGGGAGCAAACCGGCTTACAAGTCGTCAGGCCTTAAGTTTGTCTTCTTGGAAATTTTCTTCAGCATGACAGGCCCGATTTCGTCACCGTCGTGGAATGCCCAGGTATACTCCCCAAGTTTGGGGTGTTCCAGTTGGACATGCGATGAACCCTTCTTCGCTTTGATGGAATATCCGTTCCGAAGAAGGGCCCGGAGCACCTTACTCGCTTTCGTGCTCGGCCACTGAGTCAAGCGACAGCAAATCGCAGTGTAGGCTGTGGTTTTCTCTGCGCCTCAATTTTGTCTGCCACAACCCGATAAGCCAGTGCTTGCACTTTTGCGAGGGCTTCGTTCTTCGTTTTTCCGTATGCGAGGACTCCAGGCAAAGCCGGAACTTCAGCGATCCAACGACCATCTTCTTCACGGCCAAACTCGACACGATATATTTTTTCCCGCGTCATTGGTGAACTCGCCATGTGCTCCTCACTTCCCCATAGTTTACTCCGCAACCTCATTTTCAGGAACGTAAAACCCAGGGTCGAAGGCGAAGAACTTGCGCGCGGGCGCGTCACTCGCTTACAAAGCGATAAGCCCGTAAGATTACCCTGTGTCTACCGTTGTGAAAACTTCCCGCAAAAGCGCTGCAAAAAGCAAAACTTCGAAGCTTGAGGTGTTGCGCGCCCCTAACTTCAACGTACCGTGGCTGGTGCATGGTTTCAGCACGCGGCTCGGAGGTCTGTCGGACGTTTATGGTCCGCGCGCCTTGAACCTCGGCATCACCGAGCACGACACGCGTGAGAACGTGGAGCGCAATCGCGCCCGGTTCGCGCAGGCAATCGGAGCAGGTGACGAGAAGAAGCCATGGCCGCTGGTGCAGGTGAAGCAGGTGCATTCGGGCGTTGTGCATCGGGTCACGAGCGATGCGCATGAGGCACTCACGGGAGATGGGCTGATCACGAATGTTCCCGGGCTGCTGATCGGCGTGAAGACGGCTGATTGCATCCCGGTGCTGGTGGTCGATACGAAAAAGCGCGCCGTAGGGGCCTTCCATGCGGGATGGCGCGGGACCGTCGCGCGCATCGTGGAGAAGGGCATCGGAGAGATGCGGAAGTACTTCGGGTCAAATCCGCGCGACATCCAGGCGGCGATCGGGCCGGGAGTGCATCGCTGCTGTTACACCGTGGGAGAAGAACTAGTGCGTGCGTTCGAGTCGCAATTCGCGTACGCGAAAGAACTTTTTCACGAGGAGTATGACTTCGAATCGCTGCACAACAAGTATCCGATGCTGTTTCTGAATCAACGCGCGCCAGGACACGGCGAGCCAGCGACGAAGATCCAACTGGACCTGGTGGAAGCGAATCGGCGGCAACTGATCGATGCGGGCGTGTCGGAGAAGAACATCTTTGCTTTTGCCGATTGCACGTCATGCGATACCAAGCGGTTCTTCTCGCATCGTGCGGAATTCGGAAAAACTGGGCGCATGCTGGCCACCATCGGAATCAAGCCTTGATAGCGGCTGCCGATTTCGACGCAGTGCTTGTTGAAGCTCTTCCGGAACTTGTGGCGGACCGCTCGGCTTACGAGCGAAGGCGGATCGAAGATCCCGAATTCGCGCAGAGCTTTTTCAGCTACAGTTTCGTGCCAACACTGCAATCGGCGATTGACCAGAACGTGGAAGATTTTTGCGTGCGGGCGTTTGCGATGATCGAACGCCTGGTGCACGAAGGTGATCCGGAGGTGCAGGCGATTTTGCGCGATGAGTTTTTCAATTACGGACCCGTCTGCGAGAAGTGGATGAAGCGTGCTGGATCGCGCATGGGACCGCTGACGCGCAAAGCTGCGACGGGCAAATGAAAAAGGCTGACCGCTAGGCAGCCTTTCAATTCGATGCCGAGGGCTAGACCGAGGGGCTGGGCGGCGGCACGGCGGCAGCAGCGCTCTCGTGCGACTCGTTGACCATGTCCTTCAACTCTTTGCTGGGCTTAAAGAACGGAATTTTCTTCGCCGGAACTTCGACGCGGTCGCCGGTTTTGGGGTTTCGGCCAACGCGTGGTTTACGCTGGCGCGTGCGGAAGCTGCCGAAGCCGCGAATCTCGATCTTGTCGCCGGCACGCAACGAATGCACGACACTATCAAAAATCGTTTCGACGATCACTTCGCTGTCCTTGCGCGTGAGTTCCGCCAGCCGTGAAACCTCGTCGATCAGATCCGCCTTTGTCATTGCTTCGCTCCCTCTTTCTTCGACGCTCTGCCAACTTGCAGGTGTAAGAGTACGCTTTTTGGGGTCGTAAGTCGCTTCTAAAATCGCAGAAACACTAGCCTTTTGGCAAGTCTGAGTTTCGGTACTGTGATTTTGCTCTACCGTCCAGACCCGCTTTTTACTTCCACAGGTAATAAAAACCGACGTTGCTCTGCATCAGCTTAGCGCGATCGGGGATAAAGTCTGACACATCGCCGAAGAGTAAGTCCAGCAAGGACTTACGATCGGGCTGAGCGGTTACCAAGGTGGGCTCTCCGTGAATTCCGACGCTTTTAGCGGTGTCCTCGACAGCTGCCTGAAAATCGGCGATCTGGTCAATCAATTTCATGGGCATTGCCTGGCGGCCGGTCCAGACGCGGCCATCGGCAATGCCTTTAATCTGATCATCCTGCACTTTGCGGCCAGCTGCCACATTGTGGATGAACTGCTGGTGCATGTCGTCGATCAAGGCCTGCATGTACGCCTTCTCGGCGGGTGTCATATCGCGCGTGGGGGAGCCAGTGTCTTTGAATTCTCCGGCCTTGAGAGTGATCTGCTTCAACTTCGCCCACTTGATGAGATCGCCGTAGTTGTACCACTCGGCGATAACACCGATGCTGCCGACAATGCTGGCTTCGTTGGCATAGATTTTGTTGGTTGCAGAGGCGACATAATACGCGCCGCTGGCACCCACGGTTTCAATCGAGGCGACAATGCGCTTGTGTTTTTCGTCGCGAAGGCGGCGGACTTCGCGATAAATTTCTTCCGAAGCTGCTGCGCCTCCTCCGGGCGAATTGATGTGCAGCACGATAGCCTTGATGGAGCTGTCGTCCCCGTATTTCTTCAGCTGATCGACGACGATTTTCGGATCGACGATGACGCCGTCGAGATCGACGACTGCAATGCGATCGCCGAAGCCGCCAAAGTCAGCACGGTTATCCGAGCGCACCGCCGCGTAGACGATTACGAAGAGGACGGCTACGAAAAAAAAGAATGCGCCGCCGCCCAGAACCACCCAAAGAAATACGCGCGAACCTTTGTTGCTGGCCATAAGCAGAGTCAGTGTATCCCGTTTCTCGGTCATGGGTAAGGCGGCTGGTCCCCGATCTCGAGCCGGGGTGTTGTAGTACGGGTAGAAACGAGCCATCCGCGAGCAGAAATTTCCTATCCGCAGACCTTAGGAAACGAGCTCTGGCCCAATAGATCCAGCAGCTTAGGATGTGGCGGACGAGTTGCATAATGAGCTGGCCTGGAGACGGTAAACCATGACTAAGAGCCATCGAGCGTCGCAAGCAATGGGTATGGGAAACGTAGATCAGCGGCGCTCTCCCCGTAAATCCATTCATGCTGGCGGCACGATTTCCGAGGGCGATACCACGCACGTGGCGTGGATCAAAGACGTTAACGATTCGGGGATTTGTTTGTTCACAAAACATTCTCCGCAGGTGGGCGAAGTCGTCCACGTAACCGTAAATACCAGCAAATTGCCGCCGGCCGCGCGTCGGGAATATGAGGGTAAAGTAATTCGTGTGCAGAGCTCAGGTGTGGGTGCGGCGGTTCGCGTGGCGATTACGTTTAGCCTGGTGGGAGCCGTGCTGTTGCGCAGCGCGTAAGAAAGTGTCTATCACTGCCTGGTCACGTGATGACCAAGCCACGCGCTTAACTGCTGCTCACTCGTAGTGCCGGAAGCGACTCCGTGGAACACGTAGTATTCCTCTTCCAAAGGTGCGGAGAGCTCCAGCCCGTTGAGCTGAAGAAACGTAAGCGCTACCACCAAGGCTGTGCGTTTGTTTCCATCATTGAATGGATGATTCTGAATGATTCCCACCGCATAGGCGCCAGCAAGTTGTGGTAGGGACGGAGAACTGTAGTGATAGAGGTGTTTCGGCCGATGGAGAGCAGACTCAAGCAATCCATTATCGCGAACCCCGGCTCGCCCACCGTGCTCCGAGATTTGACGCTCGTGAATCGCCATGGCTTCGGGTATGTCGATCCAAATCGGCTCGTTCACGATTTTGCAAGTTTGCGGAGCACGTCACGATGTTTACGCATGACACGTTCTGCCACTTCCATTTTTGCAGCGAAATCCGGTTGGTATGCCGTAAGGCGAACGCCGTCAGGCGTCTCCGTGATGTAAAGGCTGTCGCCCTTGTCAACGCGGAGTTTAGCGAGCACATCCTTGGGGAGGACGATTCCAACAGAACTTCCAACGGTTGTGACTTTTACGCGTGTGCCCATGGCTGGATTATAACACGTGTTATAATATGGAAGATGCTCAGCGCTTTTTGGCGACCACTTTCTTTGCGTGCTTCGCAGCTTTAGGGTGTGCGACAGACTTCTTCGAACTCTTCACTTCAACAGCTTTTTTCGCAGGGGCATGCGATTTTTGCGCGCTCGATCCGTTGTTGTTGTGAGCTGCCGGCTTGGGTTCTGGCTTAACCGCTTCGACAGGCGGAGGTATGGGTGCAACGGGCTCTGATGAAGTAACTTCACCCAAAGCCTTCATCACGACACCGCGCATTTCTTCCACTGGCGCCGGCTTCCCACTCCAAATTTCAAATTGACGCGCACCTTGCTGCACAAACATTTCCAGGCCGGGAATGGTTGCGATTCCTTTTGCTTTCGCCTGCTTGATCAACTTCGTTTCGACCGGGTTGTAAACCATGTCGAAGACGATGCGTGCGCGCATTTCGTCGGGTTCCAGCGGGCTCGCCTTAGGATTTCCCATACCGATCGGCGTGGCATTGACGATCACGTCGAAGTCGAGCTTCTTCAGGTCAGCACGTTTCACGACTTTGGCGCCGGCTTCCCGCGCCAGCTTCTGCGCCTTGGGAAGGGTGCGATTCAGGATTGAAACCTGCGCCCCGCGTACAGTTAAACCGAAGACTGCGGCACGGGCAGCGCCGCCAGCGCCGATCACGAGAATTCGCGCGTTGTTCAGGCTAATGCGATCCGATAACGGGCCAACCAAGCCTCCGACGTCGGTATTGAAGCCGTAGAGCTTTCCATCCTGAGCACGTACCACGGTGTTGACAGCGCCGATCTTGCGCACGAGGTCATCGGCGTTTGCCAAGTGGCTGACCATTTCCTGTTTGTGCGGCATGGTCACACTTAAGCCGCGAATCGGAATGTTCTGGATGCAGGCGAGTAGGTCGTCGATCTTCTTGGTCTGCAGCGCGAGATAGATGCCGTTTACATTCTCGCGGCGGAACGCCAGGTTCATCATCGCCGGGGACAAGGAATGCGCGACGGGATCGCCGGCAACGCCGTAAATCTGGGTGGCAGCGTCCACGTGATCGATGCGGAACGTACTACGTAGGTCGCGATAGGTCACTTGGCCCGGCGCTGTGGCTTCTCCGGCACTGGCGGCCGCAAACGTAAAGACGCTCCCCGCGCGCACAGAGAGAATACGGCTGATCAAGCCCTGTTCGCCCATGCACAGACCAATCAGCCAATAATCGTGACCATGCTTCTCCAGGAACTTCGTCATGACCACGTTGTCGTAAAGGCTGGTAGCTGTGGTAACGACCTTGTAATACTCAGCGGGAACTTTCACCATGCGGGCGAAAGTTTCTTCGAGCTTCTTCGTCGCTTTGAAGTCGTGGTACGAAAGGATGAGCGAGGCAGCACTACGGAGCTTCTGGAGCTCTGCAGCTTTTACCGACTCGGCGGTTTCGAGTTCGACATCGAGCAACTGGCAACCAGCAGCAGCAGCTTTGGTCAGAATCTCCAGTTGTGCGGCTGCCGATCCTTTGAACTTCCCGCCGTTGGACGCTCTGCGGCAGGTGCCGATGAAGACGGCATCAGGCCGGGTCTCGAGCAAGCGCTTTACCTTCGGAAGTGCTGCCGCAGGATTCGCGAGATAGTCTAACCGCAACTCCAGAAAGGGGTTTTCGCGGATCAGCGTCTCGGCTTTCTCGATCATATCTTCAGGCGTGTTTCCGATGACGGCGACACAGACGCGCGGAATCCGGGAACGCAGGATGCGGGGCGCGTTGAAGATGGTGGTCGCCATAGGCTCCTTGCTCGAAGGTATAGGGTACGGCACTCCGAGCGCCGACGCGATGGTAACGGTGCACAAATCGAAGTGCAACCCTCTTTTCAAGTTACGGAAGACAAATCTCGATTCTGCACCTATGGGGTTACTAATGGTACAAAGGGATTCTTGACCGGCAGCTACTCCTCTGTTACGTTTGCGCCTCAGCCATAGTTCTGCATCGTCAATGACATGCGGACGCATTGCGGTCCCCCCGGAGAGACAATTTCCGCCGCATGCGGACACCCAAAAATTGCACTGATCATGGTGCAAAAAGGGTGGCAAAATCGTGGATTGTGAGCGGTTCAACCGCCTCAACGCCATGGATTACACGAAGTTGGTCGTAGCTTCGTCTGGGCTAACGGAGGAGTAATGAAGAACGTTCTGCTTCTGGTTTCACTCGCGGTCAGCACGGCTGCCTTGGGGCAAGGGGGAGCAGTTCCCACCCCGCAGGAGAATACGCAGGTTTCTCCCACAGTGCTGCCTTCCAACATCGTGCAAAAGGGCATAGCGGCTACTTACACCGACGTTTATTGCGCCGGGTGGATGTCGCCCAAGGATGTGCCGAACAGCAGCTATGTGCTGGCAGGCGAAGAGTCGCCGAACACCTCGCGATTCTATAAGAACGACTCGATCTACTTAGCGGGATCGGGCTGGCAGGAAGGCCAGAAGGTTTCGATCATTCGCCGCGCCAAAGATCCCAATCTTTTCGAAATTTACGACGAACAAGTGAAAGAGATGAAGAAGGCCGGCACCCTCTTCTACGACATGGCACAGGCGACCGTCAGCTTCGTCCTGGGCAACAGTGCCGTGGCACACGTGGACTTCAGCTGCGACGCGATCGTGCCAGGCGACTTGGTAGTTCCATTCCAGGAACGTCCGCTGGCTACATTTCATCCGCGGCCTTATGAATTCAAGCATTTCGTCGCCCTGAAGGGCGCGACCAAGGGTCGGATCATTCTGAGCAAGGATTTTGATGTTTACCTGGGCGAAGGCAAGAAGTTTTACGTCAACATCGGATCCAATCAGGGATTGAAACCGGGAGATTATCTCCGGGTGATACGTGGTTATGCCATGAAAGATTACGATCCGGCGGATCGTGAGTCTCTGGCGTCGTTGGACTACGAAGACGATCAGCTGAAAGAACCCCGTACCGAGCCCAAGCGGTTTTCCGAGATCCCAACTCGGAGTTTGGGCGAGGCAGTCGTTCTAACCACGACGCCGACGACCGCAACCGCGATGGTTACATACTCGGTAGAGGACATCCGGATTGGGGATCGATTCGAAGTGATGCCAGCCGATGCAAGTGGGACGGGTGGCAGCAACTAGGAAATAAAGTATTGCGAGATGCGCCGCGAGAGCGGCGCATTTTTTCTTGCAGTCATTCGAGAAGAGCGGCTACTCGCCAAACACTTCGGCGGTAAACGCCTCAATCCGAGCGCCGAGGCGCCAAGCATCGAGTGGGAGACATGCTTTCCGGCAGGTTTCATTGAGGAAGGTTTCCCCATCCCAGCCGTGCTCGATGGGAACTTGCGGCAGCAGCAAGCCTCGGCGGTTCTCAAAGCTGATGAGAAGGCCGTGTTTTCCCACCTCGACTCGGTCGGGCGTCACGTCGAACAGTGGAGACATCACACTGATCTCGATCTTGAGTTCACTGGCTTCGGCTGCTGTCACCGGCTCAAAGCGCGGATCTTCGAAAGCGGCAGCGGCAGCGGTCTGGGCGATGGTTTTGTAAAGGGTCGCCACCGGCAGCACGTAGCCAATGCACCCACGCAATTCCCCGCGCAGGTGGAGTGTCGTAAATGCGCCACGCGGTTCGGTAAGATGCGGGCTGGATGGCGTCAGTTCCAGGGGATGCCGGTGAAGACGGGCGTCGATGGCGCGGTGTGCCAGTTGCAGAAGAATCTCTCGCTCAGCGGGAGAATACTCGGCGGGCACTGCAAGAACGGATTGGCTAGGTGGCTGCAACATCGGACGATTTGCGCCGTCGCGAAAGAACAAAAGAACGCCGGCGGCGGCGTTCGGAACTCCGGTCAATTTTCTTCCAGAAGCCCACGAAATAATCGATCGCCGAAATCAGCGACAGGGCGACCATGAACCAGATGGCCATCTTGGCGACGAGATCGATACCGAGAACGAAGTGAAACGACCCGTAATTCCATTCAGCGTCCCACCAGCGCATATCGAGGATTGCGGCGACGACGGCGACGATCTGCACGACCATCTTCATCTTGCCTAAGTCGCTGGCCTGAATGGTGAAGCCTTCCGACGCAGCGATGGAGCGCAAGCCGCTGACGAGGAACTCGCGTCCGATAATGATGACTGCGACCCATGCGCTGACGACATGCGGGTTCACTTGCACCAAGGTGATAAACGCGGCTGTGACCATCAGTTTGTCGGCAAGCGGATCGAGCAGCATGCCCATGGTTGTGACCTGTCCACGTTTGCGTGCCAGGTAGCCGTCGAGTCCATCAGTAATCGACGCCAGGATGAAAAGGGAAGAGGCGAGCAATTCTTTTTCGCCGTGCAAGCTGCCGATACGGTGGGTAAGAAGGATCCAGATCAGCAGCGGGATGCTGAAGATCCGGGACATCGTGATGTAGTTCGGTAAATTCACTGCGGGGCTTTGGCCGGGCTGAAGCCAACCAATCGATTATCCTCCAGCCAAGAACCCAAAGCAATGCTGGTGACTTATCGGAGGCGAAAGATCTATTTCAGGATGCACGGTGGCGTGGCAAATGGCCGCGAGTGGCCTGGCGCCAACTGGGAAATCGTAGTTCGCCGGTCCGGACCCATCGCAGGATGTCGTGCCACATCTCGTCGGGGCCGTGGAAACCGTCTTCGTAGGCGGTCAGGGGGCGGAGAACGACCATCGTCGCAATGAGGGCGAGCAGGCCGGGAGCAACCGTAACCACCAGAAGCATCCGGAGCAGGGGCTGCTTGCGTTTCATCAGAATCCAATTCTGCGAGCGAGACTGGCCGTACAGCAGTGGCGAGATTTTACCCCGAAAATGACGCAGGGACGGCTCGTTGGCCGTCCCTTTTTTAGCACCCTGCCCGATATCCCGGTGGGGTTCAAACGCTACGCATAAATTCCGCGCTGCCGGATAGTGTATGCCACTCTGTCAATAGCAAGCATGTAAGCACCAATCCGGTTTGCAACTTTATGTTGTTCAGACATGTTCACGACGTCTTCAAACGCGCTGACCATGATGTGCTCGAGTTGTTCGTTGACGACCGACTCTTTCCAGAAATAGCCCTGGCGATCCTGCACCCACTCGAAATANNCTGCACCCACTCGAAGTAGGAGACGGTAACGCCACCGGCATTGGCGAGAATGTCAGGCATGACGAAGATGTTTTTATCGTTCAATATTTCGTCGGCGCCAGAGGTGGTCGGACCGTTAGCCCCTTCGATGATTATCTTAGCTTTAATCTGCGAAGCATTCTTTGTGGTGATCACGTTCTCGGTGGCGGCAGGAATGAGCACATCGCAATCCGCGATCAATAATTCCGCGGTAGTAGCCTTCTCGGCGCCGGGGAAGCCATGAATGGTTCCGTTATGCGCCTTGTGATTCACGAGGGCATCGATGTCGAGGCCCTTGGAGTTGAACAGACCACCGTCCCACTCGCCGATGCCGATGACTTTGTAGCCTGCCTGGTGCATGAGTTGCGCCGCATTGGAGCCGACATTGCCGAATCCTTGCACGATGACGCGGGTCCCTTCGCGAGACAGGTTGAATTTTTTGAGCGCCTGGTCTGCGGTGATCATCACGCCACGGCCGGTTGCTTCACGACGGCCACGCGATCCGCCCATGTTCAAAGGCTTGCCAGTGACGACCGCGTTCACAGTCATACGCATGTGCATGGAGTAGGTGTCCATCATCCATGCCATCGTCTGTTCGTTGGTATTCACATCGGGAGCGGGAACATCTTTTTCAGGACCGATGAATTCGATAAGCTCCGCCGTATAACGGCGCGTCATGCGCTCGAGTTCGCCCATCGACATCGTCTTCGGCTCGCAGATGATGCCACCCTTGGCTCCTCCGAAGGGGATGTTTACAACGGCGCACTTCCAAGTCATCCAGGCGGCCAGAGCGCGCACTTCATCGATGCTGACCTCAGGAGAGAAGCGAACGCCGCCTTTCGCGGGGCCGCGGGCGAATGAATGTTGCACGCGATAGCCGGTGAACATACGAATCTTGCCGTTATCCATGCCAACAGGAATGTTGACCGTGACTTCACGAGCGGGAACACGCAGAACGCTGACGATGCCTTCGTCAAGATTCAGTTTCGTGGTAGCTTCATCGAAGCGTAGGGCTTGCTGTTCCCACGGGTTTAATTCTTCTAGCGAGGTACTTGCGGTTGTCATGCAATCTCCATTAGGACGTTTCCGGAGGGCGATTTTGGCCAGTTTCAGGTAGGAAAGAGAGCCCTTCAGGCAAACCTTAGGAGTATATGTTGGAGGCATGAGCGAGGGCAAGTTACGCTGTCGGCACTTCGTTCTTCATTGACGCGCGCGCTTCCCATTCATAAGATGGTCACCCCGCACAATCAAGAATGATCGACCAAATCATCTCGCACTACCGCATCGTTGAAAAGCTCGGCGGCGGTGGCATGGGCGTAGTGTACAAGGCGGAAGACACGCGCCTTCACCGCTTCGTCGCACTAAAATTCCTGCCGGAAAATGTCGCTCGCGATGCCCAGGCACTGGCTCGCTTCCAGCGCGAGGCGCAAGCGGCCTCGGCGTTGAATCATCCCAACATCTGCACCATTTACGACATCGGCGAGGAGAACGGACAGGCCTTCATCGCCATGGAGTTTCTCGATGGTATGACGCTGAAGCATCGCATCGCCGGGCGCCCCATCGACCTCGAAGAACTGCTGACCCTCGCGGTTGAGATCGCCGACGCGCTCGACGCCGCGCATAGCGCAGGGATCGTACACCGGGACATCAAGCCCGCGAATCTTTTTCTGACCAAGCGCGGCCACGCCAAGATCCTCGATTTCGGATTGGCGAAAGTGGGAGCGGCCGCGGTTTCGGCCAACCAAGTGGCGTCGGCCAACACCTTGTCCGTGGTGCGCGACGAAGACCTGACCAGCCCTGGCTCCACCCTTGGCACGGTCGCGTACATGTCTCCCGAACAAGTGCGCACGAAGGAACTCGATGCGCGCACCGACCTCTTCTCCTTCGGGGTTGTCCTCTACGAGATGGCAACCGGCACTCTGCCGTTCCAGGGCGAAAGCACCGGCGTAATTTTTAAAGCGATCCTGGACGCGACGCCCACCCCGATGGTCCGCATCAATCCCGCAGTACCGTTGGAACTCGAACGCGTCGTCAACAAGGCGCTGGAAAAGGATCGCGACCTCCGCTACCAGAGTGCCGCGGAGTTGCGGGCCGACTTGAAGCGTATTCAGCGCGGAAGCGAATCGGTACGCAGTGGCGTGCTACCCGCGCCTGCGACATCCAAGCGAAATGTTTTTATCGCTGCCGGTGTGCTGGGGGCCATTCTTGCCGGAGGAGGCATCGCCTGGAATGCGAAGCGTACTTCCGGATCTTCGGGTACGACTTCGGGGAAGCCTTCTGTCGCGGTGATGCCGCTGCAGAACCTGAGCGCGCAGCCGGATAGCTCCTACTTCAGCGATGGAATGACCGACGAGATCACCACCAAGCTCTCGAAGATCCAGGGTATCGACGTGGCTTCCCATTCTTCCGTCGTCGCCGCGAAGACTGCGGACAAAAGCGCAACGGATGTTGGCAAACTGCTGGGCGTCCGTTATCTGCTTGAAGGTACGGTGCGCAAGGCGGGAGAGCAGGTGCGCATCAACGTGCAACTGATTGACGCTGCCAGTGGCTTCCAAGTGTGGGCTGACGATTTCACCGGCGAAATGAAAGACGTCTTCTCGTTGCAAGAGCAGACGGCGATGAAGATCGCACAATCGCTCAATCTAAAGCTGACGCCGCAGGAACAACAGGCAATCCAGCATCGCTACACGCAAAATCCCGAGGCTTACGATGCCTACCTGCGCGGCCAGGCGCTCGTTGCTAGTTTCGATCAGGCCGATTCGCTAGAAAGCGCCCGTAAAAATTTCGAACAGGCGCTGCGTTCCGATCCGAATTATCCCTTGGCTATTGCGGGGTTAGCGTGGGTCGAGGGACAAATCTATCGCAACCTCGACGCCAACCCGGCGCACCTGCAGCGCGCGGAAAGCTATGCCCAACGGGCACTCGCGCTGGATCCGAAAGTTGCGGAGTCTCACATTGCGATGGGCACGGTGTATTCGGACAAGTACGACTACCCGCACGCGGCGGAAGAATACCGCACGGCTGTAAGACTCGATCCGGAGAACGGCTATGCCTCCGATCAACTCTCCTGGGCGCTCGGCTATTTGCAGCCCCCACAGCCGGAGGAAGCGGAGGCCGCAGCACGCCAGGCGATCCGCCTGCAGTCGTCGCTGTATCCCGCCTACTATCATCTGGGGCGGGCGTTGATTTTAGAAAAGCGGTTTCCCGAAGCGATGGCCGCCTTCGAGCAGATGCGGCAGATCAGTCCGAAAGCGAATTCGGCCACGCTCGGGATTGGGCAGGTTTACCTCGCGCAGGGCGAGTATCAGAAAGCGATCGCCACAATATCGATCGACCTGAAGCCTTCGGGAATCTCCTACTACTGGCTGGGAGCGGCGTACGCCGCACACGGAGAGAAGGAAAAGGCCCTCAGCACGATGCAGAAGGCCTTCGATCACGGTTTTCGAGATTTCGCGGCGATCAACAATAGTCCGTACTTTTCTTCTTTGCTTGCCGATCCGCGCTTTCAGCAGATGCTTCAGCGCTATCGAAAATAGCTAATTCTTCTGCCCGGCAGGATGAAGCTCGTGCCGCTTCGCGTCAGCTGCCGTGCCTTCCACCGGCTTCTTTCCAAAATCGTAATCTTCAATCGTGCAAGCGATCAGGAATGCTTCCGGCTCTTTGCCTTTGCCGGTAACCGGAGTGACGCGAGCGACGGTGGCCTTGCAGGTTACATCGGCTGCTGAGTCGCCGGTGAGTTCCTCGGGCATCTCAAGCTTGATTTCCATGCTTATTCCGACCGCTAGTTCGCTTTCGCTGCGGAATAACAAGCCGGAACGGCTGAGATTTTCGGAAGTTCCGGAGATCCACGTTTCGCTGCCACTGGCACAAAACGAGACGGGCACGACGTGCCGCAAGCGGCGATCGCGTGCGGTCCAGGTAACCTTGGGCTGACGGTGGGAGCGCCTGGTTTCGGCTGGGAGATCGTTTTCCACGAGGCCGCTACGGCGCATCTGTTTCCAGTCATAGCGGTACTTCGAACCGCAGTTCACGCATAACTGGTAATAGGCTCCGCTCTCTTCGCGCCGGGGCCAGGTGAACTGGTGAGGACACGTCCAGATGATGCGGCTGAGGAGGCTGCTTTTCATGCCGATTATCATGTCGCTTTGCGGAGGGAAAATACAGTTACCAAGGTACCGAATGGGGGAGCACTTTCGCTTTTCTTTTCAGATACAACAAGAAAGCCCCGCTTAACGCGATCAGGCGCCCTGGGCAGTTGCCTTCCTAGATAACAGTTCGGCAACGATCGCCAACATGGCTTGTGGCGGACCACCTTTTTCGATATAGACTTCGGCGTGTTCGGTGCCGTCCGGCCGTTCGGGAAATCCGGAAATGATCACAATCGGAACCGCGGGCTTGATCGCTTTCATCTGGGCGGTAATTTCTCCACCGGTGGTGCCTCGCAGGAAGTGATCGCTGATGACGAGGTCGATATCCTGTTCGGCGAATAGGAGCAAGGCCTCGACACTGTCGGTTGCTGTAGCCACTTCGTATCCGGCGCTTACCAGGACAAGCCGACGGATCATGACAGCATTGGGATCGTCATCGATGCAGAGAATCGTTATTCTTGAGGCCGGCATAGCGGGATCCCTTTCCCTGGATGCGGATTCAAATGCCCGAACGACAAGATAGCATTCCCCGGGCCTTCGGCTCACGCTGGGACAACGCCATCTAACGCCAGACCGTAATTGATTTTAGAGAGCCGAAATTGGTGGCCTGTCCGTGGTTAAGATTTTCCGCTAAGCTGGTGGCATCATGTTTGCCCGCAAGATCCGCGTCGAGTATGAATCGGAGGGCGAGCGAAAGCCTTGCCTGATGAAGTGGCTCGATAGCTTCAGCATGCGCAGTTTCACCAACGATTCCGTTTTTGACGACACCATCCCCACGGCCGACGGTCGCATGGAAATTGGTGCCCGGGTTCCGCTCGATCGATTGCAACACGACATGGAAGATTGGTTCCGACGGAAGAGCTATTTGCCGCGAGGCAGCCGGTTGTCGATAGAAGAGATCACCAAGTAAAAAGCGGAAGCCGCAGCTTCCGCTTTTTGAACCGTACCGTTGAGCTATGGCTTGAGAAGGCCAAAGCTGACTTGGGATCCCGAATTATCCAGGAAGCATGCCGACCCGCCGTTGTAGATATAACCGGCCCCTGCTAATTGGCTCGGGGTCACATAGCTGTTGGTCAAACCGACAAATCGCACCTCGCCGGCGACGCCGTTGTCCACCGTGGTGGCGTCTAGAACCACTAGCGGCCCCGCCGCGTAAGAGAACTGCGATACCAAGGTGCCGGTTACGACGCAGCCGGTTACCGCGCTGAACGCTACCCCGGGTGCCGTTGTCGCAGTCAAGGGGAAAGTACCGTCGGTGTTGGGGGTAGTGCCTTCTGTGAAGTTGAAGGTCATGGTTCCCCCCGAAATCGAGCTCACGCCTGCCCATGTGCCGGTGTAGGCGCCGTCCGGGACAATAAGTCCACCGACCGAGCCCGCGTCGCCAGTATCGGACCCACCGACCACCGAATAGGTGCCGTCGAGCGTGGTCGTGCTCCCACTGCTACTGATATTCGGGAAGCTGATGGTAAAGGTTGATGAGCCAGCGGTGCCTGTCATCGTCAGCGTTCCGTTACTAACACTCCCCGAGATCGTCATTGGTGTGATGCCTTTTGCTAAAGTAAAACCCGTCGCACTCGTCCCCGATACTTGCATCTTTCCGCCAAAGCTCGAACTCGACCCGGATAGATATCCACCCATGTAGATATCACCATTAATCCCACCCGTCGCGTGGAACGCCCAATTGCCAGCTTGAATTGTTCCGCTGCTGCCGCTGCCACCACTGCCTCGGTTGAAGCCGTCAAACGACTTGCTTGATCCGCAGCCGACCATCCCTCCGATCGTGAAAATGAGAACTACCAGCAATAAGGCCTTCTTCATCTGATCCTCCCGGGCAGCGCACATGATGGCAAGCCGAATTCCCGCCTCTTCAGTTCATTCTGTAAGCGTCGGAAGTTCGTGGAACTCTGTTCGCGAGTATAGAAGTTAGCCAGCTTCGTGGAAAAAGAAAAGCAGCAAGTGCGTGGGTACGAAAGACGTATCCGTACTAGTAAACAGCCTACAGATGCTAGTACTTGCGGAGGACGCCGATGACGCGACCCTGAACCTGGACGTTCTCGGCAGGAACACGTATGGGTTCCATCCTTGCATTGGAAGGTTGCAGACGCACGGTTGCGCCTTCGCGATAGATGCGTTTCAGGGTGGTGTCGGACTCATTGACGAGAGCCACCACGATCTCGCCATCGCGGGCGGTATTCGTACGTTCCACGAGGACGTAATCGCCATCGACGATATGCTCGTCCTGCATCGATTCTCCGGATACTTCGAGGACGAAGACGTCTTTCGCTCCGGTGAAATCGCCGAGAGAAATCGTCTCTGGGTTGCTGATGGCTTCGATCGGCTGGCCGGCAGCGATGCGGCCGAGAAAGGGCAAAGCGGTATTGGCGGCGGCAGCAGCGGCAAAGGCCCGCTTCAATTGTCCCTTGGGCTTTACGAGGTCGATAGAACGGGCGCGGTTATAGTCGCGTTTGAGCAGCCCTTTCGCTTCAAGATTGCCGATATGTTTGTGAACGGTGGCCAGAGAAGAGAGCTCGACGCCTTCGGCGATCTCTTCGAAGGAGGGCGAGTAGCCGTGAGAGTCCACGAATCGCGAGATGAAGTCGTATATCTCTCGTTGCCGCCGAGTCAGCGCCATCGTGCATTTCCTTCGAGTCAGAAGTTAAAGAGCCCGCTGGCCGCAGTATAGCGAAAGGAAGGCGAAAGTCAAGCTAGGTCCGGGTGGGGACGAGAGTGGCGAACCAGGTTCATTGCAGTCCGTGGGGACGAACACCGAATCGCAGGGACAGGCGCGGGACGGATGCCGGGTGGTAGCGCTAACTTACTCTACCGGGGATCGTCCATCGATCCGTAGGAGTTCAGCCATGAACCTAAATACAAACGGCGCGAAAGCCATTGCAGCCTTAGTCGTTCTCAACGCCGGGCTGTTCCTATCGCATCATCGCGTGCTCGCGGTTGTCCACGGACAATCCGGACCTGCGATCCAAGCGCAGATCGCCGCTAGCCGTGCGGAGGTCTGCAAGGCGCAAGCAGCTGCGCGCATGGTCGCGATGGAGGCTCGTATGCAGGCCCGCGTCGCGCAGCGCGAAGCGATGAAGGCACGAAAGCAGGTGCAGCAGGATGCCGTGCACGTCGCCGCCATGGCGCCCAGTTCCGCAAGCGTGAAGACGCACACCACGGTGACCGACTATGTCCGCTGCATCCTTACCTCCAGCAGACGAGCCGTGAACGGCGGAATCTGACTGCGCGTTTGTGTTTCCGATTACCTTCGGCACACCCGTCAGGCAGCCTTTTCGATGGGATTTAGGGTGGATTTCAGCGGCTCTCTCAGGTAACACTACATTGCTGGTGTGAGCACCTTCTGCATACAATGAAGGGTACTCGAGAGCCACCCTGTCCATGTCCGATATTTCCAAGCATTTGGAAAAGGCCGAGAAGTATCTCCAGCGAGGAAAACACGACAGTGCCCTCGAGGAATACTTGCAAATCCTGGATGAGCAACCCTCAAACTTAGGGGTTCGCCAGACCGCGGCGGAGCTCTGCGTCAGATTGAACCGGAACACGGAAGCTGCAACCATGTTTTCGCACATCTTCGACGGCCAAGCCGCCGCCGGGGACAATGCGCGCGCCGTGATCACCTACAAGAAGCTGGCGCGGGTCGGGAAACCAACTTTGCAGCAGATGCTGCAGTTCGCGCATATCCAGGAAAAGAGTAACCGCAAAGAAGCGCTTGAGGCATATGCCAGCCTGGCCGAAGAATATCGCGCTGCGAAAAAGACTGCAGACCTGCTGGAAGTTTATCGGCGTATGTCTTCTCTCGACCCATTGATCGAGAACTTCGCGCAAGAGGGTGAACTTTCGGCGCAGATGGGCGATACCAGGGCAGCGGCCGTGGCCTTCGTGCAGGCTGGCGTGCTGGTTGAAAAGTCAGCTGGCGACGCCTCGTATTTCTATCAACAGGCTTACCGTTACGATCCCACAAATCCCGGTGCTGCATTTGGACACGGGCACGCTCTGCTTCTCGGAGGGGAAGCCGAAGATGCGGTGCAAATTCTGGAACCGCTGGCAAATTATCCTTCGAGCCCGGTGGAGGCGCGCGAGGCTTACGCGCGTGCACTGTTGCTTGCCGGACGCGTGGAACAGGCGGAGCCGGTGGTATGGAAGTTATACGAGTTTGATTCGCGGAAGCTCGACGAAATTCTCGAGCTCATCGGCGATTTCATCTCCCTCCAGCAGGACGACAACGCCCTTAGGCTGACGCGAAAACTACAAGAGCAGATGGCGAGGACCGGACGCCGTCGTGAATTCGTTCAGATTATGCAGGAGATGGTGGAATCTCGCGCGCCTTCGATCCCTTTCCTGTATTACATGGTCGAGCTCTATAACCAGAACAACCGCGAGCACGATTATTGCGCGACGTTGCTTCGACTCTTCGATTTGCATTATGCGGCAGGCGAACATCTCCAGGCTGGAGATTGCCTCGATCGAGCAGCGGAAGTGGATCCCTACGAAGCTGGACACCAGAAGCGACTGGAACTGCTGCGTGGCAAGATCGAAGACAATCGTTTCAATGCGATTGCCAATCGTTTTGGATTTGTCAGCAAAGTGGATCAAGCGGGCGGAAGCGCGTCGGCTTCGGAGTCCTCAGAGACCAGCGAAGGCAGCGAAACGACGGTACTTGAGGATCTTATCCTTCAAGCCGAAATCTTCATGCAGTACTCGATGCGCGCCAAAGCGGTTGAGCGCTTGGAGAGAATTCACAAGCTGTTTCCGCGCGAAGAAGAGCGTAGCGACAAATTGCGAGAACTTTATCAGAGCGCCGGTTTCTTCCCGCAATATTCGCCGAAGACAGTTGGCGAGCAGGCGAAACTTGCAACCGCGAATACTTCGAAAAATCGCAGCGCAGATCCTTATGGGGACGGCAGGGGAAATGGCGCAGCGAATGAGAACTCCGTCGATAACATCTCGCGAGTCACGGACATTACGCGCAACATCTATCGCCAGGGCAACGTAAAGGCGGTGCTCTTCACTTCGGTGAACGACATTGGACGGCACTGGAACGCCAGTCGCTGCGTTGCCGGACTTTGTTCCCCTGGGAAGCCGCCCTCGGCAGCGCTGGAATACTGTGCTCCGGGCATTCCGCAATCCGATGTTCCTTCGATCGTAAAACTGATCGCCGTTCTGCAGCCGCTTGCGGTGACGATGGGCATGGTATCCATATCCAATGCGCGCGGTGCACACGAACTGGCTGAAGTTTTTGACGTCATCGAGAATCTTGGCATCGAATCGCTGCTTGCGGTACCGCTTGCCGAAGGCGATCAACATGCAGGGCTGTTAATTCTTATGCAGTGCACCCCACGCGTCTGGGGACAGACGGACGTGGTCGTCCTGCGAACCATCGCGGATCAAATGGTCCTGGCGGTGCATAACGCCAAGCTTCGTAGCCTGGTAAAGAATCTGGCAGTCACGGAAGAAAAGTCGGGACTACTAAAACGTTCGTCGTACCTCGATGTGCTGATGTCGGAGGTTAAGCGCGCACTGCAAGCGAATGCGCCGGTGACCCTGATGATCATTGAGTTCGGCAAGGCCGGTACGCTCGCGCGCGAGATGGGAGAAGCGGTCGTCGACTCGGTGGTGCAGCAGATTGGCCAGACCGTTCAATCTCATCTTCGCCAGAACGACGTGGCAGTGCGCTACGACCTGACCCAGATCGCCGTCGTACTCTCGGACACGACCGATAAGAACGCTTTCTTCGTCGCCGATAAACTTCGCAAGGTGCTCGGGACAATTAAAATTCCCGGACGTGAACAGGCCGTACCCATCAATATCGGCATCGCCGAAGCGGTAATGAATCCACATTTCGATCCCGTCGATATCGTCACCGAAGTGATCAATCGCGTAGAGGCAGCGCTCGACGTGGCGAAGGCAACCGGCGGCAATCGATCGCATGCGCTGGCACCGGCCTATATGACGGCGGCTGCAGGCGACTAATCCCGAACCTGCGCTATCATCGATAGCGATGTCTCTGGCGACCACAAGCAAATCAACGTACCCTTTCCAAACCGACGATCCTCGGCTCTCTTCCATTCACGAAAAGATCGTTGGCAAACAGCGACTTGATCTCGCGGACGTTACAGCGCTTTATGTGTCGAAGGACATTCTCGCGATTGGATGGCTGGCAAACCATGCGCGTGAACGTAAGCACGGGCATGCGACGCTCTGCTCGGTCGATAGCATCGCGCTTTCGCGAGCAGCCAGCAGTGCCGGCTGCGCTATGTGTGGCCGTCGCGTACAGGCCAACGACTTGCTATCGCAAGTGGAGAAGTCTGGGCAAAGCGTCGACGAGTTTGTGGTTCTCAATAACAGCCCTAACAGCCCTGACCTGGAGGCACTCTTTCGCGCAATCGAGAATTTGAAGAGTCTTCGGCCGGATGTGATCGTGTCAGCCCTGACCGTAGAGGAAATTGCGGCCGTCGGAGAACCGAAGGAACTCTGTCACTCACTGCGGCGAGCGGGGGCAGATGGATTGATCGGGAGCGGTGCTGAAATATTCTTACCTGTGCTACGTCATCGAATGTGGCATCACGCGGGCACCGCCGAAAAGCGGTCGGCAGTCCGTGATGCCGCGCGTGCAGCAGGCCTTGCCGTCCCCTCTATTCTTGTGCGACGAGGCGGAAGCTTCTCGAGTCCAGAGCAACAAGCCGAGGAATTGCTGAGTTTTCGCGGTCCGGGTGGGGAGAGTTTCGCGGCGGTCTCCTTCGATCCCGACGCGAGCACCAGCCTGAACGTACCGGTGACGACCGGGATGCAGGAGATGAAGCAGATCGCGATCGCGCGTCTTGCGCTCGACGCCGTGCCACACATTCGTGCGTACTGGGAAATGCTTGGCAGCAAACTGGTGCAGATTGCATTGCGTTTCGGTGCAAGCGCTCTCGATGGCACGCCCCTCGATGAGACGGAAAATCTGGACGCGAGAAGTAGCGAACTTGCCCGCGAAATTAAAGTTGCGGGAAGGGAACCGCAGCAAGTTCAGACCAACCGCAAACTGGTAGTCCTCGCCTAAAAAAATGCCCGGTTGGGCGCCTCTTAAAGCTCTCCGGTGTGACCTCAAGACGCGAGCGGGTCTTCTTTGCGATCGTTCTGATTGCGTTTCTGGCGCTCGACCGTATCCTGATCGTTCTGCTCACCCTCGGAAGTCTGCTTGCCGGACGATTGCGCGGGATCGCCACCGAATCGGGAGTGCTGGGTCTGGCCTTCCATGGAGTGTTCTTCGTTTTCGCCCGGTTCGGGGAAGTCGGAATCCTGCCCCTGCATGGTCTCGCCCTTATTGCGGTGCGCGTTCTGGCCGGTCATGGAAACGTTGGACGTCTCGCCGGGCTTGTCTTGGGCTACCGCGCCCTTGCTGGCATCTGGATCTTTAGACATGAAGGCTCCTCACTTGAACAGAGTCCAGATTCGGTTGGGATGTTGCCTTGGGTGACTCGAAGGTCATCACACTTTTGGGGCTTGCAATCCAGCCGTCGGAGGAGCAACGTAAACGCGCAACTCTGGATGCGGTTGCAAAACGGGCGCGGGAGAGATTCATGGGGCCTATCGTGCGTTGGCTATGTATCGGAACGATGTTCATCGTGGGCGCAGGCGCACGTGCCGATAACAGCGGTGTGCCGGCGCACGCCAGGCAGGGTGACCTTGATGCACGAGCCCACTTGCAGGCCGTTCACGACGAGATGCAGCGCGAATGCGGAGCTGCGCCCGGTAGTCCACGTTGTCTGCGCCTCAAGCGGGAATTTCGCCAGGAAGCAAGGAACTATCACAGGCGTTACCACCGATAGGCTCCAGCCTTTTTCATGGCTACGCTTGGCGTTCCTCTGTTGATATGCTGACCCTATGAGTTCGGCTGGGGCTCTCTACCGACCGTTTGACCGTCTCCTGAAAATCGAGATTGCCGGCCGGATCTTTGAAGTCCCCGAGAATAATTCGCTGCTGCGTGCACTGCAATATCTCGCTCCCGAAGATGTAGCCATGGGACGCTTTTGCTGGAACGAAGACTGCCAATACTGCCGTGTCACGTACGATCTCGGGGAAGGCACACCGAGTCGAACTGCGCTGGCGTGCAAAGTGGGCGCGCACGAGGGCATGCGCATCCGGGAATTAAGTTTGGAACTGCGGTATTGCTTACGAAGTTTGCAGCTCGCCGATCCCGCCAAATAGCTCCTTAAACATTTTTCAGAACATATCCGTCCCGCTGCCGTCTTTACGGTAGATGCGCAACGGAGGCGACGTTATCGCGGTGCGGCTTTGGACGAAGGCGTCGGACGAAACCGCGTGGGAAAGCTGCGTCCGCGAACACGGGCAGATGGTGTATCGCATCGCGTTCTCGGTGTTGCGCAACTCGCACGCTGCCGAAGATGCCGCTCAGGACACGTTCCTGCGGGCGTTGCGCTCTGGAAAGTTGAATGACATCAGGGATGCAAGGGCATGGCTGGCGAAAATCGCATGGCGCAGTGCACTCGATCATCGCCGCAATGACGAGGTGTCGATCGAGTCGGTGGCCGAACCGGAGTCGCAGGTGCTTAATGTGGAGAACCAACTCCTGCGCGATGAGCGCACGCGACTGCTGCACGAGCTAATCCGCTCGCTACCGCGTGATTTGCAGGACGTGGTGACGCTTTCCACGGTACAGGAGTTGAGTGGCGCGGACGTCGCAGTCATTCTCGGCATTCCCGAAGCTTCGGTCCGAACCCGCATGCATCGCGCGCGTGAGTTGATGAAACAGAAATGGGAGTCGCGGTTGCGGCAGCAATCTTTGGAAAGGAGGGAAGGATGATGGAGACGATAGATGCATTTGAGTCCTGGTTCGACGAAGCCATGACGGATTGCGGTGAAATCGAGGCTCCGCCAGGTTTCGAGGCGAGAACCATAGCGACTCTGCACCAGCAACGATCACGTCGTCACTGGTTAGGAGCGCTCAGTCTCACCGCTGCGCTGACGGCGGCCGTCTTCTTATTCGTGTTTTACCGGCTTCTCCCCGTCCAACCAGACGTGCAGGAGCCTCCGTTAGTTCAGGCCAGCATCCAGGTTCCGAGTTTCCAGCGCATGCAGAAGCGATCACCCGTCCGCGCTTCGCACTTAGGAGCGGAAGACAATAGTCGCCGGGGTGTGCCGATTGTTGTCCCTCCACTCACTGCACAAGAAGAGGCGATTCTGCGTCTTGCGCGGAACTCGGCCGCGAAGCAGCTCGCATCCATCGGCACAAACCGTGACGACTTGACCGCGGGAAGCCAACCACTCGAGATTCAAGCACTGCAAATCCCCCCCGTCGGAAGAGAGGAAGAAAAATGATTCATCGAACGTTTCTAATGTGTTTCTTGATCGCAAGCGCGCTTGCATTTGGACAGGACCAGAAAGTCGAACCACATTCGAGGTACAGGCTGGAGTTCGTTCTGAAGCAACTGGATCACGGAAAAGTTCTCAGCACTCACAACTTCGTAATGTCGGCGGAGAGCAACGGAAGCACTTCGCAGGTCCGGACGGGTAATCGCATTCCCATTGATCTCGGGGGTGAAAAAGGCCTGCAGTATCAAGACGTGGGTTTCAGTTGCGACGCGCGTATCAACCCGGTGGGAAGCTCGAATGTGGGGCTCGAGATCGGCTGGGAATTAAGCACGATGCCTGGGGCAACCGGCTCAGAGCGAGTGGTTCGGCAAGTGAAAGGCCGTTCAACGCCACTAGCGCCCGTTGGAAAGCAAACCTTAGTAGGTAGCGTGGACGATATCAACTCTGGTCAGCAATTCGAGCTAGATGTAACCGTAACGCCTGAACAGTAAGGAGCACAGACGAAAACGCCTCCGAACGGGGAGGCGTTTTCCGTTGCCAGCTATGGTGATCTACGAGGGCTTCTTTTTAGTCGTTCCCGCGCCGGGACTGAGGCGCGCCAGGCGATCGCGGGCCTGCTGGGCCTCGATCGAACGTGGATAGCGATTCACCAGTGAACGCAATTCGCGTACGCCGGCATCCCGCTGGCCGAGTTCGAGGAGTGCGAAACCCTTCTTCAACTGTGCGGCTGGGGCCTTGTTACCACCGGGATATTGCTCGAGAACTTTGTCGTAATCCTTCACCGCAGCGTCGAAGTTTCCCTGGCGATATTCAATATCCGCAATGTAGAACTGGGCGTTGCCGGCGAGATCGTTGTCGGCATAAAACTTCATGAAGTCGCCAAACTCACCGTTAGCGAGGTCATACTTCGCGGAGTTGTAATCGCGTAGCGCGTTGTTATAGAGCACGTCGGCGGGAGGCGCAGCCGGCTGCGGTGGCGCGACAGGCCCGGTCGTCGGAGCAACTCCACCGCCGTTCGGCACAGCTCCAGCATTCATGTTCTGTCCTTGTTGCGCCATGTCGTCCAATTTCTTGGAAAGCGCAGCGACGCGGGCTTTGAGTTCATCTACAGAATCGTGCAGCGACTGGATCTGGCTGCTGACCTGGTCGGTCCTGTTGCCAGACTCCTGCTGCTGCTGTTGCAAAGTGCGGGTGAGAGCATCCACGCCCTGCGTCACTTTGTTCATGTTGTCGGTGCTCTGTTCGAGGAGGTTGCGCATGACGCCCATGCGCTCGTCGAACGACTGCTTCATCTGCGTCATCTGGTCCTGTAGCTGTTGGACCTGGGTTTGCAGCTGGATCGTTTCTTTGCTTACGCCAAAAGCCGATTGCGCCGGCATGAGCGTCAAGGTGAGGAGCGCGGTACTGAGAACAACATTTCGAATTCGCATGGCAATGCCTATGTTAGATGCGGAATGGCTGGTCCGGAGTAACTAGCTATGTTACAAGACGCGATGCGACGGCGCAGGTTATCCGGATTACCAACCGCGAGGGCTAACGCCCGATTGAGGGTGCATCGTTTCGGCACGATTTGAGTCGTGCCGTTTCTTATACCGCAAAACAAAAAAAGCGGCGAAGTCCTCCGCGCTCCGGAGAGCGGGAAGGATTTCGCCGCGTGATTTTACTTCGAGATGACGAAGTGTGCGCGGCGATTTTGCTGCCAGCACTGTTCGTTGCTCTCGGTGCAAGCAGGCTTTTCCTTGCCGTAGCTGATGGTGCGAATGCTGGCGGCGGGGATGCCCAACTGCACAATTGCGTTCTTGGCCGCGGAGGCACGATTGTCGCCAAGCGCGAGGTTGAACTCAGTCGAACCGCGCTCGTCGCAATGACCTTCGACGGTGAAGTGAATATTCGGGTGCTGCTTGAGGTAGTTGACGTTCGCCTGCAGAACAGATTGGTCGCCAGGCCGAACCGTGTACGCATCGTAATCGAAGAAAATATCCTTCACATTTTGCGCAAACGCTTGTTCTTCGGTCAGGCTGACTTCCGAGGGCTGCTGCGTGGTCGCCTGGGTCACGGTTACGCGCGCAGTGGCTTCCTGCGTGCCGCCGGCACCCTTGGCGATCAGGTGGTAGGTGGTGGAATCCGTGGGCGTAACCTGCTTGGAACCGCTGGCATCGACCGTACCGAACCCGTCAATCACTATGTCGGTGGCGTTTGAAGTCTGCCAGCTCAGAGTGGTCTGCTGACCAGCGTTTACCGTATTCGGGCTCGCGGTCAAGGTGGCCGTCGGGGCTGCGGGTGGCGGCGGTGGCGGTGCCGGGGGCGGTGGGGTCTTCTTCTTTCCACATGCGCTGACGGCGACCATCATCGCCAGCACCACGATCATAAGAGCCCACTTCATGCGGTTACGATTCACTTAACTCCTCCAATTCCGAAGACTCTACCGGTCCTCGTTGCGCGGGTGTGCCCGCCATTTCCTACAGAATATGAGACAAGAACTCTGAATTCCACTTCTAAACTATTTCAGACTCCAATTCGGCATGCTGTTGCCGCTGGCATTCGTGAGTTGGGTCTGTTGACTTCCGTCCGCCAGCATCGACCAGATCTGGTCGCGGCCAGTACGGCTGGATTGAAAGACGATATGACGCCCGTCCGGGGACCAGGATGGGAAATCGTTGCGGCCGCCGTCGTGGGTTAGCTGCACCCACTGATGGCTGGCAACGTCCATGATGTAAATATCCTGCGCGCCTGGCGCACCGGGACCGTAATGGCGGATCCATGCGAAAGCGAGGAACTGGCCGTTCGGCGACCAAGAGGGTGAAATCGCATAACCCTGATCGGTCATCTTCTGCACGTTGGAGCCGTCGGCATCCATGGTGAAAATCTGTGGCAGGCCGGTGCGTCCGCTGACGAACGCAATCTGCGAATTGGTCTTCGGATTCCAGACCGGGGAGGTATCGGGGCCCTTCACGTCGGTGAGGCGCTTCAAGCCGCTGCCGCTAACGGCATCGACGGTGTAGATTTCAGGATCGCCGCTACGCGAGGACGAGAATGCAAGCTTGGTTCCGTCGGACGAGAACGCGGGCGCGGAGTTTGTGCCGCCGAATCGGGGGAAACTCACGAGGCGTCCGAGTTCGTTGGAATACATGCCGATCTCCCAGCCGTTCGACATCCAGGAGAAAGCCACGCGGGCATTGTCAGGCGAGATGCGCGGCGATAGCGCGATCGAGCCGAGGTGCGTGACGGGCTTCTGGTTCGAGCCGTCGTAATCCATCTCCCAAACCTCTTTATGCCCGGTGCGGTTGCTGATGAAGTAAATCTTCGTCTCGGCAATCCCCGGCAATCCGCCACCGAGGCGGAAAATGATCTCATCGGCGAACTTGTGTGCGATGAGACGAGCGTTCTCGACCGTCGCCCCGTCCTTATACTGCTTTCCCAACACCTGTGGCGACTGCGGATTTTTCACGTCGTAGAGCCAGCCCTGCACGGTGACCTCGCTGCCGCCAACGTTGAGATTACCGAAGGCGAGCATGCTGGCGTTTGGCGGAGGTCCTCCCCACTGCGCAAGGTTGACCTCGGAGGGCTGTCCCGGAGCTTGCACGGGGTTGAAACTCTTGGAGACGAGATCGAAGAGACCGGCCTGGTAAAGATCGTTCCAAAGCGTGGTATTGAAGGCCGTGAGAAGCGATTCGCTGCCGGATGCCGTGGTCTTAAAGTCAGGGACGGCGAGGCGAACTTTTTCGACGCCGAGATTCGTGCCGGTGCGGATCCAATCGGTTTGCGCCGCCAGCGGCAAGCACGCCATGAGCAGAAGAACGAAAACTGCGAACTTTCTTAGCATTACGGATCCCATTACTGTCCTTAGATTGAGTGTGAACCAGAGCTGCTCGAAGCTGTAGGATCGAACAGCGAAACGCTGGTTCCATCCGCTAAAGGGCGCAAAATCGCTTGCAAAATGCGAGGCCCAACTACCTTTCAAAATAAAACTCTACCGAAACCTTATTTCCAGAATATCCACCCGGCAACGGTCCGAACGTATCAATGCGCTGCAGTGCTCGTGTCGCGGAGATGTCGAGCGATGGAATTCCGCTCGATTGCTCCACGCGAACGTTGCCTGGGCTGCCGTCGCGGTTGATGTCGAACGTGATGTAAGTCCGCTTACCCGGCGGAGTGTGCGGATCCACTTCGTAGCGCAACCAGTTTTCCGTCACCTTTCGGCGAACTGCGTCCACGTAATAAGCGAATCGATTGCCGAAATCCCCATTACTGCCCATCGAGATTCCGCCCTTGGTGTTGCCAATGGCAAAACTCGTCCCGGCGTTGCTATACACCGAACTGACCTGGCCGCCTTCACCATAAGGTATCTCGTTTGCGGCCTGCTGCACCGGTGGCGGTGTTTTTTTTATGTCGCGTGGGGTCGGAGCTTTTTCCTTGATCTTGTTTTTCGTCTGCTTATCGGGAATCGCGAGCGCATCGGGCGGCGGCGTTTCTTTCACAGCCGGCGCGGATTGTGTCAGTCCCTTCGACTCGTTCGCCAGCACGTTCTGGCTCTCGGTCGGAGGATGCGGCAGAGGCACGGTGGCGACCAGCGTCGCGCTCATTGCTCCTCCACCACCCGAGGTTGTACCGCCCCAGCTTTCGCCGGAGTTATGGAACTGGATCCATCCCGTAAAGATGATCGCGAGCGTCAATGCGACGTGCAGAGTGGCTGACACACTGAGCCCCGTGGCCCAGTGCTCATGCTCTTCGAAAATTTCAGCGCGTACTGCCATTCTTCTCGGTCAGCGGTTGAGTGACGATACTTACGTTGGTGATACCGGACTGCTTCACCGCGTCCATGACGGTAGCGAAAGCGCCGAAGGGCACGTTTTCGTCAGCACGCAGGAAAATTGCCTGTCCTTTAGGATCGCGAATCTTCTCGCGAATTTTCTGCGGGATGTCATGGATGTTGACGGGATCGTTGCCGAAGTAAACCCGCTGCTGCTTGTCAATGGAGATCACCAGGCGTTCTTCGGTGATCTCTTTCACGGTCTTCGTTTTCGGCACGGCCACATCGATGCCGGACTGCAGGATCGGCGCAGTCACCATGAACATCACCAGCAACACCAGCACGACATCCACGAACGGGGTCATGTTGATGTCAGAGAGCGAAGACTGTGTGCGCCCGTGATTATTGGTGAACGCCATTTACCGCTCCACCAAGTCAACGCCCGGACGCTGCGGAGCCGGGGTTGTGCCAACTCGCTCCACGGTGTTCAGAATCTCGAGGCTGAAATCATCCATGCGCGCGCCGAACTCGCGGATGTTGTTCATGTACATGTTGTAGAAGATCACGGCGGGCACGGCGGCAAACAATCCGGCGGCAGTGGTGATCAACGCTTCTGAGATTCCAGGCGCGACTGCGCGCAGAGTCGCGGAACCGGCGTCGCCCAGTCCGTGGAAAGCATCGATGATGCCCCAGACGGTACCGAACAATCCGATGAACGGGGTGACGGCGCCTGTCGTAGCGAGCCATGGAAGCCGGCGCTCGAGGCGAGTCAACTCTTCGCTCGACGCGATCTGGGTGGCGCGCTGGATTGAACCTACGTTCAGGCGCGTCCCCTGGCGGCGCAATTCTTCATAGGCGCCTTCAAACACTGGCACCAGCGGACTGGGCTTGAACTGCTCAGCCACGTTGGCGACATCCTGCATGCGCTGCGCCTTGCGGAAGGCGCGCACGAAGCGTCCGCTCTGCACTCGCGCGCGGCGGTAGAGGCTGAGCTTCGAGACGATGATCGACCAGGAGAACAGGCTGAATGCAAAGAGGATGAAGAGAACCGCGCGTGCCACCAGGCCGCTGTTGGTAAACAGACTGGTGATCTCGCCGGAATCGGCAAATGCGAATAAGTGATAGGCCATCTTTTGTCTGTCAGGTCGCCGCTTTGAACGGCACCTGTCGCGTCGCGGAGTGAGCCTCTCGGGCCCAGGGTGAACAAATGCAGGATTGCGAGCCTTGCCAAGTCCTGCCTGAACCGGAATGAAACCAGAGTCTCACATCCGTGGGATGCGTAAGTTCCATTATAGTCAGTTCGACGGCGAAGCATCGGATTGACTGCGGGATTCTCGTGAATTGCTGTGAACGATTGTGGTTCCCGCGGGTTACGGCGAAAGCCTGTGTTTCGTGCTATCCTGCGCGAGAAATCTCCTCATTCGAGTCTTACCGTGCTCCTGGAATTGCGCGTCGAAAACTACGCGGTCATCGATAACGTGGTGGTGGAGTTTGCCCCGGGGCTGAACCTGCTGACTGGCGAGACCGGCGCGGGTAAATCGATCCTCATCGATGCGCTGACGCTGCTGCTGGGTGATAAAGCATCGGCAGACGTAATTCGCCATGGCACGGAGAAAGCTGTGGTTGCAGCGGTCTTCGAAGCAGAGCCAAGCGGAATTGCCGCGGTCCTGGAAGCGAATGGCCTCGACTCCGAAGGCGATCAGATCATCCTGAGGCGGGAAATCACAGCGAATGGCCGCGGTCGAGTCTTTATCAACAATCAACCGGCGACCGTCGGCGTGCTGAGGCAGTTAGCCCCGCATCTTGCCGTGATCCACGCGCAGAATGCAGCGGTGCTGGGCTTTGATCCTGAGTCACGAATGGCGCTCCTGGACTCATATGCAAGTTCCGATTTGTCAGTGACTGCGACGGCGCACGCGAAGTGGAAAGAAGTCTCCTCGCGTATCGCAGATCTCGAGCGCGATGAGCAAGACCGGTTGCGGTTGCTCGATCTCTGGAAGTTCCAGCACCAGGAGATCGGACAGGGCGATTTGAAGTTCGGCGAAGATGAAGTGCTGGAAACCGAGAAGCGCGTGTTGGCGAACTCCGAGCGGATCTACACGGCTGCTATGAGCGCTTTCGATCACCTCTATGAAGGCGAGGGATCGGCTTCGGAGCAATTGCGCGCCGCGGCGAAACAGTTGGAAGATCTGGCACGTTTCGACGAGAAGTTTCGCGAACAAGCAGCCGTCGTCGAATCGGCCCGGATCTCGGTGGAAGATATCGGGACATCTTTGCGCGATTATGCCGAGGGAATCCAGTCGTCTCCCGAACGTCTGGCGGAAGTCGAGGATCGGCTTGCGCTGCTCGATCGCCTCAAGCGCAAGTACGGTAAATCGCTGGAAGAAGTAATCGCCTACGGTGAAGAACTTGCACGAAAACTCAACGAGATGGAGAACAAGGACGAGGTGCTGCGCGTCCTGAAAAAACAACTTGCCGCTGCGGAGAGCGAGTATCTCGAAGCCGCGCGCTCTCTCTCACGCAAGCGTTATGACGCCGCAAAGAAGTTGGAGAAGACGGTCGAAGCGGAGATCAACGATCTTGCAATGAAGGCACGCTTCAAAATCGAGATTGGCGGTACTGATGAAGAATCCAACTGGACGGTCATCGGTTTCGATCAAGTGTTGTACATGATTTCCGCAAATCCCGGTGAACCGCTCGGTCCTGTCGACGAGATCGCATCGGGCGGTGAGCTTTCGCGGGTAATGCTGGCGCTAAAGGCAAGCGTGGAAGCAGGCAAAAGTCGCAGCAAGAAAGATCCCGCTCACCAGCGAACCCTGGTGTTCGACGAAATCGATACAGGTATCGGCGGTCGCGCCGCGGAAGCCGTCGGCAAGAAGTTGAAGGCGCTCTCCAAAACCAAGCAAGTGCTGTGCATCACCCACCTGCCGCAGATCGCGTCGTTTGGCGATCACCACTACCTGATCGAAAAAAAGGAAGCATCAGGACGAACGAAAACGACAGTTCGACCGCTCGATCTCGAAGATCGCACCGAGGAGATTGCCCGCATGTTAAGCGGCGCCAAGCTCACGGAAACCTCTCTCAAGCACGCCGAGCAGATGTTGAAGGCAAACGCCTAGATATATTTCAAAAAACAAGCATTTACGGCATATTTCAAGGTTATGTATAAAATATATTACGTTTTTATAGCATTTATGCTAGATTATCGTAATGAACATTGGAGATCGACTATCCGACTATGAGGCTCGCGGCTTCGACGAAAAGGATGCGATCGTCAATGTTCTGCTGGAAGTGGCATTGCATTCCTTGTTCGTTGCATTTCCCACGACCTTTGTCTGTTTCGGTGGCGCGACACTGGTAATTTTTTTCGGAAGTTCGAGGGTTTCCAGCGATCTTGATCTCCTCGTGGGGAACGATTCGATCCCGGGCACCGACGAAATTCTCGCTGCTCTATCGGTACCTCTCACTGAAGCGGCGAAACTCCTGCGCATCTCTCCTCCCGAATTCAGCGTCATTCGATCAGGGCCCGATCTTCACAAACTGCTTGTCAACTCTGCCGGGGAACGCCTCTTCACCATCGACGTGACCCGAATCAGCGGAGTGATTCATAGCGAATTGATCGAAGCTCCCCTCGTCCTGGATGCGACCCCAACGGTCAAAGCGAGAATCGTAACTCGGAACTGGATGCTGCTCCAGAAGGCGGAGGCCTTCTTGACCCGTCGCATGCTTAAGACGCGTGATGCATTCGATATCAAACTCCTACTGGATACCGGCGCGGCGCTCAATGAAACTCTCGCGGCAAATCTTTCGGATGGCCGAGCATCGGAACGCCTGGAAGATCGCGATTTCATTGCGCATCGGATTGAGCAAGTCAGTGCAAAACAATGTGAGCTCGAACTTCGACCGGTTCTTCCCAACGAGGTTTACCGCGATCTAGCGACCCAAGACTTTGAGCCTCTGCGTGCGGCTCTCGGCGTGCTTTTTGCGGAGTGGCTCAATTGAGGTGACGATGGACTGGGCAAAGTTCGTAACCGAAAAATCGCGCCGTGCCGCCGTTCTGCGGGTGGACGAAGTGGCGAAGGAACTCGGCTTACACGTCGAGGTTGCTCGCCAAGGCCTCGTTCGGCAGGAAGAACGAGGTCTCGTGGAACACTTGGGGAAGACAATCTTTCTAATTCGCACCTCACGCGATACATCGGGACGCGAATTGATCAACGAGCTACGCCCTGACTCCTATCTCTCTCTGGAGACTGTCTTGCGCGAATCCGGGATTTCAACCCAGTCGCCTAAATATCTGACATGCGCTACCACGGGCCGTGCAGCCGAGTTTCGCTCGAAATCCTTCGCTGTCATCTACCAACACATCTCTCCGAAGCTCTTCTGGGGTTTTCAAGAAAAGCGCACTCTATACGGCTCCTACAAAGTGGCCGAACCGGAGAAGGCGCTGCTCGACTGGATCTACCTCGCACGGCAACGAGGACTCCTGGCTGCTACCGACGAACTCGATGTCTCGGGGATCGATCGCGGGAAATTGCTGGACTATGCGACGAAGTATCCGAAGCCGGTGCGGCAGCAGATCACGGAATTGCTGGCCGAGTTTGCAGCGGGGCAGGCGGGATCATCGACGTAGCAGAACCGCGATTGCGAACCACTCGCATCGTCGCAGCCACTTTAACCCCGCCGGTCACGTCGCTATTTCCCCGCTCAGCAACCTACTCTGCCCGTTCCCTTCCAGCCACTGATTCGTACCGCTTTCCGGGCATATAATTGGAGTATCTCGCAGTGGGGCTTTAAGACAAAGGAACTACATGGCAACAACAGAAGTGGCTGCGCCGCCGCTCGGAGCGCAGCGGACGCCGGTCGTCAACGATTTCAGCATCCAGGTGGCGACGGTCAATGGTTCGGGTTCGCAATCGGCGAACACGGTTCTACTCCGCACGATCTTCCAGATGGGCATCCCTGTCTCTGGCAAGAACCTCTTTCCGTCGAACATTGCCGGCCTGCCAACCTGGTACACGATCCGCGCCAGCAAGGACGGCTTCATTGCGCGCAAGAAGGAAATTGATTTCGTCGTCGCGATGAATGCCGAGACTGCGAAGGACGACGTTCTCTCGCTGGAACCCGGCGCGGTCGTGCTCTATGACGAACCGCTGAATCTTCGCGAGCTACGCAGCGATGTGACGTTTTATTCCGTCGCTTTCGACAAGATCGTCGCCGAGGTTTGCAAGGAAGCCAAACTCCGCAAACTTGTGAAGAACATGATCTACGTCGGCGTGGTTGCGAAGCTTCTCAACTTCGACATGAAAGAAGTCGAGAAGGCGATCCGCAAGCAGTTTGCGACGAAGGTCAAAGCCGCCGACCTGAACTGGAACGCCGCGCAAGCAGGCTACGACTACGCTACGGGTTCCTTGACCAAAGAAGATCCGTTCCGCGTTGAGCGGATGAACAAGACCGAGGGGCAGATCATCATCGACGGTAACGCCGCGGCCGCACTGGGTGCCATGTTCGCGGGCGTGAGTGTGGTGACGTGGTATCCGATCACGCCATCGTCCTCGCTGGTTGAGAACCTGATTGAGTACATGAAAGAGCATCGGGTCGGTCCCGATGGTAAAGCGACCTTCGGCATCGTGCAGGCGGAGGACGAACTTGCCGCGGTCGGCATGGTGCTGGGCGCCGGTTGGATGGGCGCTCGTGCTATGACTGCAACGGCAGGCCCGGGCATCAGTCTGATGGCCGAATTCACCGGACTGGGCTATTACGTGGAAGTGCCCGCGGTGATCTGGGACGTGCAGCGCGTGGGACCCTCGACCGGACTGCCGACGCGTACCTCGCAAGGCGACATCATGAAGGTTGCCAACTTGTCGCATGGTGATGCGCGGCATCCGATGCTCTTCCCGAGCACGGTCGCTGAGTGCTTCGAGATGGCCGGTACGGCGTTCGATCTTGCAGAGACCTTGCAGACACCGGTGTTCGTGATGAGCGATCTCGATCTCGGTATGAACAACTGGATGAGCGAGCCGTTTCAATATCCCGACAAGCCGTTGCAGCGCGGCAAGGTGCTTTCGGCAGAGGATCTCAGCAAGGCCGGCGGTTTCGCGCGCTACAAAGACGTAGACGGCGATGGCATTCCATATCGCACCACGCCGGGGACGAGGCATCCTTCGGCAGCATGGTTCGCGCGCGGTAGCGGACACAACGAGAAAGCGCAATACACCGAGCGCCCGGACGATTACGTGAACAACATGGATCGCCTGGCGCGGAAGTTTGCTACCGCCCGCAAGCTCATTCCTCCGGCGGAATTAGTGCAGGATGGAGCGAAAGTCGGCATTATTGCCTATGGAACATCGCATCACGCGATGGTCGAGTCGCTCTCTCAACTGCTGAAGGAATACGGCGTCGGTATCGACTACCTGCGGTTGCGTGGATTCCCGTTTGGCGAAGAAGTCCACGACTTCATCGCGCGGCACGATCGCGTGTACGTGGTCGACCAAAACCGCGACCACCAGATGTTCGACCTCCTGAAACTCGATATCAAGGCCGAGCACGTAACCAAGCTGCGCAGCGTGCGCCACTACAATGGCCTGCCGCTCGACGCGCGCACCGTGACCGATGCGGTCCTGGCGCAGGAAGAGGTGAAGTAATGGCGACGACAACGACTCCGCCACCGAAGACGAATCACATCGGCCTGACCGTGCTCGACTATCGCGGCGGCAAGACAACGCTCTGCGCCGGCTGCGGCCACAACGCGATTTCAGAACGTATTCTCGACGCCATGTACGAGATGGGGGTTGAGCCCGAAGGAGTGGTCAAGATGAGCGGCATCGGCTGCTCGTCAAAGACACCGGCATACTTCATGTCGCGCTCGTTCAGCTTCAACTCCGTGCACGGACGTATGCCTTCGGTTACGACGGGCGCTGTACTGGCAAATCAGAAGATGATGGCGATCGGCATCTCCGGCGATGGCGACACCGCATCGATCGGCATGGGCCAGTTCGTGCACTTGATGCGCCGCAACATCCCGATGATCTACATCATCGAAGACAACGGTGTGTACGGGCTCACCAAGGGCCAGTTTTCCGCCACCGCGGATCTGGGTTCAAAGCTCAAGACGGGAGTGATCAACGATCTTCCGCCGGTGGATACCTGCGCGTTGGCGATCATGATGGGCGCGACTTTCGTGGGTCGTTCGTTCAGCGGCGACAAGAAGCAACTGCACACCATGTTGAAAGCAGCCATCGCACACAAGGGAACGGCGATGCTCGATGTGATTTCGCCTTGCGTGACCTTCAATGACCACGAGGGTTCCACGAAGTCGTATAAGTTCATGAAGGACCACGAAGAGCCGTTGCACGACTTGAACTTCGTGCCGCACTTTGAAGAGATCGACGTGGATTACGACGAGGGAACGACGACTGCAGTCACGATGCACGATGGTTCACGACTCCTCCTTCGAAAGCTAGAACAGGACTACGACGCAACCGATAAAGCCAATGCCGTGAAGCGCATCATGGAGTCGCACAAGACAGGGGAGATCCTGACCGGTGTGTTCTATGTGAATCCGGAGGCGCCGACGTTCCTTGATTTGCTCAACATGACGGATACGCCACTTGCGAGTTTGCCGGAGTCGGTGCTGCGTCCGCCAAAGAGCGTTCTCGATGCGGTAATGGACGAATACCGGTAATTACTGCAGCTTTCGATTTACCGCGAAGGCCTCCATCGCGGAGGCTTTTTGCGTGGGCGTCTGTGAAAACGGAGTAGCTGTTGTCCTCATAAAGGTTTGTCTCACCTCAGCTTCTCGTCCCGCTAAATCTCGATTCTACACAAGATTCCAAAGCTGAATCTGCAACCCCCGAATGTTGCATCACGTCTGTTGGTATGGAGTACAATTCTCGCCCACGAGGGACTGTGTGGCAGCAGCGGTTGCAGTGTTCCGCTGAGGGTAGGCATGAACGTCCATATTAGTTATAAGGGTCTGGAAAAGACCCCCGACGTCGAATCCACCATTCAACAACACCTCAAAAAATTAGAGCGCAGGCTGCAGCTTTTCCGGCCAGAGCTGGTGAATCTGCATGGCAGCGTTTTGCAGAAATCGCCGCGTGCGGGATTCGTGGTGGCCCTTAATTTGCGAATGCCGTCTACCGATCTCGCGACCGAGCAGGCGAACCAGAATGCCGCGATGGCGATCAAGGCCGCGTTCGACTCGTTGATCGAACAGGTAACCAGCCACAAAGACCTACTGCGCAATCATCACCGCTTTCCCGGCAGACGACGCGGGTCACTGCGACGTCCTGAAGGGACCGTTCCTTTCGAAAAGACGATGGCGTCGGTTAAGTTGGAAGACGTTTCCAACGAAGACGTCAACAGCTACATCAACGCAAACCTGCCACGCTTGCGGCGTTTCGTGTCGCGAGAAATTCATGCTCGCGAGAATGACGAACAGATCGGCCGTGGCGCGTTGAGCGTGGACGAAGTGATCGGTGAAGCTATCGGCGACGCTCTCAGCGACTCGCATGAGCGACCCGAAAAAATGCGCCTTGAGCCCTGGCTATATCGGTTGGCTACGGCGGCCCTCGATCGCCTTAGTAGAGGAGACTCCGGCGGCAGCAACGTCGCGCTGGAGCGGCCGGATGATCCGCGCAATGAAGATGCGAGCGATGAAAATGTTCTGCAATTCCACCAACCCGACGACGATCTTTCGTCACGCAGCCTGACGGCCAACGATCAGGTTGCCAACCCCGAAGAGCTAGCCGCGAAAGACGAGATGATCACGCTCGTCGAACGCACGCTGCGCGATGCGGGACGACGGGAACGAGAAGCATTCATCCTGTATACGATCGAAGGCTTCACCGTCGAGGAAATCGCCGACATCACACAGAGACCGCACGAGGAGGTGAGGAAAGGCGTGCACACCGCGCGCGAACACCTAAAGAGGGCATTGCCTGTGAAGGATGCGCTCAGCGACCGATTAATCGAGCACTCCAAAACAGCCTGACACTTCAAACAATCACGACCCTCAAACCACCGAACCATCAGGAGACTGAGGAATGATCACGCGGGACGAGATTCGCGAGATATCGGAAATCTATTCACCAGAAGGGTGCGCACTCACGTTCTACTACCAGCCGGCTACTCCGTCGGACAAATCTCATCGTCATGAAGCAATTTTTGTAAAAGACATGGTTCGCGAAGCGCTAGCGCAGGCTGAGCTGCAGGGCAAGAATCCGTGTGCCCGGCAGGATGTGGATCGCATCCTCAACATGGCGGATCAACTTCAGGGCAATGGCCGGAAGGCGAAGGCGATTTTTGCCTGTGCCCACCGGGGGATCTGGAAGGAATATGATCTGCCGCCTCTGCTCAAGAAAACCCAGCTTACGGTGAACTCGCGCTTCCATCTCAAGCCGCTGGTTCCGGTGCTCGATTCTCTTCCCCGTGTGCTGATCGCACTGATCGATCGTACGAAAGCGCGCATCTTTGAATTGGCCGATGAAAAGTTGACGGAAAAGCAGGACTTCTTCAACGACCTTCCGCGTAAAGGGAAAAGCGATGGCTTCGCGGGCTATGACGCCGGTCATGCCGAGCGTCACGAACTCAATGATGCGATGGTTCACTTCAAAACAGTTGCCGACTATCTGCAGAGCTATTGCCAGCGGACGCATTGCGACAAGGTTGCGATCGGATGCCGCGACGAAAGCTGGTCGGAGATCCGGCCCAACCTGCATACCTATACGCTCGATCACCTGGTCGGGCAGTTCCGCATCGATCCCAAGAGCGCTTCTCCGCAAGAGGTGAAGGAAAAAGTAGATCTGCTGCTTGCCGAAGAAGACGGCCGACGCAAACTCGACCTGCTCAGCCAGGTCATTGGCGAAGCGGGACGCGATGGTCGCGGAGCGCTTGGACTACGCCGGGTACTGCGCTCGCTCGAGATGGGCGAGGTGCAGACATTGTTGATCGAGGACAAGTTCGCGGCGCCGGGGGTGCAGTGCACCAACTGCAATCACATCGACATCAACATGTCGCACACCTGTAGCGGGTGCGGACAGCCGACGATCGGGGTAGAAGACATCGCCGATCCGCTGCTGGCGCGTGCCATGGCTGCGGGAATCGAATTGCAATATCTCCCGGCCAACGGTGATCTGGATCGCGTCGGAAGGATCGCGGCGCTGCTGCGTTTCCGCGCCGACCAGAATACTTCGATGAAGCAGGCCAGCTAGTCTCTCAACAGGTTTCACGGCAAAGCGCGGATCGCTCCGCGCTTTTGCTTTGTCTGCGCAAATGCTTTCGACCCGCGTGGTATCCTTCCGCCGCGAACCAATTCATCGGAGGCCACTGCATGAAGTTCTCCCGCCGCGATTTCATCGCCACCACGGCTCTCGGCACTGCATCTCTCGCACTCGATCTGAACGCGCAAACGCCCAGCAAACCGCAGTCTTCCGGATCGGGCAAGAACATCCTGATCTGCGCTGCCAACGGCTTCAACTATCTCGATCGCGGGCACGCGGTGCTGGAAAAAGGCGGCGATACGCTCGATGCCATCATCGAAGTCATCCGCGGGCCAGAAGAAGATCCCAACGACGACAGTGTTGGTTATGGCGGACTGCCCAACGAAGAGGGCGTGGTGGAACTGGATGCGTGCTGCATGCATGGGCCCACCCGGTTGGCGGGATCGGTGGGCGGGGTGCAGGACATCATGCACGTGGCGTTGCTGGCGAAGACCGTCATGGAGCATACGGGGCACGTGATGCTGGTCGGTGAAGGCGCGAAACGGTTCGGCGTCGCGCATGGATTCCCGACGATGAACCTGTTGACCGAACACTCGCGCAAGGTGTGGCTGTTGTGGAAGGAGACCATGTCGAACCAGGACTGGTGGGGTCCGGGGCCGGCGAGTCCGAACTTCAAGTTCCCTACGGCGGGCACGAAGAGCGAAGACCTGAAGCAGCGCATCCTCGAAATGGAGGAACTGGCGGAGAAACTGGAGATCGAGCCGGAGCGACGCATGGCGGCGATTCACAAAGTGCTGTATCCGCCGACGGGAACGATCAACTGCTCGGCGTTGAAGTCGAACGGCGAGATGAGCGGCGCGACGACGACGAGCGGACTGGCATGGAAACTTCCGGGCCGTTGCGGCGATTCGCCGATCATTGGCGCGGGATGCTACTGCGACCAGGATGTGGGGTCCGCGGGCGCTACGGGGAGCGGAGAAGAGAACATCAAGATCGCGGGCGCGCACACGATCGTGGAGAACATGCGGCATGGGATGTCGCCGAAGGAGGCGGGCATCGACGCGCTGAAGCGGATCGTGCGTAACTACAACGGAGACATGTCGCGGCTGAAATTCGTGAGCATGAAGTTTTACATTCTGCGCAAGGACGGTGAATACGCAGGCGTTTCGATGTGGAGCGGAACCAAGGAACAGCCTTCGAAGTTCGCGATTCATGATGGCACCAAGCGGTTTGAGAATGCGGTTGCGTTGTATGACGGCGAACCGCAGGAATGGCCGCCGATGCCGGAGTTGTCGACTTCGACGTATTCGCAGTTGTGAGCCAGACGCAAGATCCTTCGCTGCGGACGATGTGCGTCCTTCGCCCAGGATGACAAACGCAAGCAGAGTTGCCGTTTAACGATCAAATTTTGCCATTCGGCCTCGCGGGAGATACGCGGGGCCGGGTTGTTTGCGAAGATAGAAGCGTGGGATTCGCAGCCTTCCAAGTCGGGCACATTATGCACGGGGCATTCTCCGCGCACATCGTCCAGTTCACGCTGGTGGCGATCAGTTCGGTTTTTTTCCTGGTCGATCCTTTCGCGGTGATTCCTACGTTCCTGGTGATGACGGCGCGGCATGATTCCGAGACGCGGCGGCGCATGGCAGCACGGGCCTGCTGGACGTGCTTCATCGTGCTCTCGGCGTTTGCGGTTGCCGGGACAGCGATTTTCAAACTCTTTGGTATCACCCTGCCGGCCTTTGAAATCGCGGGAGGACTGATCCTCTTATTGATCGGTCTTGATATGTTGCAGGCGCAGCGCTCGACCCAGGAAGGTCCGACAGAAACCCTCGAAGGCACGATCAAGGACGACGTCGGGATCACGCCGCTGGGCATCCCGATGCTGGCCGGGCCGGGGGCGATTTCGACCGTCATGGTGCTGAACGGCAGCGCGCGCAACTGGTCGACGACGATCCCGGTGTTCGCGGCGATCGCGCTTTCGTCGATCGTTTCCTACTGGATTCTTTGCGCGGCGGAGCGGGTGAGCAAGCGCATGGGGCAGACCGGCATCCGGGTGCTGATGCGCATCATGGGACTGATGCTGATGGCGATCGCGATCCAGTTCATGATCAACGGCGCGACCAATTTGGGACTGATCAAGGTTGATTGAGGGTACCCCCTCCCCCCCTGCCTCTATTGTTATCAGCGGGTTAGCGAGATAATCTCCGCAAAATCTTCAATCGATTGAGGTTAGAGGCAAAATCTAGAAAAGATTGGGGTTAGCTCACGTATTCCGGCGAGTTCAGGCATTTGCTTGGGGTGCCCGGCGAAACGCAAGGTACTTCGGCTACGAATCCGCATCGGTATGCGGATTCTTCGTTCAGCATGACAAGTCCGCCTGTTTTATGACGATTCCTCCTATTTTTAGAATAGCAATTCGGGAGGGGGAAACCGGACACATTGGCGGAGTTTCTATTTGGTTTGTTTGTAGCGGGTTGAGAGAAATTCGTCGGATTTTGTGACTTGACACAGAATTTGAGGCTGGCGCGCGGGATGCCGAACTTCCGGAGGATTGCCGGACGCGGCGAGCGAGGCGACGCTGTTGCGGTTGTTCAGGTACTTGGGCGCGTCGGACTCGCGCTGGTTCCTTTCAGCAGAAGACAGTGACGCGAGCCAGATACAACCCATGTCTCGAAAATCGCGAGACATGGGCCACCCGGCCGGTTCGCGATTCGAACCGTTGTCCGTTGAAATTCTGACGGGAATCACCCTAGACTAATCGCGGATATTGGAATTGCATTCGGCAATGCAAGAGGTTGAGGACGCGGACGACGGAGGATGGCTATGAGTGCAGTGAAAGCGCGGAACAGTGGTAGCAGTAAAAAAGAACCGTCAGCAGGACAACGTGAGGAACTCCTCAAAACATTGAAAGCGCGATTCGAGAAAAACGGGAACCGACACAAAGGTATCGAATGGTCCAAGGTACAAGCGAAGCTGGAGGCGAATGCCGAGAAGCTGTGGTCCCTGAGTGAAATGGAGAGAACGGGCGGTGAGCCGGACGTGGTTGGCCAGGATAAGAAGACGGGCGAATGTATTTTTTACGATTGTGCGGCGGAGAGTCCGAATGGGCGGAGGAGTATCTGTTACGACCGTGAAGCGCTGGAGTCACGGAAAGAACATAGGCCCGCGAATAGCGCCATGGCGATGGCAGCCGACATGGGGATTGAGCTTTTGACGGAAGCACAATATCGAGAGTTGCAGACGATGGGAAAGTTCGATACGAAAACTTCAAGCTGGGTGGAGACACCTGCTGCGATCAGAAAACTTGGCGGAGCCCTGTTTTGCGATCGCCGCTATGACACGGTTTTCACGTATCACAACGGAGCGGAATCCTATTATGCCGGCCGGTCGTTCCGAGGCTCGCTGAAGGTCTGAGTTTCTTGATTCGAAAATCAGGTCAGGTTTTCCGCACGGTCTTCTTGCTTTCGATTTGAGCGAGGCGGGCTTTCACCATTTTTTTTATTAACGCGGCGGGGACAGGTTTCTCGGCGGGAAATTGGATGGTGCCTTTACTGGTCGGATAGCGCTTCAGTTCGTCCTTGAACATCGCGATGACGGACGCGGTGGGGAACAGGCTGCAGTGGTTGGTGAATGCAGCAAAGTGGATGACGTTTTGTTTGTACTTGAAGGTCGGGATGCCGTAGCAGATGGTCTCGATCGCTTCTTTCGGTACGACGGAGCGGATGGTGGCGCGGATGTTTTGCAGCGTGGTGCGGGCGGGCTCGGGGACGCCGGCGAGATAGGCGTCGATGGTAGTGAAGGATTTCACGCTTGCGGGATTGTACGACGCCGCACCTAAGAGAAGGCAATTTGGTGGTGGTTTTTTGCAGGGCGGCATTCTACAAAAGTGCCGCCTTTCTTCTTTCTTCATGAAAGATTCTTCATTCATCCGGCTTAAACATTTTGTTTACCGTTCAGAAATATGCGGCTGGTACTCCTAAAGCTCCCAGGAGGATTGCCCTATATGTCCCAGTCGAAACTATTGGCCGTGCTGTGTGTGGCGGCTTTGGCGTTGTGTGTGAGTGCAGGAGCACAAGAAGGTCCAACATCGAGCTACAAAGGAAAAGCGAGCCGAGTGCTGCTGATCAGCATTGATGGAATGCACTCGCTGGATTATCAGAACTGCGTGCGCGGCGTGAGCAGCGTGAATGGCGGCGCGTCGTATTGCCCAACCCTGGCGGAACTCGGCGAGCACGGCGTGAATTACTCGAACGCGAGTACCTCGAAGCCTTCGGACTCGTTTCCGGGACTGACCGCAATCGTTAGCGGTGGATCGCCGCGTACGGAAGGCGCATATTACGACGTGGCTTACGATCGCGTGCTGGCGCCTCCGGCGAAGACGACCGGCAACGGCGTAGCGGCGGGAACGTGCACGCCGGGTCAGCCGAACGGAACGCGGACGGAGTACGAAGAGGGCATCGATAAAGACCAAAGCCAGCTGAATGGCGGTGGGGATTCCGGGCTGGGGTCGATCGATCCGCAGCGCTTGCCGCGCGATCCGTATAACAATTGCGCGCCGGTCTATCCGTGGAACTTCGTGCGCACGAATACGATCTTCGGCGTGGCGCACGCGGCGGGCCTGTATACGGCCTGGTCGGATAAGCATCCGGCGTATCTTTCGGTCTCCGGGGCGGGGAACGGAAAGAACGTGGACGACTTTTTCGGGCCCGAAATCAACTCGGCAGTCGTGCCGTTGAACGTGACGACGCCGGGACCTGACAGCACGAGCTGCAATCCGATTCCGGATCCCGCGCAGACGGGCGATTACACCACGAGCTTCCAGAATATCCGTTGCTACGACACGGTGAAGGTGAATGCGATCCTGAACGAGATCGATGGCAAGGATCACACGGGCACGCGATCGACACGGGTACCGGCGATCTTCGGGATGAACTTCCAGGCGGTCAGCGTGGGAGAGAAGCTGATCGAGGGCGGTACGGTGAAGGGCGGATACCTGGATGCACAGGGAACGCCGAGTACGCCGCTGGTAAAGGAAATCCAGTTCGTGGATGCGGCGATCGGCGAGATGGTGTCGGAGTTGAAGAAGCGCGGGCTTTATGACTCGACGGTGATCATCGTTACGGCGAAGCACGGACAGTCGCCGATCGACCCACATCGCTACCACGGGATCCCGGGCGCAAGCGGAACGGGTGGCGCTTCGCCGGCAACTTTGATCGCTGACTTGCTGCCGTTCTCCGAATCGCCGAACAATCCGACGGGCATTGGACCGACGGAAGACGATGTTTCGCTGCTGTGGCTGTCGGATAAATCGACCACGCAACAGGCGGTGAACACGATCGAGGCAAATGGAAGCGCGGCGGGATTGGGCGAGATCTTCTACGGACGCTCGATTACGACGATGTTCAACACACCGGGCTTGCCGCCGTATGGCGACCCGCGAACGCCGGACATTATCGTGACGCCGAACTATGGCGTAGTGTATACCGGCAGCTCGAAGAAGCAGGAAGAACACGGCGGCTTCAGTCACGACGATACGAACGTGATGCTGCTGATCGCGAACCCGAACCTGCGGCAAGCCACGATCAATGTAGCGGTGGAGACTTCGCAGGTGGCGCCGACGATCCTGACGGCGCTGGGCCTTTCCCCCGACAAACTGCAGGCAGTGGAGATCGAAGGTACGCCAGTGTTGCCGGCTCCGGAGCAGCTGGAAGGGCACGAATAGTTGTTCCTGGTTTTGCGATGGCGGGCATTTACGTGCCCGCCATTTTTATTGGCTAACGGGTTGTCGGACGAGCGGGCATGGGACAGCAGTTGTCGGCGCAAATGTCGGGACGCGGGCCGAGGATGCCTAAAGCGAGGCGAGGCTGCGAGGCATCGATGCGTTCGGTGATGAGTTCGCGGATCATCTGAATGAAGCGCGGATGAGTGCCGGCGGTTTCGGCGCGGACCATTTGCAAGCCGAGTGCCTCGCAAAGCTCGCGGGCCTGGGTGTCGAGATCGAAAATGATCTCCATGTGGTCGGAGACGAAACCGATGGGCGCGATGACGACGGAGGTCGTGTTTCCGCGGGATTTCAGTTCACGCAGGTGGTCGAGGATGTCGGGCTCGAGCCAGGGCTGCGACGCAGGGCCGCTGCGGCTTTGATAGACAAGACGCCAATCGGTGCGGCCTAATTCTTCGGCAACTAGCCTTCCGGTTTCCTGCAATTGCTTTTCGTAGTCGCTGGTCTGCGCCATGCTCATGGGGATGCTGTGCGCGGTGTAGATGAGGTGCGCGGTCTCGCGTTGATCTTCGGGAAGTTTAGCGAGGGCGTGGCGAACGCGATCAACGAGGGTGGCGATGAAGCCGGGATGATTGTAGAAGGCGCGGAGCTTGTTGACCTGCGGAGCGCCAGCGCCGACGACCTGCTGCGCGTGGGCGATGTTCTCGCGATACTGGCGGCATCCGGAGTACGAACTGTAGGCGGAGGTGACGAAGGCTAACGCCTGGCGGACGCCCTCATGTTTCATTCGTTGCAGCGTGTCGGTAAGCAGTGGATGCCAGTTGCGATTGCCCCAGTAGATCGGCAGATGAGGACCGTGGGTCTCGAGTTCGGCTTTGAGGGCGGCGATGAGCTGGCGGTTCTGATCGTTGATGGGGCTTTTGCCGCCAAACTCGTAATAGTGCTTGGCGACCTCGAGCATGCGTTCGTGGGGTACGTTTTTGCCGCGCAACACGTTTTCGAGGAAGGGCATGACTTCGTCGGGAGCTTCGGGGCCGCCGAAGGAAGTGAGAAGGATGGCGTCGTAGGTCATGCGTTTATTTCTTTTGTAAATCGGCCAGCGCGGCGAGGACTTCGTCGCTGTGCTTCTTGGGATCCACATCGGTATAGACTTTGGCGATTTTGCCTTCGGGATTGATCAGGAATGTATGGCGGGAGGCGAACTTCACAACGCCGAGATTGGTCAACGATCCATATTGCTCGGTGACTTTGTGGTCGGCATCGCTAAGCAGTTTGAAGTTTAGACCTTCCTTAGTGCAGAACTTCTTGTGCGAATCGACGCTGTCGACACTAACGCCGAGGATGACGGCGTTCTTCGCGAGATATTTCTGCTGGTCGCGCTCGAAGTTATGCGCCTCGAGGGTGCAGCCGCTGGTCATGTCCTTGGGATAGAAGTAGAGGACAACCCATTTGCCGTGGAACTGATCGAGGCTGAGCGAGGTGCCATCCTGCGAGGGCAAAGTGAAGCCGGGCGCGGTTGTGCCGGTTCCCGGAATAGATGCGGCCGCGGAAAGAACAGGCGACAGAAGGAGTGCGAGAGCGAGTACTCGGAGTTTCATGTTTTCCCCACGATAGCGCTGCTTTGAGCGTAGCAGATTGGGGACTGGATTCGGGGAACTGGGTCGTGGGAGGAAAAGTTGCGAGAGGCGGAAGCGATGTGAGTTAAAACGCTGCGGGAGGACCCACCCTGTCCTGCGGACAAGGGTGGGGCACCCACAGTAACCGACACCCACGGTAACGGAGCTAGAAGCGCACCTCGACGTTGGGCTTGCGGTCGAGGTGAATGGTATCGATGAAGCGCACCTTGCCGATGTTGAGCTTCATGACCAGCGAACTGGTGCGGACGCCTTCGCCGAAGAAGCGGACGCCCTTGAGCAGCGAACCTTCGGTGACGCCGGTGGCGGCGAAGATGATGTTCTTGCCAGGCGCGAGTTCGTCGGCGCGATAGATACGCTTGACGTCTTTGATGCCCATGCCTGACATACGTTCTTCCTGCTGCGGGGTGTAGCCGACGAGACGGCCTTCCATGTATCCGTTGAGACAGCGAATGGCGGCGGCGGTCAGCACGCCTTCGGGGGCGCCACCGGTTCCGATGACTGCGTGCACGCCGGTGCCGCGAACAGCGGCCGCAATACCGGCAGCGACGTCACCATCGCTGATGAGACGAATGCGCGCGCCGGCGGCACGAATGTCAGCAATGAGGTTTTCGTGGCGGGGACGATCGAGGACGATGATAACGAGGTCTTCGACATCGCGATCGAGCGCGGTGGCGATGGCCTTGAGATTTTCTTCGACAGGACGATCGAGGTGGACGACGCCACGACACGGGGAACCGACGATGATCTTTTCCATGTAGCAGTCGGGGGCGTGCAGCAGTCCGCCATGTTCGCTGGCGGCGAGAACGGTGATGGCGCCGGGCGATCCGGTGGCGCAGAGGTTGGTGCCTTCAAGGGGATCGACCGCGATGTCGATCTCGGGATCGCTTTCTCCCATGCGACCGACCCTTTCGCCGATGTAAAGCATGGGGGCTTCGTCGCGCTCACCCTCGCCGATGACGATGGTGCCGCGCATGCGAACGCTGTGCATGGTGCGGCGCATGGCCTCGGTGGCGACGTGGTCGGCGCGCATGCGGTCGCCCTGGCCCATGGTCTTGGCCGATTCGATGGCAGCCTCTTCGACAACCTGGAGAAATTCGAGGGCGAGATCGCTCTCGATGCTGGGGATTGCGGGTTTAGTTTCCAATGAGCCCTCCGGGTGCCGTCCGCTGAAGCGGACTCTAACGTTTGTCGATGCGCTCCCACCACTCACGTGGTGGGCTATTGCGTTTCGTCGCTTCGCGACTGGTGTATGCAGGGGCTAAAGCCCGCGACGATTCATTTCGAATCGGTATGACTGTAGTCGTGCCTTGATACAAATCTCGAATCGGTATGACTGTAGTCGTTCCCTGATACACATCGTCAGAGTCTTGCGAACTTGCAATGCTCCCGCCTGACACAGAGCAGCCCATGATCCGTAGACCATGGGCTGGCTGCGAACTGAAGATTGTGCTCCCTCGGGTTAGAAGCCGTCAATCCCGGTGATGTGCTGGCCGATGATGAGGGTGTGGACGTCGTGGGTGCCCTCGTAGGTCTTCACCGACTCGAGGTTCATCATGTGGCGGAAGACCGGGTATTCGTCGGCGATACCGTTGCCGCCGAGGATGTCGCGGGCCATGCGGGCGCACTCGAGCGCCATCCAGACGTTGTTCCGTTTGGCCATGGAGATGTGCTGATGTCCGGCTTTGCCCTGGTCTTTCAGGCGGCCAACTTGCAGCGCGAGCAGTTGCGCCTTGGTGATCTCGTTGATCATCCAGACGAGCTTTTCCTGCACGAGTTGGTGACCGGCGATGGGCATGTCGTGGAACTGTTTGCGGAACTGCGCGTACTGTAGGGCGCAGTCGTAACAGGCCATAGCGGCACCGATCGCACCCCATGCAATTCCGTAGCGCGCCTGGTTAAGGCACATCAGCGGGGATTTCAGCCCTTCGGATTTCGGAAGCAAGTTCTCGGCGGGAATTTTGACATCCTGCAAGGACAAGCTTGAAGTGACAGATGCGCGAAGGGACCACTTGCCGTGGACATCTTTGGCGACGAAGCCGGGACGATCGGTTTCGACGAGGAATCCGCGGATGCGTCCGCCTTCGTCTTCGACCTTCGCCCAGATGACGGCGACGTCGGCGATGGAACCGGAGGTGATCCACATTTTCTCGCCGCTGATGACGTAGCCATCGCCAACTTTACGGGCGCGGGTGCGCATGGCAGAGGGATTGGATCCGGCGTCGGGCTCGGTAAGGCCGAAGCAGCCGAGTTTTTCACCCTTGGCCATGGCGGGGAGCCACTTATCTTTTTGGGCGTCGCTACCGAAGGAGTAGATCGGATACATCACCAACGCCGACTGCACGCTGACGAAGCTGCGCACGCCGCTGTCGCCGCGTTCGAGTTCCTGCGTCATGAGGCCGTACTCGACGTTGCCCATCTCGGCGCAGCCGTAGCCTTTGAGGTTGGCGCCAAAAAAGCCGAGCTCGCCCATGGGCTGAACCAGTTCCCTGGGGAAACGGCCATCGCGGTTGCACTGCTCGATGATGGGAATGAGGTTGTCTTCAATGAACTTACGGGTATTCTCGCGGACGAGGCGCTCGTCGTCGGTGAGGAGCGTGTCGAATTCAATGTAATCGACGCCCTTGAATTTAATGGCCATGCAGGTCTCGCTTTTCTGTGGTTCTCAGGAAGGCGCGGCGGGGGCAGCGGAATACGCGGCTCGTCGCTGTTCAGGGAACTAATGAAGATACAAGGGGGCGGGGAAGAGGGTCAAACGGGGTTAGGTGTGTTTTTGATGGAGGAGGCCGGAACGCTTTCGGATTTTGAGCGAAGCGGAGGACTCGTGAGTTTCAGGCTTCTTCGCGCCGCCAGTGTTGTTTGACCATGGCGCGGAGTCGCGATTCTTCTTCGCGAGTGAATTCAGAGGCGGATTTGTAATGCAGCGCGCGCAGGAAATCGCCTTCTTCTTCAGTGAGACGATGGAGTTTGATTTCGCGGGCTTGGCGGCGAAGCTCTTCGAGTTCATGCAGACGCTGTTCGTTCATGGGCGGGTGACATTGTACTGCGGACGGAGCAGAGTACAACAAGGAAGGTGCTGGCTTCGACCTCAGGGGCTAAAGCCCACTCTTCTCCGGCGCGCTGACGCGGCGCTTCACCCCAAGGCGAAGCGAGGCACGTGCAGCGCGAGCGTTCTTTCTCTACGGATGATCGAAGCGGAGGAGATGGCCGGGTAGCACGAACGCGCCTTCGAGGTTGGGAGGGAGTTTGCCGGTCCAATTGATGCAGCAGCGATTGATAAGCCGCACTTCGGCGGGATGTTCTTCCCACTGACCTTCTTTTTCTTCGCGCACGGCCACGGCAAAGACATCCTCGCGTTTCGGGTCGCCTTCTTTCCAGGAAAAGATGGAAGCTTCAAGTCCCTCGCTCAGCGACTCATTGGGAAGCACGCATAGAACCCATTCGTGCATGGTGTCCATGGAGTACGCGCCGGGCGTGACACCGGGAATGCATTTGCGGATCAATGCACCGTATTCCCGAGCGACTTTTTCGACGGAGTCATCGGGCGTGTCGTCGATGATCAGCACTTGATCGCAAGGACGGAGAGTTTCCAGGAGGCGGCCGAGACGGGGGCCGTCGTTGCGCGCATGGATAATTGCACTAAGCTTGGGCATTTGGGAAAAACGCTGCCTCAGGTTGGAGGGTAAATCAGCAGCGCGGGTTGCAGGAGGTCCGATCCAACGTTGGTGGTATGAGCAAAAGAAAAAGGCACGAAAAATCGTGCCTTTGAGCTCGAAAAAAAGGACCGCTATTCGTTCATCTGGCTGCGTCCCGCGTTGCGGTCGTTGGTCGCTTGCGGAGTTACGGTTAAGGGATTCTGCAACGAAAAGCTGAGCAGGGCTTCGGGGCCAAGCTTGATCTGATTCGCTTTGTTGGTGGCGGCTGCCGCGCCTGCACCCGCACCACCTCCAGCTACCGTGCCGATGGCAGCACCTTTGCCGCCACCCGCAATGCCGCCGATGATGGCGCCGAGGAGAGCACCGCCGCCAGCCTTGGCTGCGGTCTTCTTGCCTTGTCCAGTGCCGTTCTTCGCCCACTGGTTGGTGGAGATGTTGTAGGTCTTTCCGTTAATCGAAAGCGAGGTCAGTTCGATGGTGAGGTTGGAGGCGCCGGCGAAACGACCGGCACTCTTCACATCCACCACGTGACCTTGTACATCGGCATCGCGCGGAAGAACGACCTGGTCGTCAATCACGATCGGCGAATTCAGGGTGGCGCGGAAGGTGTCGCCGACCTGGTTGCGTTCGGAGTCGAGGCCATCGAGAAGGCGCACGGAGAGCGAGGTGCCAGAGGGAATCGTGACCTTCGCCGGTGGTGGCGGAGGAGGCGGCGGAGTGTTCTGCACCGGAGCGGAAGCAGGCGTAGCGTCGTTTGAGGCCGGCTGGGCTGCGGGGGCTTCGGAGGAAGCGAGGTCCTGGTAGATCTTGTCGTCGTCCTTCGGCTGGTTGCGATGTTTCTTATCGCGCGGCTTGTCGCTTGCCATCTTGGGGGCCGGAGCACTGTAGCCGACCTGCGCGGTGGGAGCAGGTTGCACCGGGGCGGCGGGTGGCGGAGCAGTTTGTACGGCCGCGGATGGACGGCTCGAAGTGTCAACCTGGAGGTTGTTGATAACGGTCTTCACGCCAGCGATGGCGGCAGCGTCGTTGGACGCGGCGGTGCGTTCGCTGTCAGAAGAGACGGTGCCGCTCAGGGTGACCACGCCATTCGAGGCCTGTACGGCGATGGTCTTCGACGGCACAGCGGCGTCGCGCGCGATTTTATCCTGCGCGTTCGAGGCGAGTTGGGCGTCGTTGGGCTGCTTGTTGCAGGCTGCGGCGAAACTCAAGACGAGAAGTATCGAAGCAAATGAAATGAGCGAACGTAAATGTGCTCGCATGGGTGATCCTTCTTCCGAAGTGATGTCTACCAGAATAGACGAGAGTGACTGGCTTCGGTTAATGAAGAAACGTAAATTCGCGGTAAAGGCAGGGCCAAAGTGGGTACCTTGGTCACTGTCCTTTTCGGTTAAGGCCTTACGCGAAAAGCGCGAGTTGATCGGGTTTTACGCTGACCACGGGGCGACGTTCTTCATAGCGTTGGCGATGGGCGGGGAAGCCATGCTTCCGTTTCAAGGACGACATGAGTTGTTGGACGCGCTGGCGGTAGGCGTCGGGAACGAAGGCGCTCTTGCCATAGCGCTTGCGGTAATTTTCCGCCATGTGCGGGAATTCTTTTTCCAAAAACGGCATGAAGACGCTGGCGGAACACGGTTTCAGAAAAAGCGGATTGGCGAAAATGGAGCGAGCGCCATGGGCGCGAGCGGCGGCGACAAGGGCGTCGAGATCGCGGGGACGATCGGTGATGCCGGGCAGGACCGGGGCGCAGGAGACACCGCAGGGGATACCGGCGTCATTGAGGATTTTGATCGCATTGAGACGTAGATCGGGACGTGGAGCGCGGGGTTCGAGGATGCGTGCGAGGTTGGCGTCGAGGGTAGTGATGGTGATATTCACGGAGATCTGGTTGTTTTCGCCGATGCGACGCAGGAGTTCGAGATCGCGCAGGATGAGCTGCGACTTGGTGATGATGCCGATGGCAAAGCCGCGATGCAGCGCGAATTCTTCGAGGATGCCGCGGGTAACTTCGTAGCGGCGCTCGGCGGGTTGATAGGGGTCGGTGGCGGTGCCGATGGCGATCTCTTCGCCGGTCTTTACCTTGCGCAGGTCGTGGCGCAACAAGTTCGAAGCCTGCCGCTTGACGAAGATCTTGCGCTCGAACTCGGTGTTGTCACGCAGTTCCATGAACTCGTGAGTGTAGCGGGCGTAGCAATATTTGCAGGCAAACTCGCAGCCGCGATAGGGATTAATCGTCCAGGTGAAGGGCATCCGCGGGGTGTTGCACTTGTTGAGCAGCGAACGCGCGGGCAGGGTCAGGTATTCGACTTCGTGGCCGAGGCGGATGGATTCGCCTTCGGCGGCGAGACGGGCGATGCCGACGAGGGTGGGGGAAATGGGTCCGGCGTTGTTGCGTTCGTAGGACAGCAATGGCGGGGCATCGAATTTGTGGGCGAGAGCGGACATGGGGGCCATCCTCAAGGGAGGAGGAACGGGGCAGGCATCGCCAGAGCGGGCGGTCGCACCTGCCGTTCCTCAGCAAAGGCGTAAGAGGGAGACTTTCGCCTTTTGTTCGCTGTGTACAGTAACCCGGGGGTGAGGCCTTGTCAAGTGGCCGGAGCAGCAGATTCGCAGGTCGGCGGGGGCTGCGCAATGGCTAGGGAGATACTCGGGTGGATTGTCATTTTGCACCGTCCAATTTTGGGTCGCAAAGGCAAAGCGCAAGGTCCTTCGGCTGCGAACGCGGGCGGTACCGCGTTCTTCGCTCAGGATGACAAGGGTTTTAGATTGTTCAGTTTGACCGAGAAGCAGGTTGCCACGTCGCTGCGCTCCTCGCAATGACAGCAAGAGGGAGCGTTTGAGAGCGTCAACCGGGAGGTGGGCTTGCCGCGCAAGGGATGTCTGACGCCCAAGAAAAAACCCGTCCTCGGTGACGAGGACGGGACATGGACTGAGAAAGCTATTTCGGTTGGTCGGTGGACGGCGGTGCGCTGTCTGCGGGCTTCTCCCAGATTTTCGGATCGATCTTGGGGTTGATGACCCACTCCTTGATCGTGTCCTTCGCTGAAGGCTTGCCGTTGTCACTAACGGCGCGGTTGGTGTAGAGGTTCACGCCGCTGAAGGATTTCCAGTCGGAATATTCGGAGGCGCGATTGACGGGGCCGGCTTGCCCGAGCGCAGAGAATTCGCTGCGCAGCGGAAGATCGGTTTTGGGATCGAGATACCAGGTCGCTTCGGCGCCATCGGCGTTGATCTTCAGAACGTTGGCTTCCACCTCTCTGATTTTTTTGGTGCCGGCAGCGGTGAAGGTGTACTTCGGATCGTCGAGGTGCTGGGCCACGGCGATGACATCGCGCTTGAGACTCTTCAGCGCTTCTTCTTTTGCAGGCGGAGGCATCTCGCCACCCTGGCCTCCGGCGTTCATGTAACTCGCACCCGGCCACGCGGCCATGATCATTTTGCCCATCGGCGTGCTCAGTTGCGAATAGACATGGTCGGGATACTCGACGAAGTTGTCGGATTCGATCGACACCTCGCCTTGCGGCGTATGGCGCAAGCTGGTGGATTTCTGCTCGATGGCTTTAACGGCGGACACTTTATCTTTCCCGCCTAAAGCCTGTACGAACTTTGCGGCGAGCGCTTTGCCTTCGGGATTGCTCGCGGCTGGAGCGGCCTGTGCTGGTGCTTCAGAGGAGCCTTGCGGCTCCTCACCACCATTGCCAGGGATGCTGATGTCGATCGGCGTCACTTTGCCGAGGAGCGAAAGTTTTTCTTCTCCCATCTCAGAAGAATTGCCGACGACGAGCACTGGCAGCTGTTCCTTGTGGACGTACTTGCGGGCGACGCGGGCGACTTCGTCGGAGGTAACCTTCTCGATGTTGGTGCGATAGAGTTCGAGGAAGTCGAGCGGGTAGTGGTAGAACTCGTAGGCCATCTTCTCGCGCAGAACTTTCTCTGGCGTATCGAAGTTGAAGATGAACGAATTCAGGATTGCGCCCTTGGCACGCGTGAGTTCTGCAGGGCTGGGAGGAGTTTTCACCAGGTCATCGATCTGCGCGTTCAGCGACTGGATGGCTTCGACGGTGGTCACGCTCTTCGTTCCCATGCCGATGCGGAAGACACCGGGGTGGTCGAATGAGGATCCGATGGAGCCGTACACCGCGTAAGCGAGACCTTGCTTGGTGCGGATCTGTGAGAAGAGACGCGATGAGAAGCCTCCGCCGAAGACTTCGTTCATCACTTCAACGGCGTAGTAGTCGGGGTTATTGCGCAGGATGCCGGGAGCGACCATGCGGATCTCGCTCTGGTTCACATCGTTTTTCTCAACGAAGTAAATTCCGGGAGCGGCGGTTTTGAATTCGGCGTGGAAGGGCGGAAGCTCGGGACCTTTCTGCCAGCTTTCGAAGGCGGAACGAAGCTTCTGCTCCATCTGCTTCGAGTCGAAGTCGCCGATAACGCCCATGATGATGTCGTTGGGATGGAGGTGTTGTTCGTGCCAGGCCACCAGGTCTTCGCGAGTAACGGCATCGACGGTGGCGTACTCGGGGGTGCGGGCGTAGGGATTGTCTTTACCGTAAGCGAGCTTGGCGGATTCGCGTCCGGCGATCGAACCGATCTGATCGTTGCGGCGTGCGATAGTGGACTTCATCTCTTCTTTCGCGAGTTCGATCTTGTCGTCGCGGAAGGCGGGATTGCGCAGCACATCGAGATAGGTGGCGAAGACGGTTTCGAAATCCTGCTTGAGACAGGTCAGCGCGATGGTGGTGGAGTCGGCGTTGTCGTCGGTTTCGATCTTGGCAGCGCGAGCTTCGAGAAGGTCGTCGAGTTCATCGCCAGTCTTCGTTTTTGTTCCGCCGGTGCGCCAGACGTCGCCGTAGATGTCGAGCAGACCGACTTTGGCGGCAGGTTGTTCACGCGAACCACCTCGGATACGCATGGTGGCGTCGATGATGGGAAGCTCGTGATCTTCCTGGAGGAAGATCACCATCCCATTCGAAAGCTGAATGCGTGTCGGTTCGGCGGGCTTGAAGGGCGGCAAGGGTGGAGTGGGAATTTTGTCCCATGCGGAAGTCTGGGAGGCCTTCTCATTTGGGGCGGTCTTGGTTTGTGCCAGGCCGGTGGAGAGCGACAAGAGCGAGGTTGCGAATAGTGCGATGAGCGTGCGCTTCGTCATTACTGTTGCGCTCCCTTCTGCGGTGCGGCGGTCTGGATATAAGCGACGGAGCGGTTGTTCTCGGTGAAGATCTGGTTCGCGATGCGACGGATGTCAGCCTTCGAAACCTTGTCGATGCGATCGACGGATTTGAAGAGTTCGCGCCAATCGCCATAGCGAGTCTGATATTCCGCGAGTTCGTTGGCGAGACCCTCGTTGCTGCCGAGTTTGCGGATGAGTCCGGCTTTCTCGCGGGTCTTGATCATCTGGAGTTCTTCGTCGCTGACGTCGCTGGTTTTCAATTTCTCAATCTCGGCATGGATAGCGTCGCCAACTTCCTGGGTGGTATGGCCGCTGGTGGGCAGCGCGTAGAAGACGAAGAGGTGGGAGTACTTGATGCCGGGGAAGCCGCTGAATCCGGCAGCGGCGAGAGCAATCTTCTTATCGCGCACCAATGAGCGATAAAGGCGCGAAGTGCGGCCGTCGGAGAGCAGGTCGGTAATGACGTCGTAGACGGCGTCGTCGGCGTTGAGATAGTCGGGACGATGATAGCCCTCGAGGTAGTAGGGCTGCGATTGGTCTGTCAGCTTGACGACGCGCTCGGAGTTCTGCGGCGGCTCGACGGAAGTTTCGTCAATCGGCTTGGAAGCGGAGGGAATGCGGGCGAAATACTTCTCGAGAACGGGAATGGCTTTCGCGGGATCGATGTCACCGACAACGCCCACCACCATGTTGCTGGGAATGTAGTACTGGTGGAAGAAGTGCTCGGCGTCGGTGGCGGAGAAGGTCTGGAGATCCGAGTAGTAACCGACGGTCGGACGATGGTAGGGGCTGGCAGTGAACGACTCGGCGGTGAACTGCTCGATCAGGCGGCCGATCGGGGAACTGTCGGTGCGCATGCGGCGCTCTTCGACGACGACATCGCGCTCCTTATAGAACTCGCGCATCACGGGATGCAGGAAGCGTTCGGACTCGAGGTAGGCCCAGAGTTCGAATTTGTTGACTGGAAGCGAATACATGTAGTCGGTACTGTCCCACGAAGTCTGGGCGTTCAGGCCTTCGCCGCCAGCGCTTTCGACGATCTGGCCGAACTGATTGGGGATCACGTATTTGTTAGCCTCGGCGATGGTGTCTTTCCAGGCCTTCTGCAACTCAGCGACTTTCTTATCCTCGCGGCCGACACGCTTCTCGCGCTCATCGATGTAGGCGGTGTAGGCCTTCTCCACCTTTTCAAGAGCGACCTTCTCGGCGGTCCAATCGGTGGTGCCGATGGTCGGAGTGCCTTTGAAGGCCATGTGCTCAAACATGTGCGCCAAGCCGGTGCGTCCGCGAGGATCCTGCGAAGATCCGGCATCAACGATTGTGTAGAAGGAGAAGACGGGAGCTTCGTGGCGCTGGCAGATGACGAAGGTGAGGCCGTTGGGCAAGGTCTTGACGGTGACGCGCTTTTCGAACGATGTCATGTCTTGCGCGGAGAGAAGAGCAGAGAGCAGGAGCAGCGCGAAGACAAGCTTCGCGGTGAGGCATTTCATCGGACCTCCAAAAGCCAAAATTCGAGGGTACGTGTGGGGGAAGGGGAGTGTCAATTTGGGGAACGTCTAACACGGAGGCACGGAGACACGGAGGGTTCGATTCGGGGGATAGAATGAAGGTGATCTTTTAACCATCTATTTGGAAGGCATGCGATGAGCACTTATTCGGAGATTGTCGAACGCGAGAAGCAGTACCTGCTGCCGACGTACGCGCGGTACCCGCTGGGGTTGGAGCGGGGTAAGGGCGTTTACCTGTATGACTTTGAGGGGAAGAAATATCTCGACCTGTTGAGCGGATTGGGAGTGAATGCGTTGGGGCATGCGCATCCGCGGATCGTTAAGGTGATTCGCGAGCAGGCGGCGAAGGTGATCCACCTCTCCAACCTTTATTACAACGAGTACCAGGGGTCGCTGGCGGAGAAGCTGTGTACCGCGTCGGGATTAGCGCGAGCATTTTTCGCCAACAGCGGTACGGAGGCAATTGAAGGCGCGCTGAAGCTAGTGCGGGCCGCCGGTCACGATCGCGGGGGAGAGCGGAAGTCGAAGGTGGTGGCGATTGACGGATCGTTCCACGGTCGCACGCTGGGAGCGCTGTCGATCACGGGGCAGCCGAAGTATCGCAAGAACTTCGATCCGTTGCCCGGCGGGGTGCAGTTCATTGGCTACAACAGCATTGAGGATTTACATGCCGCGGTGGATGACGAAACCTGCGCGATCGTGATCGAGCCGATCCAGGGCGAAGGCGGGGTACGCCCAGCGTCGGTGGAGTTCCTGCGAGCGGCACGGGAAGCGGCAACGCGGCACAACGCGGCGCTGATCTTCGACGAGATTCAATGCGGCATGGGACGAACAGGGAGGTTGTTCGCGTTCGAACACTTCGGGGTGAAGCCCGACGTGGTTTGCCTCGCGAAGCCGATTGCCGCGGGATTGCCGCTGGGCGCATTCCTTGTAACGGAAGAATTGGCAGCAGCGATTTCGCCGGGCAAGCATGGGACAACATTTGGCGGAGGTCCGCTGGCGTGCCGGGTGGCGCTGGAGTATTTGGCGATCCTGGAAGACGAGAAGCGACTGGAGCAGGTGCAGCGCGTGGGGGCATACTTTACTCAGCATTTACAGCAACTCGTGGAGAAGTTTGAGATCGTGGTAGAGGCGCGCGGAGTGGGGATGATGCAAGCGATCGAGTTGAACGTTCCCGCGAAAGGCTTTGTGGAAGGCGCGATTGCCGACGGAGTGCTGATCAACGTGACACAGGAGAAAGTACTGCGGTTCCTGCCGCCGTTTCTGCTGGAAGAGAAACATGTGGATAAGGGGATCAAGACGCTGAAGAAACTCTTAAAGACGGCGCAGAAGGAAGCAAAGGCGGAGCGGAAGGCGACAGCGGTGGCGGGCTAAAGCGCAAAAAGTTGGGGAGCCGGTTGGAGGCTCCCCTATAGAAGCGACAGAGGCGATATATCAGTTAGTTAGATAAGCAAGCGCGGTACCCGGTTGCTCGCAAGATGCAGGAGACACAAACATATTCGGCGGTGGAGACGGAGCACGATTGGGCTACGCCCAGCGGGCACCGCATGCACTATCACAAAGTGGGCACCGGGGCGCCGCTGCTGCTGATTCACGGGTTGGTGGCCTATTCCTTTTCCTGGCGATTCAACCTGCCGGTTTTGGCACCCGATTTCACGTGCTACGCGGTCGATCTGCTGGGGATGGGTGACTCCGAACGCCCGAAAGGCATCGACGTATCACCACGAGCGATTGCCGAAAGCCTGGTGGCATTTATGCGCGACCAATCTTCCGAGCCTTGGAGCGTGATCGGCAGCTCGCACGGTGGCGGAGTGGCAATGTGGGTGGAACGGCTGGCGCGTGAGGCTGGAATCCCGTTGGGCCGACTGGTGCTGGTCGCGCCGATCAATCCGTGGTCGAGCCATGGCCGGGTAATGGCGCCGGTGGCCGCCCATCCAATTACTACCGCGATCGTTTGGGCGTTGGGCTTCGCGTATGTTCCAGTGCGTCGGGTCACTTTTAGGAGGATGTATGGCGATCCGACGCGGGTAACAGAAGCCACGATTGAAGGATATGCCCGACCGCTGCGCATCAAGGGAACGGTGGCGCACTGCCTGGCGCTGCTTAAGAATTGGAACCGCAATGTCAATGAGTTGGAAGAAGTGATGCGCGGGATCGACGTTCCTACGCTGCTGGTGTGGGGGACGCGGGATCGGCTTGTCTATCTCAGCTCCGCACAGCGCATGCTGGAGACGATCCCCGATGCGCGGCTGGTGACGATCGAAGGCACCGGGCATCTGCCCTACGAAGAGCAGCCAGACAAATTCAATGCCGCTGTGACGGCCTTCCTGAGAGACGAGGAGTAATTGGAGTCTCTCTTCGGCATTCTGAAAGACCACTTCAACGATCACGGATATTGGACCGTAGCGTTGGCGCTGCTCCTGGAAAACGCGGGAGTACCGGTTCCGGGCGAAAGCATTCTGCTGTTTGCAAGTTTCCTGGCCTATTCACAGGGAACGATGCAGCTGCGATGGATCATTCCGATTGCGATCGTGGCGGCTGTGCTCGGCGATAATCTTGGCTACTGGCTGGGCCTGCGTGGCGGGCGTCCGCTGCTTGAGCGCTACCAGCGATTCTTTCGCATATCACCGGCAAGCCTGGCGAAAGGCGAACGAACCTTCGAGCGTTTTGGAGCTCTCACCGTATTCCTGGCACGCTTCATCTTCGGATTGCGCGTAATCGCAGGACCATTAGCTGGCGTGCTGAAGATGCCGTGGCGGCGCTTTCTCCTCTTCAATGCTCTAGGCGCGACCGTCTGGGTGATCGTGATCTCGGTAGTCGGCGCTTTGTTCGGGCGCCACTGGGAACGGGTGATGGAGGTGATGGGCGAGGTGAATACCGGGATTCTCATCGTTGCCGCCGTGGTGATCGCGCTGCTCTGGTGGCGTTACCGATTCCGCAAAAATTCATAAGCCATTTGCGTTGGCGTAATGCCGATGAGAGATGGTCGAGTGGGCCTGCATGTGGGCGACAAAAGCGTCGTTTCGTTCTCAAGTTACTTTCGGAAGTGTCCGATGGTGTACCTGAGCGTGATATTTCTTGCCACATTTTGAGGGTTTTGGCATCCAATAGAGACATGGCGACCACACGAGTAAAGCGCGTGTTATGGCTACTGGCAGGCTGGACGCTGCTGGCGGCGGGAGGCGTTGGAATCTTCCTGCCCCTGCCTGGGGTAGCGTTGATCGCGCTTGGGTTGCTGGTGCTCTCCACCGAGTACGTTTGGGCGCATAGTTTAGTCGGGCGGTTGCGCGGGCGGTTTCCTAAGACCGTGGGCGCGATGGAGAAATACTCGAGCCGCGCCGCCGACCACTAAGCTTTCTTCTACAATCGCATCATCCGATGCGCGAGCTTCTCGAAAAACTGCTGGCTAAGATCGACCGCGGAGCGTGGGTACGTTTTCTCATCGCCGTGTTCGGGCTCACGCTGGCGTTCGCCTCGGCGCTGCTTTCCACCGTCGCAAACGAAACCGGAAACGTTTGGGCTGCGATCATCCTGGCGAGCGCCTCACTGATTCTTGCGGCGGTGGTGGCGATCGCAGTGGTTCCCTACCTTGCGCGGCGGGTGGCGATACGGCGGATGCGCGACGCGCTGAACTACGAGGTTACGCGCGAAGGCGCGATCTACCTGGTGCTTGCGCTGGTGATTGGGATCGCGGCATTGAATACGGGCAACAACCTGCTGTTTATCGTGGTGTCGGCGATGCTGGCGGCGGTGATGGTGTCGGGGATCGCGAGCGCGATCGTGCTGCTGGGGATCGAACTCGACGTGGTGGTGCCGGAACATCTCTTCGCCGGGAATGCGGCGCTGGCGCGATTGGTGCTTCGCAATAAGAACCGATGGGTGCCGGCGTTCTCCATCAGTGTGGTGGCACCCAAACACAAGAAGCCCAAGAAGCACGTCAGTATGCATCGATCTTCGTTTCGCTTTCCTCCGAAATCGAAGGCTGGCGAGGAATGGTTCATGTGGCCGGATTTATCGGTGCGCTGGACGACTGACCCACCGCCGCCGGCGGACATGTTTCGCGAGACGGTTTACTTCCCCTTCATTCCAGCGCGGCAATCAGCGCAGGCGGAAGTGGAACTGCGGTTCGCGAAACGCGGATCGTACGTACAGAACGGGTTCGGTCTACAAACCAGGTTTCCATTTTCGTTTCTCACCAAGACGCGCACTATCGCTATGCAGCGGGAAGTCGTCGTGTATCCATCGGTGGATGCTACGGACGAGTTTTACGAGATGCTGCCGCTCATCACAGGAGAGTTTGAGACCTACGTGCGTGGGCGCGGATACGACCTGTATCGGATCCGGGACTATGCGGCGGAAGATTCGGCACGCCACGTGGATTGGAAGGCGACGGCGCGTACCGGTCAGCTGAAAGTTCGCGAGTTCACCCGCGAAGATGAACGTAAGCTGCGGTTGGTTTTTGATAATCCGGAGCCGGGCAGGATTTCACCCGAAAACTACGAACGCGGGGTGGCGCTGGCGGCGTCGCTGGCCTGGCACTTTGCGGCTGAATTGGCGGAACTCTCGTTTGCGGCCCCCGGCTATCACGGTTCGCCAGAGGTCTATGACTTTCTGCGGCATGTAGCGCTGGTGCAGCCTTCCGAGGGACCTTCGGTACTGGATTCGCTGGAACTGACCGAAGACTACAACATTGTTGTGACCTCGCGGAAACAGGGCAGTATTCCCACGCCACTGTGGAATTGCTCTTACTTTGTCTTCCTGGATTGAGGGTTCCTGCACGCGCGGACCCGCAAGAAATCTGCAGGAATTCGTTCATTGGCCTTGCGTCAGAGCTGGAAACGGGCTAAAGTCCGCTCCCACAGTGGGCGGATGGCTGCACCCTTTCGGGTCGTGAGCCATCAGGAGGTCATGGATGGCAGCAATCCTGGAGTTGCTGAAAAAGAACCAGCACGATCTACACGTGGTGCAACACGATCAGACGGTGATCGAAGTTGTACATTTCATGGTCGAGAACAATGTTGGCGCAGTGCCCGTGCTGGAAAACGGGGAACTGGTCGGCATTTTTTCCGAGCGCGACCTGATGACCAAGGTCCTGGTGCGCGGGCATGACCCGAACAATACATCGGTGGAGCATGTCATGTCGCCCGATCCGTTGCGAGTGGCGCCGGATGTATCGATTCATGACTGCATGGTGCTGATGAAACAGCATAAGTTTCGCCATCTACCGATCTGCGAAGGCAGCAAGATCGTGGGCTTGCTGTCGTTGCGCGACATCCTGATGCATGAAGTGGATGAGCAGGACGTCGAAGTGCGCATGATGCGAGCGTATATAGCGAGCTGACAGCGGAAGAATTATCCATCGCGAAGAGAAAGACATCCCTGCCTGCGGGCAGGGATTTTTATGCGCCGGCGCTCTTCGTCTTGAGGCCAACGATCAGTTCGATCTGATCGCAAATCCACTGGGCTTCGTTGTGGTCAGGAATGGCCTTGCCCAGTTGGAACGAGTTGCGTTTCCGATCGGTCAGCATCACGGTGTAATAGGCGACGCCTCGGCTTCCTCCAGATTGCATGGTGATCTTGGGATACAGCGAAAGGACGTCGCTCGCGTCCCACCGTTTGTTCCCGCGCCAGCCCAGGGTGTTGGTGTGCAGTGTGAGCTCACTGGCGTTCGCAACGATACGGGCGGTGCCGAACCACAAGTTGAGGCCGATGATGATTAGCAGCAGATCGAAGAACCCGAAGATGACTGCGAAGAAAATGGGTGCATGCAGGCGAAGAATTACAGCTTCAGCCCCTCCGAAGAGGAGGGCGAATATCGTAACTCCAAAAGCGGCGCTCACGCTTCGGCCAGCTGGATAGTAGAACTGCGTGCCGCCCTCCGGCGCGGGAGAAACCACGACGGTGGGTCGAAGGGGAGCGGCTGGAGGGTGCGCGCGCTCGGCAACTTCTTCTTTGGTCTCCCAACTTTCGACAGTGGGAGAGTCAGCGGTCTGGAAGACGGGAACTTCGTAGGTCTCGTCAAAGTTGACGCCGGGAACATCCGCTTTCGCGCGAACCAGCCAGAGGATTTCATTCGACGGATTGCTGTGGTTCGCTCGATTGGAGGTTGCGTGGGATGTCGAAATCGAGCGGAATGGTCGAGCCAACCGGTCCGGCCATGATCTGTTCCGCGCCGAGATTCTTTTTGCCCTGCCAGCGAATGTATTCGAACGTCGACCGGCTGTTACCCGTGCCGCTGGTGACGCGGTTCACGCAAGTTAACGCAAGATTGATGCCATGCGGCAACGGATAGGGCAGGTGAACGTCGATGGTGCCCTTCAGATTTCTCCCCAAGACCGCGGGAAGGGTTTGCAGCTGTATGCAGGTTTTGCCGAAGCGCGCCAGACGTAAAGTTTGCAGGCTCGCCCAGATAAGAAGACAGATGCCGATGAGCGGGAAGAGTGCCACGAACAAGGGAGCCCATGGATTTCGCGATGGGGTGGGGTTTTGGAAGAAGAAATAAACAGGCAACGCCGAGCCGCCGCTCCATAGCAACGCGAACACCCACGTGGAGATCGCCGACCCCCCGGTTCGCCCGAGAGCGCGACCCTGCGCCCAATCCTTACGCCACAACCAGGGTTGGCCGGGATTCGCCTCCTGAATGGCCTTAAGCTGGCGAGTTTTCTTCATTCCGCCAATGCCGGCTGCCACAATTACACACCCAAGCAGAAATAAGCCGCTGCCCACAAAAACGCCGACCCAAGGATTGTGGAACTTCGGATCGTTCAGCGAACGATAGCTGACGATAGCGAAAAATCCGCCACCCGCGATGAAGGGAAGGGCAAATAGCGCAAGGCATCCGCCGGCAACATTGGCCTGATTGGTAGGTATGGTGGCGGAATTATAGGACGCGCTTGGCCTGTTTCCGAGGGCGAACGTGGTTCCGCAGCTCAGATTTCGGCAACCCGGCCCACCCCTGCATTCAGGAGCTTCATCTAATTACGAAACTAAACCTTTTGAGATGGGTTCCTTCCTGTTCAGGCAGGAACTACGAGCCTGCCGGTTTAGCAATCACGTGGGACGGGTAACAGACCCTTTGGAGATGGGACACAATGCGTAAGATTTCAGTACTGGCAATGCTGGCGACAATCCTGATGCTGGCGCCGGCCATGTTTGCACAAGATCACGGGGAAGTAGGAGTGTTTGCCGATTACACCCGACTCGGCACCGGCGGCAGCAGTGCACTGAACTTTGTGGGTGTAGGCGCTCGCGTCGGATTCAACATTCATCCGAACGTGGCCCTGGAAGCCGAGGGGTCGTATGACCCGAACCGTTCGTATGTGACCACCACCGACAACGGCGGCGTGTTTAATACATTCAATTCCAACCTGCATATTGCGCAAGCCATGTTCGGACCGAAATTCCAGTTCGGTACCCACGCGGTGCGTGCCTTCGTAACGGTGAAGGGTGGTCTCATTACCTTCCGCGGGGGCAACCCGAGCTTCATTGGAACAGTGAATAGCGTTCCCACGGGTAATACCGATGGCGTGCTCTATCCGGGCGGCGGCCTGGAAGCATTCCTCGGACCGATCGGACTTCGCCTCGATGTGGGCGACGAAATCTATTTCACCAGCAACACGTCGAGCAGCGCACACAACAATCTGAAAGTGAGCTTCGGACCGCACATCCGCTTCTAAATTTCAGCCAGCGATGCAAACCAGAGCAGGCAGCTCCTTGGAGCTGCCTGTTCTCTTGCGGCCTCGTTTCGCCCTTGCGGAGCGGGTGAAGGAGGCGCGCGCTATGGTAAAGTTGAAGACAGAGCGAGCGCGTAGCTCAGTTGGTAGAGCACCTGACTTTTAATCAGGTGGTCATGGGTTCGAGCCCCATCGCGCTCACCATCGCATTCCTCCTGCAATATCTTGTAATACATCAGATCCGCGACCAGGAATCTACCCCTGTAACTTGCAGGCTGCCGCCACGCGTTTTAAGTGGCTTTGATGTCACTCGATTCCGTGAGTGTCGTCTTCTCAACAGCAAATACATCGTGTTTACGTGAATCAAGCCGTTGAGCGAGGCAAGCCCGGCTGGCGATTCACTTGGAAACTAGGACGATCGTCTTCAAAATATCGAATTCAGCGGGAGGGCTGTGCCTCATCGGTGAGACAGGTAGTAAAGGCGAGAACACTTCGTGCACATCCATCTGTGACGTCGAGGTCCAACTGTCGATGTTGTATTGGATCGAGGCCTCAGGAATCTTTCTCGCGTCGGTTCTCGCCGGAGAAACCACTCCTCCGACAATGTTGGCTTGAAGGTGCAAGCTTGCGGTCGACGCGTTTTTTGTTCTTCCGTGTACGGCTTGCCCCTCAAGTGCAACCGAGAACAATGCGATGGCAACCAGCAGGCTTAGGAATCTCGATCTCGGGCAGCACGTAATCTTTCCAAAAATGACGAGCATCCGCGTCGATCCAGTCTCTTTCGCTATGGATGAGTGAGCCGGCATCCCCGGTTGGCTCAAGATGCCAATTTGGTGAGAACTTCTCTGCTGCGACAGCCCGTTAGGCGATGTAATTTGTCCCGCTCGCCTTGCGATAGGGGAGTGCGGTGCCCTCGCGATGGATTTATTACAACTCATAGCTTCGGCTCATCCGGGTGAGCAACCTTAGTAGGAAACGACGAGGCCATCCTGTAGGACCGGACCCATCGCTACTGTCGTTAAAGAGCAATTAGGCGACCACCTGCCGAGATAGCGAATCGGTGAGGGTTGTCCCGATAACTCGCAGGCTTCTCACGAGTTGCAGACATCCCAGCAATTGGAAAGGAGCAGGAACGCCTTCTGTTTGCAGCCGGTGTGTCTGGATCATGGACGTGCCTTCTCATTACCAGAGGTAATCTGCCTTTCCCCTCTCATCTACTGAAGTAGCGGCTCCGCATTAAGGCATGGAACACGACCGCCGATCGGTTTATTTCAAGTCGATCGTTGAGCAGCGCATTCTCGTCCTCATAATCCGCGGGTACTCGCGCTATTTGCGAGTTCCGTCTATAAGGCTGTTATCGACAGACAGCCGCACAAACCTTAGATGGATTGCAGTACCTTGGTAACGATCAGAATGCCAATCGCCCATGACATGCGACACGGCAATGCATCTCACAGGGGGCACTTTTCGCGCGTGCTAGGGAGTAGGCTTCGAAAGGAATGGAATTAGATCAACAAGCGACTTCTAGACCCAAATAGAGGGCTCAGCGGCCGGGAATCAGCGCCGCGCTACGAACCTCTTGCGCGGTTTTTCCAACCAGGTACGGCACCATCTCCTGGTTGCTGATCACGATGGTTGCGCCTGTCACCTCAATTGGTTCGGCGGGCATGTGCACTGGTCCGCTGGGCACCTTCATTCCGGGAGGAACGGGCCGTACTGGGACGACAGTGATTGTAAGATCGCCGGCGGGCAGATGCCGCAGCACGAAGTTGCCGTCCTTGTCGGATACGGCCGTGGCGCCGTCGGCGCTAAGACGGACGCCTTCCAGAGGAACGAGCACCGGCTTACTGTCTTTGCCGGTGGACGGCCCTTGTAGATAGACGCGGCCCGAGATGCTGCGCAGAGCTTGCACCGGGATGTCCAGCCTCACCGAGGACACTGGACTGATATGCACCGGGAAGGAATCCTGCGGTACGGTGTAGTTCGGTGGAACGCTATCGGGATCGACTTGAACCGTGTAATCGCCGGGGCTCAGATCTTCGACTTCGAACTCGCCACCCTCGGAAGCAAGCGTCCGTTTTGTTTTGCCGTCGTCCAGGATTAGCCGGACTTCCGGCATATCCTTGGAATCCGGCTGACGTTTTCCTTCGAATCGCAGGTCATTGAACACCGATCCGAGCAGACGCGCAAAATCGACGACCCCGAAATTCACGACCGCGAGATTGGAACGTACCAGGTCGACACCAATATTCGCTTTGGTCGTCATGCGCACTGGCTGGCCAAATTGTGTTACATCGAGCGTAACTTCATGAGTTCCCGACGACACGCCAGAGAACTTGTATCGTCCTGCGGCATCGGTTGTGGTGCTTTCGCCGGTATCCAAACGCACTTGCAGTCCTGCCATGCCCGTATCCCCGGCTTTGAAGAAGCCCTTCACTCCGATGTCTCGGAAGATACGGCCTTCGATGACCCGGGGATGATGTAACGGCGCAAGGAAGATCTCTGGAGAAGCGGTGAAGGTTTTGGTGAAGCCGAAGGAGAAGATCGAAGTGTGCTGCGCAACGCCTGTGGTATTCACCAGGACCCACTGATTAGTGAGGGCGGAAGTGAGCAGCATTGAGCTGTTCAGACGGTACGCCAGCCCGTATCCGAGGTAAGGCGCCCAGGACTCAGTGGTTCCATTCGTCGAGCGTGCGAGCGAGAAGCTCGGGCCGAAGTTGAGACGGTTCCCAAGGTGGAATTGTCCGGCCACCGATACCGAGGTTCCAACTGGATTTTGCGCGTTGAGAAGAGCGCGAATTTCTGGCGGAAGATTTGGGGAATTGACGAACGAAACAGGATCGCTCAGAAACAGATTCTGAAGTTCAGGCGATAGCAGGCTCAATTCGTTGTGCAGCTTACTCACGAGCGAGGGATTCGTCCGATCGTGTTCGACGGCGACAAACAGGTTGCCGCCTTTCACCGGCATGCTGAGAGTATCGCTGAACAGGTACTGGTCTTCTGAGCTTAACTGCAGCGGATCCTGAAAGGAACCCACGGAAAACTGCGTGGAATTGGAGACATGACGAGTGAAGATCGTATGCCAATAGGCGTCGAAGCGGTTTCCGGTCGCCGAGCCGCTGGCGAAGCCCCCGGTATTGTGGCTGTAGGTGTAATTGAGCGAGACGTCGTTCTTATCTCCGAGCTTCGCGGTGACAGAAGGACTGAGGTAATCCGAATTTCCTGAGGTTGTAATGCCCGCGAAGCCTTGGGTCACCACATGCTGGTAGCTGAGAGTCTCGGTCAACCAGTCGGTATTTCTATAGGACCATCCCGCTCTCAGAGAGGAGGTCCCGGTCAGCAGAGCTCCCAACTGGTTCATCGGATTGAGAAGCGAAGAGGTAATCGCGGAACCGTAGGCGGTCATTCTGGCTCCGCTATATACGAATTCGCCGCGCAGCATACCGCCATGATTGCTGATGCCCGCCACGCCTTGTACGCTCAGCTCGGGGTTGATTCGCCATCGCGCCCCCACGTCCTGCATAACATTGTTGCGCCTGCCCGAGTCGAGTCCAAGAAAATCTAAAGGCGCGTTGATGTAGGAGGTTGCCGCAAAGATGTCGAGATACTCGGTCTGCTTTCTACGAAACGAGAAGCCAGCTACGTCGCGAGTAGCACCCAGGCTAAGGTAGTAATAAGGAATCGTGCTTCCGCCGAAGAAGTCATAGTGGTTGTCGCCGCGGTTGAGGGTTACGCTCACTCCACGCAACGCCACAAAATCACTGAACGAATAGGATGCCAAACTCGGTTGCGATCCGCTGCCGACCAGATTCGCGTTGAAGTCTATGGCCCGCACTTCGAGGTGCGGGTCGTAATAGGTAGCGGAGGCGGTGCGCACGTTGAAGTTGTGCCCAGCGGAGATGCTGTTGTCTTCGAACTGGCCGCTGAAATCGAAGTGGCCGTCGCTTCCCATCAATTGTGACCACGACATCCCGTTCAGGAACGCGACGGAGCTCACCCCTCCGATCCTTGCCGTCTCGACGTTCGTACTCAAGCTTCCGTGTGCCATCTCCGCCTGCCTCTGCAATAAAGCTGGAGGAACGACCACGAGCGGCCTTTGCACGACCCTTACCCTCATGCTGACAGGCTTACCGTTAAGGTAGCCGAGAATGACGGTCTCGCCTCGCTCTACACCCGTGAACTTGATCGTGTCGTACCCAGCCGCGGCTTGGACGATATCAGGATCCAGGACTACGAGATTGGTAAGGCCGGCGGCAACCACGGTCTTTGAGGACTGCCAGTAAACCTCGACAAGAGAGGGCAGAGAACTATCGTCACGGAGTGTTTGAGCAAACAGCGCAGGCGCTAAGGACAGCAGTATCGTGAGAAGGCCTATGCCTTGCACGATTCGCCCGATTCTCTGTGTCCTTCGCGACATGGCTATTTCGGATCCACCGTGAAGGACGATTGACGGGTTTCCACCCGATCTGGCCCATACGTGAGCGTCAGCACCGCCGTGTACTCCCCGGCGGGGAGATCTCCCGGCCAGGAGATATGCATCATGTTTTTCTGTCCCGGCAACAAACGCATCATCTCGCTCTGCGCCTTGGCCGCCAGCTTGCGGTTGGAATCAAGGACGGCCAATCGGCCAACCGGGAAAAGATGAGTATTTCCTGTGTCGGTGAGATCAAAGCTGAGATCGAGATTCTGATTCGCCGCCGGCGGTGTCACTTTCAGAGAACCGATGTCGAGGTTGAATTGAGTGGTACCCTCCGCGGAAAGAAGGACGAGGCAGCCAACCCGAACATTGGTGAATACCGCCTTTCCGTCCTTCGTCTTGTCCGGCGTGAGCTTGGGTTTGGATTCCACGAACAGTACCGCGTAGTAGCCACCCTTGGCATCTGCCGGAGGAGTGACTAGAGCTTTCATCTTTTGCGTACCTTTTGCAGGAATCTCAAAGTGCTCTGGAACGAACTGGATCCAATTTGCTGCCGATCGTGGAGAGGTTCCTGGAACCGAGAACACCTTTTCATTCTTCTCGTCGTACCAGAAATCGGTGATGCGTACGTTCATCTCAACGGGCGCATCGTCTCCATTCACGCTCGCAAGTTCAATTTCAAACGGGACGCCGGGCTTGAAGTCCTGCACTACCTGGGCGGGGGCGATTCCGACTGACTGCGCTCGCACGGGCGCCGAGGCCGCGAAGGCGAAGATCAAAAAAAGGCAAGCAGCGATGCGATTTCTCATCAGGGCACCGTAAGGGTGTAGGTAACCGTTGCATTGTCCGTTCCCATGAACGGTGTCGTGGGTTTCTGATACACGAGAAGACCCAGGTATCTTGTATTTGCGGAACGATTCGCAGCTGTGGTGGTCAAGATGGTTGGCGAGCCCGCGGTTGTGGACAGGGCCGTATAGGGTCCTGCACCGAGCGCAGCGTCCTGCAATTGCAGGTTTGTCGGATGGGCGAAGTTGACGCTGACGTAGGCTTTGATAGTGGCGGTCAAGGATGAGAAGTCGGTAAAGGCCACATTGAAGAGATACGGGGTGGAATAGATGGTGCCTCCGGCGGCGGATACGGTGGTTAATCCTGCACCCGGCGAAATGCCCAGACCGTTCACATTTCCGAAGCTCGTGGAGTAGTCACTCGCGGCGGTGATCGTGAGCCCACCCGTCGCGGTACCGAGAGACATTCTTACTGCATTCTGCACCGTCTGGCTTGGCGTGCCATTGAAGGTCCAGGTGGCGGTCGCCACTACCCTGTTTGTACTCAGGTCCGTCATGCGATACGTAACCACCGCTGAAGTGTCGACTCCGGCGAAGGCGGTGGCTCCATTGTTGTCGGGGATAAAAATGCCGATGCCCACCGTGACCGCGGTTCCATTGCCCATGCCCGGAGCCGCTACCACATTGCTGGGCGCGCCCGCCGCGGTAGACATCGCGGCATAACCGCCTGACGTTGTACACGCGCCCGTGCTCGGACAGTTCTCCACCACTTGAGCTCCGGGATGCGCAAAGTTTATGCTGACGTACGCGGTAAGGCTGGCCTTATGACCGTTAGCTAATCCTGCAAACTGCACTTGAAATTGCGAATAATAGATTGCGCCATTTGAGAGCGCGGCCACGGTTAACCCGGTGCCCGGTGTACCGATACCCAACGCGTTCATATTGCCGAAGGTGTTGACATAGTCCGAACCGACTAAAACCCCGGTGATACCGCCCGGACTCGCGAGCAATTGAAAGCTCTGCCCGCTGGCCTCCGCCACGAACAGCAGGAAATACATAGTAAAAATGAAGGTTGTTAGCCTGAACACTCTCGCTCCAGACTTCTGGCAGGCACGATGGGCGGAAAATCTTTATTCCATTTGCCGCCCATCGTAGCTCGCGCTGAGCGCTCTGATCCTCGCCTTCCGGTGAGGAGCGACCCGGTTACTGAATCGTCATGGTGAATGTGACGGTTGTGGAAACGGTACCAGCCGTTGCCGTAGGAGCAACCGAAAGACCCAGGAAACGGGTCAACGGTGCACCGTTCGCATTCGCGGCCGAAAGAACTGTGCCGGAGACAACCGACGTTGATGCGGTGATCGGGGCCCACGTCGTTGCGCTCAAGCCAGTAGTATTGGCCTGGTCGGTGCTGGTGTTCGGAACCTGAACAGTGACTCCGGTTTCCAGCGCCGGGGCAATCGCTTTAATCGAAGCGGTTCCCGTCGCGGTTACACCCGACCATGAAGGCGTCAACGTGTAATCGGTGTAGTAGATGGCCGGTGTCGATCCCGCAGTCGTGGGAGCGAACACATTGCAGTTGCCGGCATTGATTCCAACGCCGTCAACGTTGCCGAAGTTCATCGCGTAATCCGTTCCCGATCCCGGGGTGATTGCGCAATGATTGACGCCCGCTAAGGTGCCGGTCGAAAGGGTCAGCTTGACCGCGCTTTGAATGGTCGCGTTGACTGTTAGTGTCGGTGAAACGGTGTTTGTGTTCGACGCCTGAGTGCCTGCAAACGCAGCTGCGCTCATCAACAGCGTGGCGGCGAAGACGAGTATTGACTGTTTCCGCATTTTGAACTCTCTCCCATTGCTACAACTTCAGATAGCGCCCAATCGTGAAGATCGAGATATGACGTGCTCTTCGGTCTGCATTCGTTGAGCGTAGTGCCATCATCAAATGGACCCGAGTAACAGACAAGGTTACGGCGTTGTGTACTAAGGTAACGGGAACCACCGGGGGTACTACCGAGCGTGGGTTTGCCATGCCCGCGGTGGTTACGCTTCAGATCACGTGACAATCACTCTCCAGGGGGCAGTCGTCGATCTGCCTATTGAGTTTTTGCCAACAAGCACGTGACGACAGTCCGCAGAAAAATTAATCATCCCGTGCGGGTGCTGAAGATTTTCGTTTTGGGCCGGCCGCGCCAGCAGGGCCCTCAGCCACTACAATGGCTGGGCTCGTCCTTCTATACGGCAAACCGACGGACCAAATCTTCTCGGTATTTCAAGTTTCGCAGCGGATGGAGAGTGACTATGCAATGCAAAGGGCTGAATCGTCGAATAAGCGGGGGACTCTCAGCGATCATGATCTGCCTGGCGCAAGGAGGGCTCGCGCAATCCAGGCCGCAGCGAACATTACTGGCGCTCTCGAAGAGCGATCACACGCTCGCTATGGTCGATCCGGCCACGCTCAAGGTGATTGCCCGCGCGCCCGTGGGGGTTGACCCGCACGAGGTGGTTGCATCTTCAGATGGGACGAAGGCCTATGTCTCTATTTATGGTGGTGGCCGTTACCATGCGCTGTCGGTGGTCGATCTCGTCAGCCAGAAGACCCTTCCTGATATCGACACCGGGGCATTGAATGGTCCACACGGGCTTACGTTTGTCGGAGGAAAAGTCTGGTTCACGGCGGAAGGTGCGAAAGCCGTCGCGAGGTTTGATCCGGCCACGTCAAAAATCGATTGGATCATGGGCACTGGGCAGAACCGCACGCACATGCTCTGGGTGACCGACGACGAGAAGAAGATTTACACCACCAACGTTAGCTCAGGGACGGTGAGCATTCTGGAGCAGGTCGTGATACCGCCCATGGGACCGCCGCCGGGAGCGAAGGGTCCGCAGGGGCCACCACCGCCGGGCGCCGGCCAGCCACGCATGGACTGGAACGAGACGGTGATCCCGGTTGGTAAAGGTGACGAGGGCTTCGACGTCTCGCCCGATGGCCGTGAATTATGGACCGCGAATGCGCAGGAGGGTTCGCTGTCAATCATCGATCTCGCCAGCAAACAGGTGAAGGCTACGCTGGACGCGAAGGTCGTCTCGGCGAACCGCCTCAAGTTCACTCCGGATGGCAAGTTCGTTTTCATCACAACTCTGGACGGAGGCGACATGGTCATCTACGATGCCGCGTCGCGGAAAGAACACAAGCGCGTGGCAGTCGGACATGGCGCTGCGGGCATACTTATGGATGCAGTCGGTGGCCGCGCTTTTGTTGCGTGCACGCCCGACAACTACGTCGCGGTTGTGGATCTGAAGACTTTGGAGGTCACCAACCATCTGGATGTCGGCGGCGGCCCGGATGGGCTCGGGTGGGCGGTTCGACCGTGAGGTCCGTGATTGCGAATCGAGATCGAAGCGCCGCTGGCGCTGACTTATACTAGCCACACACTGATGGGGTTCCTTCGAGTTCTTCTCTGCGCCATCCTTGCTGCCACCGCGGCTGCCCAAACTGCGCCGAAGCCAGTTGCCGATTTTGTCGATCTCGCCGGCAAAGCGGGGTTCAACGTCACCACGACGTTTGGTGGCAAGACGGAGAAGAAATACATCATCGAGACGACCGGCACCGGCGTCGCCATTCTTGACTACGACAATGATGGGTATCCCGATATTTACGTGGTGAATGGAACCACGCTGGATACAAAATCCGACGGACCTACCAGCAAACTGTTCCATAACAATCACGACGGCACGTTTAGTGACGTCACGGACAAAGCCGGAGTCGGACTGCGCGGGTGGGGACAGGGCGCCTGCGTCGGCGATTATGACAACGACGGCTACGACGATCTGTACGTCACGTTCTACGGCAAGAACCACCTGTTTCACAATCGCGGCAACGGTACGTTTGAAGACGTAACCGATAAAGCGGGCGTCGGAGGCAGCGGACACGATTGGAGCTCGGGGTGTGCGTTCGTCGACTACGACCGCGACGGCAAGGTCGATCTCGCGGTCGCGCACTACGTCGATTTCGATATCGCGACAGCGCCGAAGCCGGGTGAGAGCCAGTCATGCGTGTGGAAGGGCGTGCCGGTGATGTGCGGTCCGCGCGGCCTGAAACCCGCGCGCAACGTGCTCTATCACAACCTGGGAAACGGCAAGTTCGAAGATGTAAGCGAGAAAGCGGGATTCCAAAAAACGGTTGGGACGTATTGTCTCTCGGTCTCGCCGCTTGATTATGACGACGACGGCTGGCCCGACATTTACATGGCTTGCGATTCCACGCCCTCGATTCTCTATCACAACAAACATGACGGAACGTTTGAAGACGTAGGCATCAGCGCAGGCGTAGCTCTGAATGAAGATGGCCGCGAGCAAGCCGGTATGGGCTCAACCGTCGCGGACTACGACGGCAACGGCAAACTCGATATCTTCAAAACGAATTTTTCTGACGACACTTCTACCCTTTACCAGAACAACGGTGGCGGATCATTTACCGATGCGACCTTCGCTGCCGGGCTGGGATTGCACACGCAATATCTCGGCTGGGGCACGATGTTCTTCGACTTCGACAATGACTCGTGGCCCGACCTTCTGGTAATCAACGGTCACGTTTACCCCGAGGTGGAGAGGCAGCATCTCGGCAGCGATTACGAACAGCCGCGGTTGCTGTATCGCAATTTGGGGAATGGTAAGTTCGCCGATGTGGGCGATGCCGCGGGTGCGGCCTTCCAGGATCGCGCTTCCGGCCGTGGGCTGGCGATCGCCGATTTCTGGAATGATGGCCGCCAGTCGGCCGTCGTGGCCAATATGAATGCGCCGGTCGCGCTGCTGGTGAACCAGATGAAATATGCGAATCACTGGGTCGCGTTCAAAACAGTCGGCACCAAGTCGAATCGCGATGGGCTGGGGGCAAGAATCAGCGTGACCATCGGGAAGCGAGTGCTCGTCGATGAAGTACGCAGTGGTTCCAGCTACGACTCCAACAACGACATGCGAGTGCACTTCGGGCTCGGAGAGGCGACCAAGATCGACAGCGTGGAAGTGCGCTGGCCCAACGGCCTGACCGAAACGTTTCCTGCAAAGATCGATGCCTTCAACGAACTAAAAGAAGGCGCTGGAACCGCGGTCAAGACTTCGAAATAGCTATGGTGTCGGAAGCGCAGAATCCGCTTCCGCAGGCCGCAAGCCGCCGAGTTCGAGAGCCTGGAATACAAATGTATTCCAGGCAAACACGCGATGAAATCCGAAGTTCGGATGAGCAGGATCGGTGGCTATGTATTCCTGACTCGTAGGAAAATTCGGATCGATGTGAATCTCGGCCCAGAGACGATTCTCGATCGCGGCATCGGCCGGTTTCCAGCCGTGTAGTTTGCCCGCAATATAACCGCAGATCTCGATCCGCAGCCAGCTGCCACCGTTGTAGTAGATGCCATCCATCGCATGATTCGCGTAGCGCGCGCCGTGTTCATTGCCGACCATCGGATGCCACTTGTCTGTGAAATAGCTCCACCCGTGGTCCGTGAGTCCGATGAGAATTGGACGCACAGTCCCGCCCAGTTCCGGATGCGGAGCATCCCTTTGCGGCAACATGACGGGAATGTGATCGAGATGGTTCTGCACCATGTCATCGGTGAGAATTTTGCGATGGAAGGCCCACAGCGAGAGAAATTCCGGCCAGATTTCGTCGAAGCTGATGGCGTCGGTGACCTTGCGGGCCGGACGTAACCGCTTCAGATTCGAATCGTAGTAGCTGCGGTAAGCGTCTTCCGCTTTGGCGATGTAGTCGTCGGTGATCCTTTCGCTGACGCCCGGAATCGCAAGTTCTTTGATCACGCGCAACGTCACCGCCCACATGCCTTGATTGGCAGCGACTTCCGTCGTGCCCTGCGGAAATTCCATCACGTCATTCTGGCCGATTATGAAGTTAGCGTGGCAGATGCCGGTGCGCTCGGGGTCGTAGGTGTGCAGGGAATATTCGGCGGCCTTCTTTAGTTTCTCCATCGGAAGATTGCTGCCGAAGCGCTGACGGTTCTTCAGCGCCCATAACAACCAGAGCGGAGTCGAGTCGTTGGATTTGCGCTCGATGTGTCCGCGATTCGCGTTGACCAGCGTTCCGATCTCGCCATCCGGCCCCTGGTTGGCACCCCAGAGTTCGAAGATGCTTTCGTTGAATGCCCGATCGTGCGTGCCGCTGACAGCGAAAAAGCTATCGCGAAAATACATTTCGCCAGCGGCACTGTAGTAGATGCTGGGCGCCAGGATCGGACGCGTCGCGTGCGGTTCCGCCGTCCAGGAAAGCATCATCGTATCGGCGTACAAAACTTTCTCGGGTTCCGAGCCATGAAAGCCGAGAGCATCGGCGAGAAAGACCTCGCTCGCCAGTCGATACCCACGCGTCGTGTCGGGCGTATCGTCGCTCGCGAAAATGAAGACCGTCTTTGTCGCGGGGCGATCCATCTCAAGGCGATGGTACGGTTCGAAATGCGTTCGAATCTCAGTCAACCGCAGATTGCGAATTTCTACGTCGCCCTGCGTGGTCTTAGCAGCGTCTTCGATATTCCCTAATACCAAAGCCGCAGTGTGCGCCTGAAGCGCCGGGATGTACGTACGAGTGCTGAAGTGCGTCCACTCTTGTGGAGACGGTGGCACCGCATCGTTGAAGAGAGTGAGATCTTTTACGAGTTTAAGATGTTCGTCGGCATCCCATACGCGCGCAGCGAAGGCAGACTGGGCGCGATAGTCAAAGCTCAACTCGTAAACGTGACCACCTTGCATCGCGGTCGGCGTAAGCAGCGCGTCTTGCGCATGAGCGATGGAAAACCTGGTGACGTCGCCGTCCGATGTCATTGCCGGAGAGCCTTGCTTCGTCCATTGCGCAAGCGGCGGAACGGCAACCGGCTCACCTGCACCACGATCCTGTACCTGCAACTCTCCGAAGGTTTGGCTGACGAACGATTGTCCCTTCGCTCGTTCCTCGGGTGTTACCACGTAGTTGAGATTCACTTCTGAGATTTCGCCGGGCGCGGGCTTGATGAAGACAGTATTGTCGCGGCGGATGATGCGGTTCCACTGGTTGCGAATACCGGTGTCGGTGAGCAGGCCGACGGTCACTCCGCGTTTAGTTCGAAATCCGGCGGCAGGGAAGTATTCATGCAGTGGTCCGCCTTTGCAATCCGCCTGATCGAAGGACCAGAACTTCGCCGGGACCGCGGCAGGCTGCAATGGGTTCGTCACCTGGTAGTAAATAAGGTGCGCGTCCACCTGCCGCAGGGTGATCTGCTTGCGAACCACATGCGAGGTGAGAACCTCGTAGTCGACCTTCACCGCGAGATCGGCTTGCAGATCTTCTAGCTTGGTGACGCCGGTGAGCGTCATGTGGTGCGCATCACCGGTCCATGTGGTTGCTTTCCAGTGAGGAAGAGGAACATCGATCTCACGCGAGCCGTTTTGAAAGCGCGCAGAGAATTCACCCATCTCACCTGCCGATGAAATGCGCTCGCCTTGATAGAAAATGGAGACCGTGTAACCGCTCTTTGAGTCGCCGGAGATTTGCAGAAACATGCCGGTTTCGCCATGCGCGGATGTGCCGGTGCGCATCACCAGCAAGACAAGGAACACAATGGTTACGGAAAAACGGCGGAGCACGGCGGACGAACGTAATACAGGTATCAACATTGGCTTTCGGGACGCTATTTAGAAGGCTGGATGATCGCTGATGGCTACGCCGACCAGCGAATCTGCGCAGCCGTAATACAGAAACCACTTATCGTGGAAATAGACTAAACCTTCGGCGAACGTGGTGCCGGCAACGTATTGCCCCGAGCGCTCCCATGGCAGCTCTGGCTTGAAGACAGGCTGTTCCACCTGGCTCAGAAGTTTCGTCGGATCGCTTGCGGAGAACAGGGCTTCACCGACCGAATAGGTTCTAGGCGCGAGGGCCTTGTCGCCATCTTTGATCGCGTTCTTTCCGTTGTACAGCAGAAGAATACCGCGCCCGGTGAGAATTGGGGGAGGGCCAACCTCGGGGAACGTACTGTCGAAAAGATGCGGTCGGCGCTGGATCACGGTAATGAGTTGCCCGTGGCCATCTTCTACCGGGTCCCAGTCCACAAGATTGGTAGAGGTTGCGAGGTGTACTTTTCCCTCTCCCCAGAACATCAGGTATTTCCCGTTGATCTTGGTCGCCTTCAGGCGCCCGTCCTGCATCTTCGTTACGATGCCCGCCGACTTGTATTGCAGATCGGCGTATTTGCCGTTGTAGGCCTTCGCCAGCGCAGGTCCGTGTTTTGTCCAGGTATGCAAATCGGGCGAGGTGGCAATCGCCGCGTCGTAGCGTTTGTGATTCCACTGCGTGTAGGCGACAACGTAAGTGCCGTCCTCGGCTTCCACCACGCGCGGATCTTCAACCCCGCCGGGCCATTCTCGCGCTTGCTGGTCGTCCGCGGCGGGGTAGAGTACCGGAGCCGCCTCACCCTGGAAATGAATGCCGTCTTCACTCACCGCGAGTCCTACACGCGAAGTATGGCCGCCGATTTTCATCTTGCCGGAATCATCTTCGGCGCGATACAGCACGTAAATTTTTCCGTCACGAACCACCGCCCCCGGATTGAAAGTATGCAGCGCTTCCCAGTGCACCGGTTTCTGGTCGATAGGGTTCTGAAAGGTCACATCCTTCAGCGGGCTGATGATCGGCTGTGCGTCCGCCGGACGGTTGAGCGGAACCAGCGCCCAATTCGCGTCCGCATCTCCGGCACGCATGGAAATCGGAAGAGCCAACACACAAGCCAGTGCGCAGCCTGCTGTCGGAAGGCTGACGGACCGGACAAACCGGACTACGAAAGAATTCGAGGCTTGCATGGATTGACTCTCGTCGATGTTTCGAGGGATGTCGAAAGTCATATAGAACAACACCGTCAGCAACTGGGGAAGGGCTTACCATGTGAAATCATGGTGATTAACGCTGCCATGCGGTTATTCCACGGTGGGTTGCTGCCAGTCGGGTAAGAGGAAGTCGCCCACTAAGTTGCTTTCGGGTTCCGCATCCGGAGCGGTGGAATTGGTTGCATATTTGTTGGCGTCGGTTTGGTCTCCACGCTTTGCGTAGCCTCGGCTGAGTAATCGTCGTGCGGGTAGATTGCCGGGTTGGGCATTCACCACCTTTTGTAGTTCCTCGATAGCCTCGTCTGTCTTGCCTACTAATAAGGATATCTTTCCGACACCGAGATGGACCTCCATGCTGTCCGGATTCATCTTCTCTGCCCGCAGATAGGTGGCGAGAGCGTCAGCTCGATTCCCTGCGTGGTCCAGCGCGAGCGCTTCGAAATAGACAATCAGGAATTGCGGTCCGAGGCGATGCTCGGCATCGATAAGCAGGGTAGCTGCTTCCGCAGCTCTGCCGGTGTGCAATAAGACCTGCGCCAGGCCGATCGTGCTCGTCGGCAGTGGATCGCCGGCGGTCACCAGACTTCGAAACACCTTCTCCGCCTCGTCATATTTGCCGGATGAAAAATACGCCGCCCCAAGGCGAAGCTGCAATGCATACGATTTCGGCACTGCCTGAATACCTTGCTGCACTGAAGCGATCGCGTCGGCGACTCGCTTTAACTCCATCTCTTGCCGCGTCAGGTTCAGCCAGTGCACTTCCTGCCTAGGATCTAAAGTGGCAGCCTGCTGAAGTGCCGCAAGTCCTTTGTCGTCGTGATGCAGTTTCGACTCGGCGATCCCCACGATCGATGCCGCAGATGCACGATCCGCAGCCGATGCCGTGTTGCTTTCGGTCAGAGAATTTGCCGATCCAACAGTCTCCGCGTACTCGCCTGCGCTTAG
>PLWX01000192.1 GCA_003151155.1 Acidobacteriaceae bacterium
CTCACCAAACTCCAGTGCCGCAGGCACGGCAGGTAATAGCCCCGGACGTAAGTCCGGGGTCAGGCACCCGAGAGAAACAGAGTCCGCTTCAGCGGACGGCACCCGAGAGTCCGAAGGGTGTAACCGGGAAAGTCCTGCTTCAGCGCCGACCCGAGCTTTGTATCAGGACACGGCTTCAGCCGTGCCGATCCGCACTCCGCGACGATGGGCTTCAGCCCCTGCCTATACCGAGAACGTGAGAAATGCCAAGTCTCACCAAACTCCAGTGCCGCAGGCTCGGCAGGTAATAGCCCGGACGTAAGTCCGGGGTGAGACTAAACAGAGTCCGCTTCAGCGGACGGCATCCCGGAGTCCGAAATCTGTCCCCGCTCCATCGACCCGCGATTGTTCATTCCGCTTTGGTGGGAGCCAACAGCCCCCATGTGGGACATACATCGTGACAAGACCTGCGTACTCTGCGCATGTGGGATATATCCCAAAGAATAACTAGCTCTTTGAAATCTTGCGCCGTTCGGGCGGCAGGATACCCACTCGCCTCTGCGTTCTGCGGGTTAATCCCTTAACTCTATTCGTTTGAAGAATTTACCTCTAACTCTTACGGCCCGAAGATTTTACAAGTTTTCCACAGCCTAAGCTGCTGAAAACACATGAGACGTCGGGGAGGGGGGAGGGGTGGGTTATCCTCGTACTCGATGCCGAAATCGAAGAAGAAATCCTCCAAGATCCTCTCCGCCCGCACCGTCTTCAAAGGGAAGCTCTTCACCGTCGCGATTGAAAACATCGCCGATCCCGAAGGCCACAAAGGTCGTCGCGACATCGTTCACCACGGCGGCTCGGTGGTCATTCTTCCCGTCGACACCTCGCGCCGCGAGCCACGCATTCTCTTGATCCGCCAGTTCCGGCACGCCGCCAATCAATATCTCTGGGAACTCCCCGCCGGGGGTCTCGATGGAAAAGAAAATCCCCTGGCGGGCGCCAAGCGTGAACTCCTCGAAGAAACCGGCTGCACCTCGACGAACTGGAAGCGCGCCTTATTCTTTTACGTCAGTCCCGGATTTCTCGACGAGAGCATGCATATCTATCTTGCGGAGGGCCTGAAACAAGGCAAAGCCCAACCCGAGGACGACGAGTTCATCACCAAGCGTCTCTTCCCGCTCAGCACCGCGGTGCGCATGGCAACCAACGGAAAAATTCTCGATGCGAAAACGATTGCCGGCGTTCTCTGGCTGCAAAACCGCCACCAGCGAGGCAAGAAGCTTAAAGTCGGTTGATCGTGCGGAAAGATAATTTTACTTGCGAACTTCGATGGTCGCTGTCGCAGTTCGCGTTTCGTCCGCCTTGCTGCTCGCAATCACGTGATAAACACCAACCGTTGCGGGCGCAGTGTACATCGCGGCATGAGAAGATGCGCCGCTAGGCACGATCGACCCTCCCGCATTGCCTTCCTGCACTAACCATCCGATGTCCGAATTCTCTGAACCTAAGACCGACGCTTCCAGCAAATGGGATTTGCCCGGCTTCATCGTGAATTGTGCGGGAGAAATGCGAACCTCGACGCCATAGATCTTTTTTCCGGCCCGCTTAAACTCAATCATCTCGAAGCCGAGAAACGCCATGACGATTCCGAAGATGACCAGGATGATCCAGGGCGCTTTGCTCGATCCCTCGACCCGCGCCTCCCTCAAGAGTTCGCCTCTTCCAGGGTCTGGCTCACCTGCTCCCACTCCGTCATCAGGGTTACAACTTCAGCCTTGCGCTGCTCGAGCAGTTCCGACTGCCGCTTCGTCTCTTCCGCGCTCACAAAGTTAGCCAGCGCCGATTCGCATTCAGCAATCCCGCTTTCCGCGCTTTCGATCTGCTCCTCCAGCGCGCGCATCCGCTCCTGATAAAGCTTCTCCTTGATCGGGTTCAGCCGCTTGGCCTTATCGGGCAATGCCGATGGCGCGCCATCCCCGTTATGGTTCTTAGGAGCATGTGCGCTGATCCACGAGATGTCTGGCGTTTCGGCGACCCCGTTCTTAGACCGTAAGTAGTCTTCGTAATTGCCCGGATAAACCTCGACGCTGCCATTCGCAATCTCGAAGACGCGCGTCGCCAACTTGTCGATGAAGTAGCGGTCGTGCGACACGAAGACGACGGTTCCCTGGAACTTCGAGAGCGACTCCAGCAGCACGTCCTTGGCCCGAATATCCAAGTGATTCGTCGGTTCGTCGAGCAAAAGGAAGTTCGAGGGATGCAGCAGCATTCGCGCCAGCGCGTAGCGGTTGCGCTCCCCACCCGAGAGCACGCCCAGCGTCTTGAAGACATCGTCGTCAGAGAACAGGAAAGAACCGAGCAGGCTGCGCAATTCCGTCTGCGTAGAACGCGGTGAGAGATCGGCAATGTCATCGAGCATCCGGGCGTTCGGATCAAGCACCTTGTACTGGTCTTGCGCGAAGTAATCGACTTCCACGTTGTGGCCGAGCTTCAGTTCCCCGCCTGTCGCGGGTTCCCCGCCAGTCAGCAGCTTGATCAGCGTCGACTTCCCCGCGCCGTTCACGCCGACCAGTGCGACTCGATCCCCTCGCTCGATGAAGAAGTTGACGTTGCGCAGCACCTGTTTCTCGCCATAGCTCTTCGCGAGATCCTTCGCCTCAACCACCTGACGCCCGCTCGGCTTGGGCTGTGGAAAGGTGAAGTAAATCGTCCTTTCGTCCGGAGGAATCTCGATGCGCTCGATCTTCTCCAGTTCCTTTATGCGGCTCTGCACCTGCTTTGCTTTGGTCGCCTGGTAGCGAAAGCGGTTGATGAACGCTTCGAGCTGTTCGATCCGTTCCCGCTGGTTCTTGTACGCGGCTTCCAGCTGCGTACGGCGCATATCTTTTTGCGCCAGGTATTTGTCGTAGTTGCCGCTGTAGAAGTGGATTTCCTTGTTCCAGATCTCCACCGTCTTGTTCACGGTCACATCCAGGAAGTAGCGGTCGTGCGAGATCAGGATGTAGGCGAATGGATAGCTGGTGAGGTAGCTCTCCAGCCAGTTGCGCGTCTCCAGGTCAAGATGGTTCGTCGGTTCGTCGAGCAGTAATAGGTTGGGCTTCGCTAGCAACAACTTCGCAAGCGCAATGCGCATCTGCCAACCGCCAGAGAACTCACCGGTATCGCGCTCCCAGTCTTCTTTGCCGAAGCCTAGACCGGCGAGAACCGTACCCACCTGCGATTCCAGTGCATACCCGTCGCGCACCCGGAACTCGCTGTCGATGCGATGAAAGCGGTCGGAGATCTGGCGATACTCCGCCGACTCGTGATCGATCTCGCTCATCTGACGCGTGATGGTTTCCATCTCGCGCTCCATCGCGCGCAAGTCTTCGAACACGCTAAGACACTCGGCAAACACCGAACGTCCGGATAGCCGAAGCCCTTCCTGCGGAAGATATCCCTGGGTGATCCCTTTGGTGGATTGCATCGAGCCGTAGTCTAGGGACTCGATCCCCCCGAGCACCTTAAGCAACGTAGATTTGCCCGTGCCATTCGCGCCGACCAATCCGACGCGGTCTTGCGGCGTGATCAGCCAGTTCAGGTTCTGGAATAGGATCTTGGGGCCGAAGCGTTTGCCGGCCGATGACAGCTGGATCATTGCTCTTCTATTGTCTCACCCGACGATCACACCACGACATTCACCGAACCCAATCCTTGCGTAGCCCTCGCGCTCCGCATAGCCACGGAAAATCACCTCGTCGCCATCTTCCAGGAACTTACGGCTCTCGCCGCTGGGCAGCGTCAGCGGCTCGCTCCCTCGCCAGGTCAACTCGAGGAGGCAGCCACGCGCTTCTTTCGAGTTGCCGGATACCGTGCCGCTGCCAATCAGGTCGCCAGCCTGCAGATTGCATCCGTTCGAAGTGTGATGCGCCACCATCTGCGCAAACGTCCAGTAGAGATCGCGGAAGTTCCCATGACTCACTCGGACCGCAGGTGCTTTCTCTTCCCTCATCTTCCGGCTCGAAAGGTAGACGTCGAGCGATACATCGAATCCACCGCTCTGCTGATCCCTCTCGTCAGACAGATAAGGCAGGGGCTGCGGATCACCCTCGGGCCGCGCGAAGGCGGTCGTACGGTACGGTTCCAGCGCCTCAAGGGTAACGATCCACGGCGAAATCGAGGTCAGGAAGTTCTTCGCCAGGAACGGCCCCAGCGGCTGATACTCCCACGCCTGTATATCGCGCGCCGACCAATCGTTGGACAGGCACAGCCCGAAGATATGCTCTGCGGCTTTGCCAATCGGAATCGGTTCGCCCAACGCATTCCCCCGGCCGATAATCGCGCCCACTTCCAGTTCATAGTCCAGTTGCGCACACGCTCCGAACGAAGGTGTATCAGCCGCCGGAGGTTTTCTCTGCCCACTCGGCCGCTTCACCGGCGTGCCGCTGATCACGACTGAAGAAGCGCGTCCGTGGTACCCAATCGGTACCCACTTGTAATTCGGCAGGAGCGGATTATCCGGCCGAAACATGCTGCCCACATTCGTTGCGTGGAAGATCGACGCGTAGAAGTCGGTGTAATCGGCAATCTTCACCGGCATCTGCATCTCGACATTGCTCATGGAATCGAGATACCGTGCAACTAGCTCTCGTAGCGGCACGCCGTCGCGCAGCAGCGTAAAGAGTGCCTTGCGAGCCGCACTCCAAACCTGCGGACCGGCACTGAGAAAACGGTTCAAGCGCGGCTCGGTCAGCAGCGCAAATTCCGCGGAACTCATTCCCTGGTCGCGAACCCAGGCCCCCACATCGAATATCTGGTCGCCAATGGCAATCCCCACCCCTCCGCCTTCATGGTTCTTGCGTCGGAAGACACCGAACGGCAGGTTTTGTAGCGGGAAGTCACAACCTGGTTGATTGGCGGAAGTCACCCACGACTTCGCTTTCGGATCATGCGTCTCGTTCATGTTTGTCTCAGGGTAGCAGGCCAAGCTGTTGCAAGTCAGATATAGGTTCTTCGAAGGAACACGATCCGAAGGCGATGGCGAAATTCTCCCGCATATCCGCAATCTCCGAAGTCGACAGCACCGCATCGCGCCACTCGACGCCTTGATCGCTGAAGCGAAGAGCGCTCACGCTTTCCTCAAGCAGTACATTCTCCAGCACCTGTGTCTCTACTCCGGAACCGGCGAATACCGCCGCAAGGAAAACGTTCAGAAATCCGTGCATCGTTCCGCGATCACTATTGGGTTCGTACGTAAACGGTCGCTCGGAGCGCAGTGGATGATGCAATCCGGCAGTCGCTTTGAATGCAACGCCCACTTCAGCGCTCGCTTGTAAAAAACGAACAATCAAAGACGCGTCCGGGAACAACACGGAGGTCAATCCGCCGGTGCGAATCTTCGCCCGCAGCCCCGCATCTTTTATGACTGTCAGCAGCGAAGCGGGATCTTGTGCGACGGGAATCTCGACATAACCCACAATTCCCGAGGGAAGGATGGATGCGATCTTCGCAACCTCATCCGCACTTGCGGCCTTCAGTTCGACTGCATCAATCTGGATCTTCCCGGCATGTTGCTCGTTGAAGGCTCGCGCCGCCGGGAACTCGTTCTCCGGTTTGGCGACGAGCGCGCTCAACTGCCATCCATAAGGATTTCCCGCCTCGCCCCACGCCTGCTCAAATTCCGCGAGGCGCGCTATCGGCACCACAAAGCGGCCGAGCATCCATGCGTACGGACCCGCCTTATAGCGAGCATAGTTCTCGACTGCCGGACGCATCGCGAGACCTGCCGGTGGAAACAATCCGGCATAGTCCACGAGCGCTTCCAGCAGCGAACGCAGAGCAAGATTTATCGCTGGCTTGTTCTTAATCGCGTCCATCAATTTTTCTTGAAATGTTTTTTCAACCCTTGCCAGCAAGTGTAGTACTCGTGCTGCAGTTGCGCTGCCTCCAGCGCATACTTCGTAGGACGGCACACAAAGCGCGTCTCAAACATAAACGCCAGCGTATCGCCGAGATATTGCGGTTTCAGTTCAGCGTTGCTTGCCTTCTCAAAAGTGGCTGCATCCGGACCGTGGCCGCTCATGCAGTTGTGCAGGCTCGCACCGCCGGGAACGAATCCCTCGGCCTTCGCATCGTATTCCCCGCGAATCAATCCCATAAACTCATTCATGAAATTGCGATGGAACCATGGCGGACGGAAGGTATGCTCCGCGACCATCCAGCGCGGCGGAAAGATAACAAAGTCCGCGTTCGCCGTTCCTGCGATCTCCGAAGGTGCCGTGAGTACCGTGTAGATCGATGGATCGGGATGATCGAAAGTGACCGAGTTGATGCAGTTGAACCGTGCCAGGTCATATTTGTAAGGAGCGTAGTTCCCATGCCATGCGACCACGTTCAGCGGCGAGTGATCGTATTCCGCCTCCCACAAGTTGCCGCAGAACTTTGAGACCACACGGAAATCACCTTCGCGATCTTCGTATGCCGCTTCGGGTGTGAGGAAGTCTCGCGCGTTCGCCAATCCATTTGCGCCGATCGGTCCGAGATCCGGCAGCCGAAACATCGCGCCGTAGTTTTCGCAGATGTATCCCCGCGCTTCCTTATCCAATAACTCGACGCGAAACTTGATCCCGCGTTGGATGACCGCGATCTCGCCGGGGGCTAGATGAATCTGCCCAAGCTCAGTGTGGAGCAACAAGCCACCGAGTTGCGGCACCAGCAGTAACTCTCCATCCGCGTCGTAGAAGAAGCGGTTCTCCATCGACTTGTTGGCAACATACATGTGAATGCCGACGCCGCTCTGCATCGTCGCATCGCCATTACCGGCGATCGTGATCAGCCCATCGACAAAGTCGGTGGGCTCCGCAGGAATCGGCGGCGGATCCCAGCGCAGTTGGTTCGGTGAAGTTGGAATTTCGTCAAAGGGGCTGCCGCGCAGAAGTTTGTGCGCGATCTGCTGGTAGGGCTTATGCACTACCGACGGACGTATCCGATATGCCCACGTGCGCCGGTTCTGCAGTCGAGGCGCGGTGAACGGAGTGCCGCTTAACTGTTCGGTGTATAAACCGAGCGGCGCCTTCTGCGGCGAGTTCTGCCCGGCCGGCAGTGCCCCGCGTTCGGCCTCGGTTGCGAACTCATTTCCGAAGCCGCTCATGTATTTCAGGTCGGAATGTTTTGCCATGGGACCTCAGGGAAGAGAGTCGTTCGTAAGCCCTGCCTCACATCATGACACCGAAAATCTACAGATTCCCGCGCCTTGCCTGTTCCAACTCCAGTGCTTCGAACAGCGCCTTGAAATTCCCTTTTCCAAAGCCGCGGCTTCCCTTGCGCTGGATAATCTCGAAAAACACCGTCGGACGATCTTCCACCGGCTTGCTGAAAATCTGCAACAGGTATCCCTCATCGTCTTTATCGATCAGGATTCCCAGCTGCTTGATCTTCTCGATCGGCTCGTCGATCTCGCCCACGCGCTTCTGCACAATGTCGTAGTACGAGTCTGGAACGCGCAGGAACTCGATGCCATTCTTCTGCAGTTTGCCGACCGTCTCGATTACGTCGGTGACCCGCAGCGCAATGTGTTGCACACCCGGGCTACCATACGCCTCGAGATACTCGTCGATCTGGCTCTTACGTTTCCCCGGTGCCGGTTCATTAATAGGGAATTTGACGAAGTAGGAATCGTCGGACATTACGATGCTCATCAGAGCCGAGTATTCCGTCGAGATGTCCTTGTCGTCGAAACTGATAAAGCGATGGAAGCCGAAAACGTTGTGATAGTAGTCGGCCCAGTCATTCATCTTGCCAAGCTCTACATTGCCCACCATGTGATCGACCAGCAGGATCCCTGTCTCTTCGCCTGGTACGATCGCCGATTGATATCCCGGCAGAAATGGCCCACCATAATTCTTGTAAGAAATCAGCGAGTGGATCGTCTCGCCATAGGTATGCACCGCCGCCCATCGCACCGTGCCGTAATCGTCGGTGACGTCTTTCGGCTCCATCGCCGGCTTCGCACCGCGCTTCACTGCCTCGGCAAAAGCGAAATCCGCGTCTTCCACATGCAGTGCGATATCTTTCACGCCATCGCCATGCTTACGAACGTGGTCGGCTGCCGGATGCTCAGGCTTGAGCGGCGTGGTCAGTATGAAATTCGTCTTGTTCTGCTGCATCACGTACGAAGCGCTGCCCCGCACTCCTGTCTCGAGACCCTTGTACGCCAGCTGATTGAATCCGAAACCTTTGCGATAGTAGTAGGCCGCCTGCTTGGCGTTCCCTACCCAGAATTCGACGTGATGAATCTTCTTGAGCTTAAGAGGGTTTTCCATCCCGATCACTCCCACACTTTTCATCATTGTAACGTGGACGCGCAGATTCAGGGCTGCCGCAGACTCGCCGGGGGTACTACCAAGCGCTGTAAGGGGTGCCTTCCGAAGAAGTCGTATTCGACGTGCTGTGCACGTCCACGATGCCCGGCTCCTGCTGATCCACGGCCATCAGGCTATCTTCCTGCTGGACCGTCCATTCCGACGTGTTGGTCATCGGGTCTTTCGGAATGATTTTAAGGTAACCGGAGGAGACCAGGTCCTCGAGCGACTGCGGCGCCTTCTGCTTGTCAAGGGTGTACTGATCGATGACCTGTCGCATGGTAAAGAGGTCATCTTTCAACACGCTTTCGCGTGCGCGGATGATCGAGTTCCGATAGTTCGGAATCGCAATCCCGAGCAGGATCACGATGATACTCATCACGATCATGAGCTCGATCAGGGTGAAGCCACGTTGTTTTCGTCGTATCACCATTCCGCGTACTTCGTCCCGTCCAGGCCTGTGCCTTGGGATTTGGTATAAACGTCAAATACGTTCTGGCCGCCCCACGAGGTCGAATCCGCATCGTCCTGCATCGAACGCAACCCCCACTCGGTATCGCCCGTCATCGGATCGATCGGAATCTTCCGCAAAAACTTCAGCTTCTTCCCGTTCGCGTCCACGCCCTTGACCAGGGTCTCCATGTCCGGTGGATAACCTTCTGTCCCCACCTTCTGCTGGAAGGCGTTGCGATCCGCCGCATCCTTGTACCGGTCGATGGCGTCCCGCATCTCCCATAACGCCCGCCGCAACTGACGCTCTTTGTCGCGCTTGATGACATTGCGCGCCAGCGGTATCGCAGCTCCCGCCAAAATCGCGATCACAGCGATGGCTACTACCAATTCCACCATGGTGAAGCCGGTGGAGCGCCACTTCGAATTTCGCAGTCTGCGCAACATCCTCAACTTATCTTTGACGTTCCTTCACCCGGACAGGCAGCACGTTAATGCACCGTAATCATCGCCTGCGATCCTGTCGCCGGGATTTTCTGTTGTGCGGCATCCCGCAAAACAGCCTGGTGAATACTTAATTGGGACGCTCCCGGTGCCTTCGCCATGAAGGTCAAAGTAAACACCTGTCCGTCACCCGAAATGCCCGGTGCGCCCGGCGGACGCGTTGCCGTCACCTGCACTTGTCCCGTGATCGAGTCGTCGCGATGCACCAGCGCAACCACTTGTCCGTCACGACTCAAGAAACTCCCGTTCGAAACGTTAACCAAAGAAAGTGTCTTCGGATCGTAGCCAATCTGCACCGGAACCGAATAGACATTTTGTCCGCCGGCAATCGCCACGTTCACGGCGACCGTCGACCCCACGGGTGCATCCACGGTCGAAGGATCAAAACTCAGCACCGCCCCATTCGGATTGCCTTGCGCCGGCTGATTATTCGATTGAGGAACGCCAGGCTGCTGCTGCTGCGGCGCGTTCGGCGCCGATACCGGCTGCGTGGGCATGCGCGACAACTGAATTGAAGTGCCCGTACCCACATCTATCGCTCGCGTGTTGCTGGCATTCACGTCATACCCGCGCACAATGTGCGGAATGATCGCGAACACAACTTCGCTATCGACCTTGTTGATGTTCTCGGACCCGAACAGGTACTTCAGGATCGGGATCTGCGACAGGAATGGAATTCCCGCCAGAGTCTTGTCGTTTTCCTGCTGCAGGATGCCGCCCAGCAGGTTGATCTCGCCGTCCTTCAAGCGGATCTCGTGCTCCACCTTGCGCTGTCCAATTACTGGCTGGCTGATACCGCCAATGTTCTGGAAGCTCGTCACCGACGATACATCCAGCACCATCTTCATCGATACTTCGCCGTTCGCATGGATGCGCGGCGTCACATCGATATTCACACCGACGTCGATGTAGTTGAACTGCGTGTTCACCAACGGGTTGATACCGACGCCACCAATGCCTGGCTGGAAGGATCCCGTTGCCACCGGGATACGATCGCCGATCTTCAGCGTAGCCTTCTGTCCATCGACCGCGCGAATGCTCGGATTCTGAATCAGCTTCGAGTCGGCATCGCTAAATAAGATGTTCGCGGTCGCCGTCGGAATGTTCAACTGGAAATTCGTCGCATTGATGTGCGCCAGGCTGTTTAGGTTTACGTTGCCTGCAGTCGACGTTGGGGTCGTCGTGGTACCAGTGGTGCCCGTCGTGGTCGTGCCGGTAGTGGTAGTAGAAGTATTGCTGTTGATATTGTCTTGCAGGCTTGCCGAAACGCTCGCCGGTGGCGTGATGCCCAGGTTCCGCATCTTCGTCTTCGATACCTGCATGATGGCGATTTCGACCACAACCTCCGGCCGCGCCTTATCGATGTCGTCGATCAGCTTCTGTACCAGCGCCACTTGATCGGGCGTTCCCCGAACAACTACCGCACCCTGCGTCGGCAACTGCTGCACCCGGTTGACTTCCACGATCGTGCGGATGGTGTTGACTAAGTCCTGCAATTCCGTCGGCTGCGAAAGATTGGAAAGATAAAAAGTGCGGACTACGTTTTGCTCTAATTCCTTCCGCTTCGACGTCGTGTCGGCCGCAATAAAGATCGTGTTCGGCGTCACCGGACGCCAGAAAGTCTTGGACTCCAGCGCCACAATCTGTAGCGCATCCTGCAAGGTCACGCCGTTCAATTGGATATTGATCCGGCGCGAGGTGTAATCGGGATCGAACAACACGTTGATTCCCGCCAGCTTACAAATAGACTCGTAAAC
>PLWX01000221.1 GCA_003151155.1 Acidobacteriaceae bacterium
CGGTGGAAGAGACCTTGTACGATTCACTGTTGATGCGGCAGTTCGTGGGCATCGACCTGGGATGCGAGCCGGTGCCGGACGAAACCACGGTGTGCAAGTTCCGGCATTTGCTGGAGCAGCAGCAGTTGGGCGGGGAGATGTTGGAGACGGTGAACCTGCACCTGCAAGCCAAGGGAGTGCGGATCACGACCGGCACCATCGTGGACGCGACCATCATCGAGGCGCCGAGTTCGACGAAGAACCGCGAACGGCAGCGCGATCCGGAGATGCACCAGACGAAGAAGGGTAACCAGTGGCATTCGGAATGAAAGCGCACGTCGGCGTCGACAGCCAAACCAAGATGATTCACACGGTGGTAGCGACGGCAGCGAACGTGGCCGATGCGACCGTGTTGCCGGAACTGCTGCACGGCGAAGAAATGCGGGGGTGGGGCGATCAAGCGTATCGCGGGCAGACGGAAGTGATTCAGCAGGTGGCGCGGCAAGCCAAGGACTGCACGCATCGGCGGTATCGCTATAAGAATGGTATCGACGAAGAGGAACGGAAGAAGAATCGCATCAAGTCGAAAGTGCGCTCGCGGGTGGAACACGTGTTTGGCATCATGAAACTGAAGTTTGGGTTTGTGAAGGTCCGCTACCGAGGTCTGGCAAAGAACGCCAACCGGCTGTTCGCGACCTGCGCCCTGGTGAACCTGTTTCTGGCACGTCCGAAACTACTTCGGACGACGGCATAAGCGGGCGCCGGACATACACCAGCCGCTCCGTCGCATGCGACGGACAACGAAAACGCGAATCTCTCGCAAGACTTTGTTGTCGGGGATACCGGCTCTGACTTAACCATGGTGCTTATTCAGAGATTCCCTAGAAGCCTGAAGACATGTGAAAGAATACAACAAAGCAAAACAAGAAAAACTACTAAGCAAGTTTACACCATTGTTAAATGTGGAGCAGACGAGCGCCGTGCGCTGATTTAATAAAACTTCGATAAAGAAAGCAATGGCTTTTTGGGTTCCTCTGGCTGGAACCAGAGCAGGTTCTCGTCCACGCGAGGCGCTAACCTGATACTTGCCTTAACACTTGAATCCTTAACCGAGAGATAACGATCGGAAGACAAAAGCTGGAGCTGTCGTAGCCATGCGCGCAGGGATGGAGGCAGGCGAGAGCATTGAGGCAGTCTTATGCGAGATTAGAGAACCTCAAGTTCAAGGACGGACTGGACTTATGGGTTGACTATCTGACGCCGAAAGAGCCAAGCCCGTCGCTAATCCACCCATCCCAACCCCAATTAAAACCAACGCGCCCGTACCGATTCTCTTCCTCTTGTTTGGCATTTTGCCCGCCGGGAGTGGTTCAGGGCCCTGTTGTGGACTGCCGTCATCCGCAGAAGATGCCCAGCTGCTGCCGGCAGCGACCTTATAGGTCTTAGCGCCCGCTTTTATGACAATTGGCCCATCGAGGCTCGCAACGAGGATCTCGTCACCTTGACGGACGACACGATATTTTGCAGTTGGCTCGCCAGGAGAAACCGTATATCGGTCCGCGCGGGTAGCAAACCCACCTTTCGTGTCAACTGTTACCACGCCGTTCTGGAGACTTACAACTTTATCCTCGAGCCTCAAAGTGGTTTGCGCATTAATCGACACCCGACTATTCTGCGTGTTGAACGAAGCAATTGAGCGATCGTTTGTGCTCACAGTATCCCCTTGAAAAAGGGCTGTCGCGCCCGGGATGGGATTGCCATTTAACATCACAGTCCCTGAGGGGTAAAGGAGCGCAGCTCCCGATTGTGCAAGAGTTGCCGACGCCGCAAAGATCATGAGCGTGACAGAGCTAACAATCTTGATGCCAAACCGAATCATTCACTTCCTCTGGGCCGTCACGGATCAACGGTTAACCGTGAGATTCACTTCTGCTGATGGGCTCATCGCCGTGAAGTACTTTACATTAACCATTGCGCCTGTGCAAGCGGAAACCCTCACGTTAGGCATCGTCAATCGCCGTGCCCACGGGGCTCCTTTCGGCTATTTCCATGTCCTGCGGTTTGCGACCACAAGTGATAACGGGATGCTTAAGGATTTTCTCAGCGTGCGGCCCTCGACTCGAGTTGTGCGATCTTGCGCTGAAATTCAGCGCAGCTGCCCAGGCGGAGTCTGTCTCCGGGTAAATATCACTGTACAAAGCCGCTGTCTCACTGCCGAAGAAGGCATCGCGCATGGCTACAGCGTAGGCTGGGACATTAAAGCAAGGGTTCCCTCGGGGGCCTTTCTCAACTCCTGTCACAACCATGACCTTCGCGGCATCGCTGACCCTGCTAAGGACGTAACGCGTAAGATGCCTTCCGCTCCGCTTTTCTATTTTGCCCCCGCGAGCGGCGATAGTTTCTCATGCGCGAACTCCCCGTTCGACATCGACAAGAGGCGGAGTGTATGCAGCGAAAGCTCAGCCAAGCTCCCTAACCCACGTGGGGTCGCTTTTCGGAACACCGCCCGCGCAAGGAAAGTATGGCCGGGGGTGGTGGAGTCCACCTCGCAGCGAAGCGAAAAGTGAGACGCGTTCAGTAACATCATTCCGAACACGAAGCTTTCACCGCCTCCCTGCCCCCGGCGAATCCCATCGCTGAGCCTTGCTGTCGTTCCGCATGAAATTACCTCATCCCGATCAACTTTCGTGCGCCGCCGTCAGGGCCAACCTTCAACTTGGATTTCTTAGGGCGCGTGACTCCACATCCGAAAGCTGCAAGAATCCAGCGGTGGTCGCTGACAAGATGCGCGAACCGCCCTATCATTGGTCGAGAGGGCATCTCAGGAAACCGACCTTCAGTGCTCAACAATGCGCCTCATGCAATGTTCGGAAAACTATAAATCGCTTCCCCGGCTTCGGGGAGCAGACATTCCCTCAAGGCGCGCCGGATAGACGCCAATCGCGGCTAGGGAAGAAAAAAGTAGCCGGAGCGAGTTGGTTGTCGCTCTGGTTCGGAACCTCTCGTTACTGTTTCTTTATCTCTCGGCCTCGTCGACCATCTCTTTCGGGTGGCGCTTGCATTCCTCGAAGGTTTCCTTGTTTGACTTTAAGAAACCGGCAAAATCGCGGTGGCTGTCCAAGTAAGTCCTTGACAATCCAATCCCGGGATCTCTGCGCAAGTCGCCTGCAATGTCCGGATGTGCGGCAAGATAGACTCGCATCGCTTGAAGGCTGCCAGAACTGATTGTTGCTTCCTCAGTTGCGCTGGAAATGCCCAACTCACTCATAAATTCACGAGGATGTTTCTTGACCGCTTCTTCCGTTTCCTTGTTCTCGGAATAGAAGTTCCGCAAATCTAGGGTGACTGTTGATGTATGAGCCATCCACGGCCAATTCATATTTCTGACTAAAATCGCGCCGGATATTCGGGTGGCGATCGAGGAAAGTCTTGTATTTTTCGACCATTGGCGCAGTGATCGTGGATCCAAATTCGCGTGATCGCTGTTTTTCTGCGGCGACCGTTGCCGCACTTTGCGCTTGTGCTGCGCTGCCGAGCAACATACAACCGCTGATGACAAAGGTCGAGATTCCAATGCTGCGCATAGTTGCCATCCGTGTTGGGAAAGGATGGTAATTTGAAGCATCAGGTTGTCACTCGCCGAATATGCAGACCGTAATTGCAAGGGCCAATTCCCGGGCATTCGTGAATAGCTAAAGCACGGATGTCTGATGGGGCGCGCCGCCACGCCACTTTGTGCGACCGACGTGGACCTGTACCAAGAAACGGTGACTTCTAGCGGGCGACAATTTGACAGACGATTCGGGCCTAGAATTCCCTTCTCCACGGAGCAGACAGGCACGCCTCTCAGATGGTCGCGGTTACCGGTTGTGGGTTGAAGCTGAGAACCGGATCGCAATGAGGACACAGCTTAGATGAGAGCAGCGATGCTCCCTATCGTTGCATAACCTGACATTCTCGAAACAAAATATTGACAATGCTCGGCCACAAAATGAATAGGCTTTAACGCGAGCACATAGCTAACAGGCCTGAGAATATCCATCCGCTCAGAGCTCTGCAAGGTGGGAGCAACGGATTAACCCCTGCTCGGTAAGCACGCGAACCCTGCGAGCCGCCGAGTTTAACAGATCGTATGCGTAACTCGCGTGGTCACCGATTCGTTCTATTTGCGTTCTTGTTGGCCTCCTTTGCCGGGGCACAATCAGATGCGCCCGACGTGGAATATACCCCTCGCCCTAGCAACATAGGCAGCCCATATGTCTCGCTTGGGAATTGGGTTTACCCAGTATTGGACAGGCTCATCGCGCGGGGCTACATAAAATCGGCGTTTCAAGGCCTACGCCCTTGGACGCGGATTACGTGCGCGGAGCTCGTCACCGAAGCACGCGATTCCAGCGAAAACGGCCCTGCTCCACGAGACGTCGAACGAATGATTGTTCTGCTCGAAGAGGAGCTGGCACCCGAGTTGCGCGAACTTAGCGGCGATCGGGCGCGCGATCTCGGTATCGAGTCCGTTTATTCGCGTGTGACCGGCATTTCAGGCCAGCCCGTAAATGATAGTTACCACTTCGGACAGACCATCATCAATGATTTGGGACGACCCTATGAAGAGGGATTTAATAACGTAAGCGGCTTCAGCGTGTTCGGTCACAGCGGTCGATTCGCGCTGTACACCGCGGCAGAGTATCAGCACGCACCCGGCATGGCAGCCTATGCAGCGAGCGTTCGAGAGATCATTGCGAAGGCCGACAACATACCAATACCCGCCGCCGCGCCGCTGCCCACAACGAATCAATTCCGCCTGCTTGATACTTACGTATCCGGTAATGCGTTGGGGTTGAATTTCTCCTTTGGCAAGCAGAGCCTCTGGTGGGGTCCGACCAAGAGTGGCCCGATGGCGATTAGCGATAATGCCACTCCCTTCTGGATGTTCCGCGTCGATCGCAACGATCCCTTCTGGATACCGTTCCTATCAAGATTCACTGGGCCCTTCCGGCTGGACGCATTTCTCGGTGAATTGGCTGGGCACCATTTCCCGCCACAGAGTTTCATACATGCGCAAAAGATCAGCTTCAGGCCAACGCGGAATCTCGAGTTTGGCTTTTCTCGCGTTGTGGTTTTTGCCGGGGCCAATCACGTTCCGCTCACATTCGGATCGTTTTTCACGAGCTTTTTTAGCCTTCAAGACGTATCCGCGATTACGAAACTGTCTCGAAACGATCCTGGCGCTCGGCACTCCGCCTTCGACGCGAGCTATAGAGTTCCGGGCTTACGAGATTGGGTGACGATCTATACCGATTCAATCGTTCATGACGATGTATCTCCAATCAGCGCACCCCACCGTGCCGCGTTTAACCCTGGCTTTTACGTCTCCCATTTTCCGCGACTTTCCAATGTGGATTTTCGAGCGGAAGCGGTTTACACAGATCCTCCTTCAGATCCAGCTGCTGGCGGACAGTTCATCTATTGGGAAAGTGTTTACAGAGACGCATATCTGAATCACAGCTCTCTTTTAGGCAACTGGATTGGAAGACAAGGAAAGGGCTATCAATCTTGGGTGACCTACTGGATCTCTCCGAAGAGTTCCGCGCAACTGTCCTATCGGGAGGCGAAAGTGTCGCCAAAGTTCATTCCCGGGGGGACGACCCAGAACGATTTCACTTTGAAGACTGACATTTGGATTCGAAGCAACGTTGATTTCACGGCATCAGTTCAATATGAACGGTGGTCGATTCCGGTCCTCGCCCCCAGGGACAAAAGGGACCTCACTTCTTCCGTGCAACTGTCATTCTGGCCGAAATAGCGGCTCGGCATTCATGGAGTTGGTGAGGAAAGGAGTCTGGATTAGGGTACTAAATCGGCAGCGGAGCCGTGTCTCGATAAAGCTTGGAAGCATACGTCAAGACGAAAGCTGGATCGGCTGCATTAGAAGCGAATGGCGGCCGGATCACCCTTCATAGCAAGCGCGAAAGGCGACCTCGGCGAGTTAGTGCAAGGAGGAAAGAAGGAATTCTCGTACCTGATGGCGCCTCTGAATCTTGGAATCCGACGCGGGAGCTAATCAAAGATCCGATCAAGAGAGTCGCAATGAGCTGCTTGCGGGCGACGACTAGATGACGGCTTCTAATCCTTGGTACTGTTAGCTCGCAATAGAGATACTCCATGCCAGTGATCTGGGATCCTTCAAGATCCCCACCTTCGAGCAAAAGCTGAAGGCTGGCACACCATCGGCACACCGATCATCGCTGGGGTGGCGAATCCAGTGATCGCGGACCGCGTACGCCTGAGCGGCATTCAGTCATCTCTTCGCGATCCAGGAACTTTCAAGAGGTTCACTCCTTTTGTGCGAATCCCGGCGCAAACCCTCGATGTCGCCTCCCCGCACAATCTCCTGAGCCCCTGCGCAACCGATTCTTTCCTCTGAACTTCCATTCCTGCGGGATCGCTCGGGCGCTCACAGCGCGTATGGAGCCAGCGGCGCATGCCTCCCCACGCATCCGTAAAATCCATCGGTGATCACAGACAACCAGCGCCACCGAGCACTAGGATTTGGTTTGACTTTATTTCCGGCACGGCCAGCGATCAAGGTCAACCCGGCAGCTCACCGACGCCCGGGAGAAGCAATACCATCGCCTCTCCTCGGCGGCCAATAAGCAGAGTTACTCTTAATGTGCTCTGGATACCAGAGTTCGCGAACGCCGGAGT
>PLWX01000033.1 GCA_003151155.1 Acidobacteriaceae bacterium
CCGGGTCCGAAGATCACTTCCGCCATGCCGACGCGCACGGCACGATGGTGATCGACGTTGGCGAAGCCGAGATCTTCGAAGGGTAGATGGCGCAGTTGCTGAACGGCGTCGTCTGGGGTGACGTCGCCCTGCTTCACTTGTTGCAGGAGTTTTCGGATCGCGTCGACATTCATGATTTCAGTGGATGATTCAGAAGATCAGACTATCACCCGGTTAAGATGCAAGCTTTCGTGCATGTTTCGTGCAGCGCCGAGCCGCATCGAAATAAGTCATCTCAGCGGCGCCCAAAGCGTTGAGGTCCGCGAAATAGAGGGCGCGCAGGGTGCGTTTGCTGACCTGGCCCGACAGATAGGCTTCGTATAACTCGTTTCCGAGCAATTGCCCTAACTGTCGGGTGAGATATTCAAACTTCTTGCCGCCGGATTCGATCCCTTGCTCGATCAATACCGGGGTCCGAAAATATTCTCCGCGATGCGCTTCGTAGTCTTTGTGCATCACCAGGAAGTCGATCATTTTTTCGAACTCGTCGCGCGGGAAGCCCGCCTGATCGCCCGGTTCAAGATAGAGCGCGTAGAGTTCTTCTTCTCGCAGCATCGGCCGGCCGGGATGGAGAACGCGCGATCCGAAAAAGCGCAGCGCATGTTCAAGGGCGTGTTCGTAAAACACTTCCTGCGAAGATCGTTGGGCGAGATTGGTTGAGACCTTGCCGATCGATCCACGGCAGGCGCGGTGGACATACCACGCGATCTCTTCCGTCAAGTGCAGCATTTCGAAATGACGCAAGAAAAAGGTGTTCAACCGTGGCGAATAACAGCACCCCTGTGACTGCCAACATTCCAGGATCGGGCGGAGTTCAGCCAGGCCACGTTTGCGCAAGACCAGTTTCGCAATCGCGTCCTCGGTGCGGCGGTGACAAACTTCGGGATAAGCATCGACCAGGCACTGTCCGGAGGCACCGGCGGTAGTCGAGTATTTATCGATGTGCAGGAACTGCAGCAGCGCATCGATGAGGTTGAATACGGTAGGCGCGAGGTCGAGCGACGCCCGCGGTTCGCGTGCCCAGCGCTCCAGGTACATGCGATAGCTCTCATACTTCTCGAGCGGTGTGGCGTTAAAAACGCAGATCACATCCTCGCGCACGCGAACGGCTTCCACGCGCTCGCGGCGCTCGCCTCCCGCCTTCCAGTAGAGCGCGTCAATGTTTTGCAGGACGGTAGTGATTTTTTCCGTCGGGAGTAGCGAATGAAGTTCGGCGGGAAGATGCTTTGGTGCCAGGTGAGACTCACCGAACAGCACAACGATGGCTGCGTTTGGATTCTCCTTGCGAATCCGGCGTAGCCGTTCTGCAGCATGCTGATCGCGCCGTGCGATTTTGCGCAGGTCGTTGCGCGGACAGCAATCGAGGCCGTAAATCCGGCGGCAATTGGCACGCGCGGTTTCCAGCAGACGATAGAAAGGAAACCAGTCGTAACCCCAATCGAGATCGTAGCGCAGTCGCTCGCGAAGCTCGGCGCCATCGATCTCGCGGGAACTCCACGCGTCGAGGATGTGCTGGTCGCGAGCAAAGACGGTTTCCAGTCCGAGCACCACGGGGCGATCAGCAGCCAGTTGGGTGATGACTTTCTCACAAAAGAGCTGGGAACTTGGCAGGGCATGGTAGTCGCCAACCAACACGATATCGCTGGCCGCGAGTTGCTCGCGCACTTGCGTCGCGCTCAAGACCGAGTGGTACGATTGGAACGCCTCGGTGAACTCGCGCAGGTATTTGCGGCGACTGTTCGGATCGGTCGCGCGGATGGTCCGCTCGACTTCTGCGAGTGCATGCAGTTGCGCCGAATTGCGTCGGAGCCTAAGAGTGGATGTGGTCGCCATGAACTTGCAGCGCTAGCGGGGGAAAAGCACTGCAACTTGAGATGCGTAGAAGGAGAATTCTGCAGCCTTGATCTTGACAATTGCCACCACCGGGGCCAGCGGATCGGTTTTCTTGCGGGAGGCTCTGCGACGCGTGGAAGCTGACCAACGTGTTGAAAAGGCGAACTTTATAGCCTCCGATAGCGGGCTACGGGTGATCGCCGAGGAACTCGGCCTCACCGGCCGGAGCGGCCTGGTACAGCAGTTACTCGGTTCTCCCTCCACCAAAATTCAAGTGCTGAACAACGACGACATTGGAGCTTCCGTCGCCAGCGGCTCCTATCCCACCGATGCCATGCTGGTGATCCCCTGCAGTATGGGCACGTTGGCCAAGGTTGCGAATGGTCTGGCCGATCAACTCATCGAACGAGCGGCAGACGTCTGTTTGAAGGAGCAGCGAAAGCTGGTGCTCTGCGTCCGGGAGACGCCCTTGAACAAGATTCACATCCGGAATATGGGTCTAGCGGCAGATGCCGGTGCGACGATCTTCCCGGTGATTCCTGCGTTTTACGATCAGCCACAAACCTCCGAGCAGATGGCAGCACAATTCGTTTGCCGTGTTCTGCAACACATCGGCCTGCCGCAAGATGACATGTATCGATGGAAAGCCGGCAAGCCTTAACGCATGGGCCATCTCGTCTCACCTGCCTTTTCAGATTACAATCCAAGGCTGAAACACAAAAGCGCCGCCTCTGCCGGCGAACGGGCCGTAGCTTAGAGGAGAAAGATGAAGCTCAGCACACTCATCCAATTTGCGACGCTTTTGCTAATTCTTTCAGCTTTGCCCGCGCATCCTCAATCAGCGAACAAGATCATGCACGGCGCGATCATCAAGGTGAACGGGGCGCGGGTACAGCCCTGCCGCTCGGATGGATGCGCTACCCGCGAAGAGTTATCGATTGCGCTACCGGCGGGTGCGCATTACGTGGCAACCCACTATTTCACAAACGCGGACACCCCCAACGATCGCGCCGACGTTTACGAAACCGGCGCCACGGAAGTTGCTTCCGGCCGCTTCACCGAAGCGGTACACGGGATGAATAATCACGGGCAAGAGGTGATCACGGTCTACTACTACAACCGGGCGGGCAGATCACGCTGGATTTCGATCAACGTGGAATATCAGTAGGCGGCCCGGTTTCGGCGAACCGCCCATGATCTCAACGAGGATTCTGGTCGCGGTCGTGCTCGTGTTCTTCATGCTCTTCATGTTCATGACGAGCATGGCGCGAGTCCCAATAGCGGTGCTGCTCCTCGCTATCAAGTCGGTTGTAGTCGCGATACTCGCGGCCTTGATAGGTAGTCGTGTACCACTGCCGGTAGGTGGAATCTTCCTGCGGTGTCCACTGGTGATAGTCCGAATGGTAGGGGTCATAAACGCGGTTGTCGTCGCGGTCATGATGGTCGCGGTCTTGCGCCTGCGCTGCGGCGAAGAGTCCGAAGGAGAGTAGCAGGGTGGCAATGGTGGTGCGTTTCCAGGTCATCCCGCATTGGATGGAGCGCACTTTGCCCGTGATGCCTCGAGCCAAGGCGTTATTCAGCCCATGAACTCTGCCGCGGGCAAGCTCAAACGGATAATGGGAGTGCCCGGGCCTCTCACGGTCGAGACCCGGGACACCGTTATTTGGTATGCGACGCCTCTCGTGCTTGCAGGTAGAAATCTACGTTGGTCTTGTCGACCAGGGTCGACCCAGTGTCGACAAACGCCGGGAACGGCGAGAAGGAATCTGCGGAGTGATCCTTCGTCAGATCGGTTTTGTTGTGGTGGATCATGTCGAGGGACTGTAGGCCGTAGAAGGCCATGGTGAACGGCTTCTGCGAAATGGTGGAATCGATATCGCCGGACTTGATCAGGTTGAGCGTGTCCTGATCGGTGTCCATCGCGATCACAAGCCGATCCTTCGCGTTTTCGCGCTTCAGTGCTTCCGCGACACTCTTAGCAGACGAGGCCTCGAGACAAACGAAGGCATCGACTTTCTCCGCGTTCTTAGCGCCGACATAGTGCTGGGCGCGATCGAAAGCGTTACCGGCGTCCCCCTTGATGTCCACGACTTCGATGATTTTGATGCCCGGGGAATTGGCCAATACATCCTTGTAGCCTTTAAGACGTTCGTCAAGGTTGGGCTGGGGCATGGTGAAGAAGACAACGTTGCCTTTGCCGTGGAGTTTCTCTACCAGGCGCTTGCCGCCCTGCGTGCCGGCCGCCACGTTATTGGTACCGACGAAGAAAAGCCGCTTGCTGGCAGGAGCATCGGAATCAATGGTGACCACCGGGATGCCGGCTGCGATGGCATCGTCGATCGCAGGCTGCATGATCTTCGCATCGGCTACAGACACCAGCAGTCCTGCGGGCTTCAAGCCGAAGGTCCCGCGGAACTCCTTCTCCTCGTCCGCAGGGTCATAGTTGTCGGGACCGCGAACGTCAAACTTCACGCCATATTGGTTGGCGGCTTTCGTCAGTCCAGCTTGCGCCGACTGCCAATATTCGAGCTTGGTGTTAACGGTTACAAGGATGTAGCGTTCATCATTGTCATGCCGCGAACATCCGGTTAAGAAACACACCGCCAGGGCCAGAACTGCGAGGACAATCTTCTTTATCTCGCGCACGTCATCCCTCCTTATGAAGACCAAAAGCGTTTCAATTCTACGCGTGACATGGTGCTCGCTGGCGGGCGAACAGTCAACCGCTACCTGTGTTTTTTCACGACGATAGGTTCGTAAGAAGAAAAGTGGAACCTGCATGGGGACGGCGTGGCGTCGTCTACACGTGAGTGCTCGGCGTATCAAGTTCAGCGCGAAATGCCAGAGTGTGATGTTCAAGGATTCTGGTTGCCCCCCAGGGATTCGAACCCCGATAACCTGCTCCAGAGGCAGGTGTCCTACCATTGAACGAGGGGGCAACAGCGCCGATTGGCTAGTGAACGCAGGCTGTGGAAACGCTGCCTGCGCATCTCTGATTCTATTGTCCCCGTCCGCAGTCGTCAACCGCGCACCGCGGAACCGCTGGCATCTCCCGCCCACTCGGCTTCATCCCACGATTACAACGCGCTAAAGCATTCGGTAGTGAGCGAATTTCGGACGATCAAGGGAGTAGTCACAGATGCGTAAGTACACGATCCTTGCAACCACGGTATTGATGGGTGGGATGGTTTTTGCCCAGGCACCGGCCACAGGTTCTGGCACGGATACCAACTCCGCCGCCACCGCGACGCATGAAACTTCGAAGCCGGCAGCCGGCAAAACTGGGTCCAAGAAGATGGACGACACCTTCGCGAAGAAGGCTGCTGAGGGCGGCATGGCCGAAGTGGAACTCGGTAAACTCGCGGCTGACAAAGCTACCAATGAAGACGTAAAGGCTTTCGGCAAGCGAATGGTCGACGACCACACCAAGGCAGGCGACCAACTGAAGGGCATCGCTGAGAAAGAAAATATCCCCCTTCCGACCGAACTCAACGCGAAAGACAAAGCGCAAAAGGATCGTCTCTCGAAGCTTTCTGGCGATGCGTTTGATCGTGCTTACATCAATCACATGGTGATGGACCACAAGCAAGATGTGGCCGATTTCCAGAAAGAAGCGAACAACGGCCAGGATGATGCCATCAAGAACTTTGCCCAACAGACCCTGCCCACGTTGCAGGATCACCTGAAGCAGGCACAGGACGCCCAGACCAACGTACGCGGCGCGAAGGCCACAAACTCGCCTAAGAAGGACGCTGCCGCTCAGTAAGTTACTACTGCGTGACAAGGTGCAGCTACCCACTGCACCTTTTTCGTTTGCCACCAGAGCAACTTACATGCTGCGCAAGGCGTTTGCCGGTTCGATTTTTGTTGCACGACGCGCAGGTACAAATCCGGCGACCAACAATGAAATGGTGAGGATGACCAGCGCGGCTCCGAATGCCATGGTGTTCCACGGCGTGACGCCGAAGAGTAAAGCGCGCATGGAACGCGTGGCGACCAGGGCTAAAGGCAATCCGAGGGCAGCGCCGATAACAGCCATGGTCATCATTTCGCGCAGCACCTGGCGGAGGGTCGTTGTGCGGTTGGCGCCGAGCGCCATGCGAATTCCAAATTCTCGCGTGCGCAGACTGACGCCGTAGGAGACGACACCGTAGGCGCCCACAACCGTCAGGATAAGTCCGATGAAGCCCAATGCGGCAACCAACTCTGCCGTGAGTTGGTATCGCTGTGAGGAGTAGCGGATCAAATCGTTTTCCGTGACCATGGTCAGCGGATCGTAGCGCGGATCCACCGACTTGAGGGCCTTGCGCGCCGTGTCCATGAGCGCGGCGGCATTGTCTTCGGTCTCAATGAGGAAGGTGGCTTCCTGCTCGAAGTTCGACCAGTAAGGTAGGTAGAGATAGGGCTCGGGAGCTTCGCCGATGTCGTTGATGGGCGCGTTCTTCACGATCCCGACGACCTGTCGCAAACGGGGATGAGTGGCGCCCGTCGTAAATGTTTTGCCGATGGCATTCTGGTCGGGCCAGAAGCGTTGCGCCATCTTCTCATTGATGAGGACCGAGTCGGAGACTCCGGACTCATCGCCGGAATCGAATCCGCGGCCACGCAGGATCGGGGTTCCCATCGTCGAAAAGAAATTCGCTGAAACCGCGTTGTACTTGATTTCGTAAGCAGGCGTGGAAGCGGACTGTGCGGGCACGCGAACCAGTTTCGCCATGCCATTGCTGGATAAGCTGAGGGGCGCGCGGACAGCGACCGCGACGCTACGCACCCCGGGCAACTGCTGAAAGCGAGACACGACGGCGCGATAGTCCTCGGGCTTCGCGTTTTCTGCGACCCAGACAAGCAGTAAGGGTTTACGAGCGAAGCCGACATCCTGCGAACGGGTGTTGGCAAAGCTCTGCACCACCTCCGCAGCGCAGGCGAGAAGCATGAGGCTGATTGCCACCTGGGCAAGCACGAGCCAGTGGCGCAGCGGCCATCGGCGACGCCTTCCGGTGGATGCGGCTTCGCCCTTCAGCGCGGGAATGAGATCGGCCCGCGACGAGTTAAAGGCAGGGACCAATCCGAAGAAAAAGATGGTGGCGACGGAGATGCAGAGGGTGGAGAGCAACACGCGATCGTCGAGCTTGAACTCAACCGCACTCAAGAAGCCTGGCGGCGCGATGATGAGCGAAGGCAGCAAGCGAATGATGAACTCACCGAGGAATATGCCGAAGACGATGCCGGCAGCTCCCAGCACAAAGTTCTCGGTCATCAGTTGACGGACGAGCCGGCTACGATCGGCTCCCATCGAGAGACGAATTGCCATCTCGGTGGAACGAGCTGCGCCGCGCGAGAGGATCAGGTTCGCCACGTTGACGGAGGAGATGACGATCACGAGCAACACGATCGCCAACAATGCGAGACCGTTGGTTCCAGCGGTGTCCATGCGATAGCGGAGGTCTGAGACGGCAACCGCGCTCCGTTTTGCATTGGTTTGCGGATAGGCGGCCGCCATGCGTTGTGCCGCCGTCTGAAACTGCGTGTTCGCTTCCTGAAGATTCGCGTGCGGAGCTAGAGTGCCGAGAACATTGAACCAACGGTTGTCCCGCAGCTGGAGTTCTTGAGCGTCGCCGAGTTGGTTCCATGTTTGTTGCGAGAACCACATATCGCGGTCATCGCCGGTGTTGACCGAGCGAAAATCGGGAGGCAGAACCCCGATGACGGTGACGAGCAGGTCATGCTCGCGCTGGACATGAAGCCGGCGTCCAATGATAGTTGGATCGGCGGCGTAGTGGCGCTTCCAAAAGTGGTTGCCAAGGACGACGTCCACGGATTGTGATCCACTGGCTTCGTCCTCCGGGGTGAAGACGCGACCCAGGGCAGCATGGATTCCCAGGGCAGTAAAGAAATTCGACGACACGAGGTTGAGACTCAGCAGTTGGCGATTGTCGCCCTCGATGAGGGTCAGACCTCGGCCGCCGATGGCAACCATTTCGTGCAAGGCGGGAGCCTGGCTTTTCAAGTACTGAAATTCGGCGAAAGATAGAAAGCCCTGAGACTCTTCCGGGGTGACCGAGAAAATGCGGACCAGCTTTTGCGGAGTGGCGATACCTGGCGGACGAAACCACATGCCGTCAACGACACTGAAGATGGCTGAGTTTGCGCCGATACCAAGGGCGAGAGAGAAGGCTGCCAGGAGAGTGAATCCTGGCCGGGCGCTCAGGACGCGAAACGCAAAACGAATGTCACGCCACATGACATCGCTCCTTCCGGCGTGTGCGAATGGTACGCCATTGTGAAATTGTGCAATTCTCGTTCCACGACGACATTCGGACGTGATTGCAAGGAAAGCAGATATTCGCCGGGAATTGGGATTCCCCTTTTGGTCTGTTCCTCGTCGGACAGGACCGCCCATCTGCGGACAGTTTTGATTTGTCTGGCCGTTTCAAAGGTTCCGGTCTCAGCCTTTATAATCGAGAGCGGCCTGCCATTCGGCAGCTGGCGCACTTTTACTCTGTGATTACGGCGAGCAATCGCAAACGGAATTGAGCGCGGCGGATCTGCAGCCGCGACTACGCACCCCATATAAAAGGAAAACCATGTTCGATATCACTTTGATTCATGCCCGCGAGATTCTTGATTCCCGCGGCAATCCTACGGTTGAAGCGGAAGTCACTCTTGCAGGCGGCGCCACCGGACGCGCAGCCGTTCCCAGCGGTGCCTCCACCGGCGAACACGAAGCGGTCGAATTGCGCGACGGTGATGAGATCCGCTACAAGGGCAAAGGCGTCTTGAAGGCAGTGGAGAACGTCGAAGGCGAGATCGCTCAGGCTCTCGGCGGCATGGATGCCAGCCAGCAGCGCGACATCGATATGCGCATGCTCGATCTCGACGGCACCGAAAACAAAGGTCGTCTCGGCGCCAACGCAATCCTTGCGGTCTCCATGGCCTCGGCCCGCGCGGCCGCTGCTCAGCTCGATATTCCTCTCTATCGCTATCTCGGTGGCGTGAACGGAAACGTCTTGCCGGTCCCGATGATGAACATCCTCAATGGCGGCGCGCACGCCGACAATAACGTCGACTTCCAGGAATTCATGGCGATGCCGGTCGGTGCCGAGAGCTTCGCGGAAGCCCTGCGCTGGGGCGCCGAGGTCTTCCATACGTTGAAAGGCGTGTTGAAGAAGCGCGGATACAACACCGCCGTCGGCGATGAGGGTGGCTTCGCTCCGTCGTTGAAATCGAACGTCGAAGCAATTGAAGTGATTCTCGAAGCCATCCAACAGGCCGGCTATACGCCCGGCGAGCAGATCGCGATTGCTCTCGACCCTGCCGCCAGCGAATTCTTCAAAGACGGGAAATACATCTTCAAGAAGTCGGACAAATCGGAAAAGTCTTCGGAGCAGATGGTGCGCTACTGGGCTGACTGGGCGAATAAATATCCCATCGTTTCGCTTGAAGACGGGCTTGCGGAAGACGATTGGGACGGGTGGAAGATGCTCACCGACGAACTTGGCGACAAGATTCAGTTGGTCGGCGACGATCTATTCGTCACCAATCCCGAGCGCCTGGCACGAGGCATCGACAACGGGATCGCCAACTCCATCCTGATCAAGGTGAACCAGATCGGCACCCTGAGTGAGACGCTGGACGCCATCGAAATGGCACGCCGAAACGGTTACACGGCGGTGATTTCGCATCGTTCCGGCGAAACCGAAGACACCTTCATCGCCGATCTCGCGGTGGCAACCGGAGCAGGACAGATCAAGACCGGCTCGGCTTCGCGTACCGATCGCGTTGCCAAGTACAACCAACTGCTTCGCATCGAAGAACAACTCGGCGCCGGCGCGCGTTTCCTCGGTATCGGCGCGCTGAACTACGAAGGCGAATAGACGCCGGGTCGGATAGATAATAAAGGGCGGCTATTCAGTCGCCCTTTTCGTTTTCAACCGATCGTCGCGAACTGGTTGCTTCTCGTAAAATGGTTCAGCCTTCGAGGTCCTAGCCATGAAAAGTATTTCGCTGCTGCTAGCCACCCTGTCGTTCTTGTTCGTTTCCGCATTCGCTCAGCAACCCGCCTCCGATCAGCCATCGCGTGATGAACTGATGAAGATGTTTGACGTCCTGCGGGTGCGTCAGCAGACGGAAACCGTTATGCAGACTGTGCTCGGGCAGATGAAGGAGCAACTTCACGACGACATCCACAAGCGCTATCCCAACCTGACTGCGGAAGCCTCGGCGAAACTTGAAGCATCGATCAACGACGCGGTGCATCTCTATCCCGTGAACGAAATGCTCGACGATCTCATCCCCGTCTACCAGAAGCACCTGGCGAAGAGCGATGTGGCCGCGATTATCGGGTTCTACTCATCGCCCGCCGGCCAGAATTTTCTCGATAAGATGCCGACCATGACCCAGGAAGCCATGAAGACCATGATGGCAAAACTTCAATTGCGTTCCGCCGAGTATGCCGACAAGGTGCAGAAGCAGGCCGATGAACTTGCCGAGCCCAGGAAGAATTAACCGCCAAACCGCGGCGCCTCAAAACTCTGTTGTTATCTTTGTAAAGATCAATCATTCGCACTGATAAGGAAGACATGCCGACTCCGAAACCGCTGGTTCTGATCATTCTCGACGGATGGGGATATGCACCCCCGTCGAAGGCCAATGCTATCTCTCTTGCTCGCAAGCCGAATTACGACAAGCTCCTCGCTGAATATCCGAACACCCTGATTCACACCTCCGGCCGCTACGTCGGTCTGCCGCAAGGGCAAATGGGGAACAGTGAAGTCGGCCACCTGAACATCGGAGCCGGACGCGTGGTTTACATGGACATCACCAAGATCGACCTGGCGATCGAGAACGGCACGCTGTTTAAGAATCCGGTGCTGCTTGACGGCATGAAACACGCCGCACAGGGCCGCCAGTTGCACTTCTTGGGCTTGCTCTCCGATGGTGGTGTGCACTCGCACCAGAACCATTTGTACGCGCTGTTGCGGATGGCGAAAGAGAACGGCGTCGAACGCGTCTTCGTGCATTCCTTCATGGACGGCCGCGATACCTTGCCGACGAATGGAGCAGGCTACGTCGAGCAACTGCAACAGAAAATGCGCGAGTACGGCATCGGAAAGATCGCCAGCATCAGCGGCAGATACTACGCCATGGATCGCGATAAGAAGTGGGAGCGCGAGAAACTTGCTTCCGACGCCATGGTGCACGGTCGCGGAGAAGGCGGGCGCTTCAAGGATCCGGTCCAGGGCATCAAGGAGTCGTACAACAAGGATGTCACCGACGAGTTCATCGTGCCCTTCGTTTGCGTCGACGACAAAGATCAGCCCATCGGCGTCATCCGCGATGGCGATACCTGTATCAATTTCAATTTCCGTGCTGACCGTGCTCGCCAGATCACCCGTGTCCTCGCCCGCAACAGCGGCATCACCAAAGACGCCGGTCGCGAACTTGATACCGCCGAGGCGCTCGATGCGACCATCCCCCGCGATACCATTCCGCGTGACCTCCACTACGTCTGCATGACGCAGTACGATCCCAAGTTCACCCTGCCCATCGTCGTTCCTCCCGATACCCTCACCCACATCCTCGCCAACGAAATGGCCTCACTGAATATGCGCAACCTTCGCGTAGCCGAAAGCGAGAAGTATGCGCACGTCACCTACTTCTTTAACGGCGGTATTGAGAAACCTTTCCCGGGCGAAGAGCGTGAACTGGTGCAGTCGCCCAAAGTTGCCACGTACGACTTGAAGCCCGAGATGAGTGCCGCCGGCATCGCCGATGTAGTCACCCACGCCGTGGAGAAGGGAACCTTCGACGTGATCGTGGTGAACTTCGCTAACGCGGACATGGTGGGGCACAGCGGCAAGATTCCGCCGACAATCATTGCCGTGGAAACCGTCGACACCTGTCTCGGGCGTATCTACAACGCGGTCCGCAAAAAGGGCGGAGCCATGCTCATCACAGCGGATCACGGAAATGCGGAGCAGATGATCGATCCGACTACCGGCGGGCCGCAAACTGCGCACACCACTAATCCAGTGCCGTTCATCTATGTGGCGGAAGACTCGGCGAAACGGTTCTCGCTGCGACCGGACGGGGCTTTGCAGGATATCTCACCGACGATGATGGGGATCTTGGGAATCCATCAGCCCAAAGAGATGACCGGACACGATCTCCGCGTGGAGCTTGCGGTAGGGAAGAAGTAGTCAACCATGAAGCTGGTCATCGCCATCCCGCACCGTTTTGCGCTCTGGGACGCGCCGCCGTGGTTCTCCGAACGACTACGACGCGAGTTCCCGGAACTTGAGGTCGCTCACCTCGACAACTACTCGACGCTCGAACGCGAGATTGCCGATGCCGACATCGTCCTCGCGCGCAGCCTCAAAGCGGAGCAAGTGCGGGCAGCGAAGAAGCTCAAGTGGATCTACTCGGCAGCGGCGGCCATCCATTCGCTGATGATCCCCGAGATCGTGAACAGCGATGTCGTGGTGACGAATGCCAGCTGGGTTCATGGCCCAGTCGTTGCCGAACATGCAATGGCGATGATCCTCGCGATCGGCCGTCGAATTGATCTGGCGGTAAAAGCGCAGACGCGCCATCAGTGGATGCAAGAGGAGATCTGGACGAGTTCGCCGGGGCCGCGTGACATTGCGGGCTCGACGCTAATCGTAGTGGGTCTCGGACACATCGGAACGCCTCTGGTACGTCATGCAAAGGCGCTTGGCATGCGGGTGTTCGCCGTGCGTGAACATACGGAGCGTGGCCGCGAAGGCGCCGATGCCGTCTATGCAACGCGCGATCTCCCGCGCATCCTTCCCGAAGCTGACTTTGTGCTGCTGTGCGCCCCCGTGACACCCGCAACCCAGCACGCCTTCGGACGAGAGCAGTTCGTGGCGATGAAGAAGGATGCTTACATCCTCAACGTCGGCCGTGGCGCATTGATCGATGAACCGGCGCTGATTGAGGCATTGCGCGAGCATCGCATTGGTGGCGCAGCGCTGGATGTCACTACCGAAGAACCACTGCCCGCCGATTCTCCGCTGTGGGATCTCGACAACTGCATGATCACGCCACACACCGCTGGCATTTCCCCGAAACTCTGGGAACGACAGTACACCTACTTCGCTGACAACCTGCGCCGATTCCTCGCCGGAAAGCCGCTTCATGGATTGGTCGACAAATCGAGAGGATATTGAGATGAGCACCACACAGACAGTCACGGACCCGCGTTATCCCATCGGCAAGTTTCACTATGTCGAACCGCAATCGCGGGAGGAGCGCGCACAGCAACGCAAGGAGCATATCGACGCGCTCGCGACCTTGCCGCGTGGCTTCCGCAACGGGGTGAAGGACCTCACGGAGGCGCAACTCGATACGCCGTATCGCGAAGGCGGATGGACGGTGCGCCAACTCATCCATCACATTCCCGATAGCCACATCAACGCCTATGTTCGCTTCAAACTGGCGCTCACCGAAACCGATCCGGTAGTGAAGACCTACGAAGAGCAATTGTGGGCCGAGATGGAAGACTCTCGCGAGACGCCGGTGGAGGTTTCCCTGACGATGCTGGAAGCGCTGCACACGCGCTGGGTAGTGCTGCTGCGCACCATGAAGGACGAAGCGTTTGCGCGGAGATTCGTGCATCCCCAGCTGGGTCCGATGGCGCTGGAGAAAGTTCTAGCGATGTACGCCTGGCACGGCGCGCATCACACCGCGCACGTCACCGAGTTGCGCAAGCGAATGAAGTGGTGAGCGTCAGACTTTGAAGATCTTACGGGCTTCCTTCGTCGCCTCGTAAATCTGTTCGAAGCTGTCGATCGCAAACAGTACCGGCTGCAGCTCGTCCACTTTTACGTGGGTGTCGAGCACTTCCTCGAGAGTGAAGTCGTGCACCCCGCAGCCACGGTTCACGACGTTGTCGCCTTCCTTCACCGACGAAATCACGCCGCTGCCGTACATCTTCACGTCGCCGCCTTCGCGGATCAGCCCAAATTCCACCGTGTACCAGAACAGACGCCCTAATCGTTCCTGGTCCGCATCGTTATCGATCTTCCGCGCGATCTGCGCGAACGCCTGCAGGTAGTCGGCAAAAACTTTGTGCGCGTGCATCGGGACGTGGCCGAAGATGTCGTGAAATATGTCGGGCTCTGGCGTGTAGTCCAGCGAATCCGATTTGCGAATGTAAGTCGTCACCGGAAAAATTCTCGAGGCCAGCAAATCGAAGAAGGTACGTCCTGGTAAGAATCCGCTGACCGGAAGCAGAAGCCAGTTGGTGCGGGTCCGCAGCGTCTGGTTAATCTGCTCGATCACCGGCATACGTTCGGCGCGCATCCCCAACACCTGCAGCCCCTCGAGGTATTCGCGGCAGGCATGGGTGCTGAGCTGCTCCATGCGTTTTTCATAGAGCGTCTTCCAGGTGCCGTGCTCCACCTCGTTGTACTGGTCGTAGTGCTGGGTTACCACATACTCGCCGGCATCGCCGGGCAGGGTGGTCGGGTGCGACAGCATGTTCAAGGTCTCCTGAAGATTAGACGCAAAAAATCCGGTTTTCGACATCCCAAATCCGGGTGGCCGACCGGATATTAAAGGCGCTCGCGCGGAAGGTGTCAAATGCGCTTTGGGAGGGTTACTGATTGATACCTGGGTGGTACCTCCTCCCCGCCGGCCTATTGTTTCCAGCGGATTGGCGGTTGCGCACTTCTGCAGCCCTGACGCCGAAGCCGATCCTGCACGACGCGTACACCTGGTACGCGAACTTTTCCCGCACTTGGTGATCGGATCCACCTTCACTTGCCAGAGGGAGTCAGGCTAGGAAGAGGCATCGGCGAGGGGTGGGGTCGAAGAACGGTCACCCAGATGGAGGATTTCATCGATCTTTTTCAAGAGGTCACCTCGTGATAGCGGCTTCTGGAGGAGGACAGCACCGTCGGTGATGAGTTGTTGCGCCACGGGGACGTCCGCATATCCGGAGAGGTATACGGCTTTGGCTTCGGGATGAATGGCTTGCACCTTTGCGACGATCGATGGTCCATACATGTCGGGCAGAACGAGGTCGCTGAGGATGAGGGGAATGGTCCCGGCGTGATTTCTGGCGAGTTTGATAGCATCGTCGCCGCGCCCGGCCTGCAGCACAATGTAGCCATTGGCGACGAGCGATTCGCATAGAACTTGCCGAAGAGGTTCTTCATCTTCGAGTACAAGAATGGTTTCGGTGCCGCGTGGATACGCGCCATGCGCTTCCTCGCCGCTCCAATGGGGCGCAGCCTCTTCATCCAGCCGCGGCAGATAGATATCGAAAGTTGTGCCCGCACCGACGGTGCTTGTTACCCAGATGTACCCGAGGCTCTGTTTTACGATGCCATAGACGGTGGCCAAGCCCAACCCGGTGCCGTGNNTCGATATTCTGCGTTCGGAGGATGACCTTGCCCCCATTGGGCATGGCGTCGCGCGCATTTGTAACCAAGTTCATTAGGATCTGCTCAATTTGTCCTCGATCGGCCCGGACTGAACCCAGGCAAGTCTCCAGGCATTTGACAATCTGAACATCATCCCCAATCAAGCGCTGCAGGATCTGGCCCACATCGTGAACGACGGTATTCAAATTCAGGATCGTCGGGTAAAGCACCTGCTTGCGGCTGAAAGCCAGCAGTTGTCGCGTCAGCTGAGCTGCTCGCCAAGCTGCCTTCTTGATCTGGTCCCCGTAATTTTCCTGTCTCTCGTTCTGCTTTGTTTCAAGCAGAAGTTCGGAATTTCCGAGAATGACGCTTAAGAGATTATTGAAATCGTGTGAGATTCCTCCGGCGAGAAGCCCCACGGTTTCCATCTTCTGTGCCTGGCGGAATTGCGCCTCCAAAGTGCGACGCGCGGTAATATCTTCGGCAATGACGTCATAATAGCTGGGGAGCCCATCCTCTCCGCAAACCACCCCCCCGCTCATGCGGACGGCGATGATCTTGCCGTCTTTGCGTTTCCAATTCACCTCGTACCCGTTAATGCGCCCCCCGCCTCGGGGGTAGGCATCCAGCAGCGACTGCCGTTCGGTCGGATCCTCGTAGATGTCACGGTTCAAATTCAGCGTCAGCAATTCTTCTCTGGAGTTGTATCCCAGCATGTTTACCAGAGCCGGGTTCGCGTCCACCAACGATCCGTCCGGCATTGAGCGGTAGATGCCATAAGTTGCGTTTTCGAATAGTTTCCGATACCTCTCTTCGGACCTCCGCAGTTCCTGTTCGGCTGCTTTGCGATCCGAGATATCAATGAAACTTACGACCGAACCAATGACTCCGCCCGCGTTGGACATCGGATAGGACCAATAATCGGCAGGGAAGCTCGTCCCGTCGGAACGCCAGATCACTTCTTCGGTGACCTGACCGGCTCTACCTTCTCGGATGGCCGCGTAAATCTCGCATTGCTCTTCGGGATAGGGGCTGCCATCCGCGCGCGTGTGGTGTATGACCGCATGCATGTTCTTCCCCAGCAATTCCTTGCTATCTTCATAACGAAGCTGGCGCAGGAATGCTGGGTTACAGAACGTGCAGTTCCCTTGCAAATCAAGGCCGAAGATTGCTTCCGCGGTGGAGTTCAGCAGCACCCGATATTTCTCTTCGCTCTCCTGCAGCAACTCCTGCGTATGCTTGAGTTCGGTGATGTCGACTCCAATGCCAAGCATGTGAACGCTTCCGGTGCGCACCATAACACCATGGGCGTCGATCCAGCAGATCGTTCCGTCCGGCCGCAGCACCCGATACTGCTCGGCATACTCCTGGCCACCGGCAATTACCCTCCGGATCGCACCTTCGACTCGCGGCCGGTCATCGGGGTGAATCCTCGTTATGGCATCTTCAACCCGACCGGAGAATTCCGCTCGGGTGTATCCGAACTGGCGGTAGGTTTCATCCGACCATTCCACCGTATTGGCCACGGCGTCCCAATCCCACAAGCCCAGGCGAAGCCCGGCTTTCTGTGCGAGTTCGAGGCGTCGCTGCCAATTCTGAACGGCTCTTTCCGCCTGCTTTCGCTTCGTGATGTCGCGAGCCACTACTTCGATCGCGGGAGCCCCGTTCCAGACAATTGGAATCGCCACCGCGTCGATGTCCACGGAAGAACCGTCACAGGCGAGGAGAACAGACTCTGTCGAAGGGGACGCTGTTCCGCTGGAGTAACATTCGTCGATTCGAGCTCGGAAGTCTGCCAGGTGGTCGGGATGGATGACGGCGCTCATGTCGAGGCCGAAGGATCTGCTGCGCTGCTTCTGCCCCGAACAGACGCAGACAGGACGGATTGATAAAGACTATCGTGTGTTCGACCTGAATTAAAATAGCTTCTGGCAATGCTTCCACAAGTGTTCTAGACTGCTGCGCGCCCTCGGCCAGCGCTGCGAGGAAGATAATCCGATCTTCGAGGGTGGTGCCGACTTGTTCTGAAGCTTCGTCCATATTTCATCCCGTTTCAGGTGAGTGACAGCAAGAAACGACTTAGCATGCGCAGCTTACCTAAGGCTAGTTTAACTTGTTACGCGACTCTAATATTTCCAGTTCCTTCTGCAAGGTCAATATTGCTCACATTTGGGATGTCTCTGCCGCCATCGCGCGTAGGCAAGCTGGATTGTCCGCAATAGGTTTCCGCCTACCGGAGAGGATTGAATGCCAATCAAGAAGTCTGAAGATTTTTGAATGTATGGGATAAGAGAAACCATTGTCCTTTTTTCTTAGGAGGTTGCTGACTGAGTGAAAACCAACGCCAGTCGTGCCCATCGTCGTTGTGTCCTTGGCGGACGTCTTGTTGGAGACTAATGATGGATACTGCGTCGCTTGCGATGGTATATGCTGTAAACAGTATGGAGATCAAGGAACGACATAGGCCGGGCGAGCCAGTCACGCATCCCGGCATCTATCGAGTACACCACGCCAATCATCGACCATCCCACAAATCCCTGGTCACGACCAGCGTCTTTCCGGCGTGCGAGGTGTGCGGAAGTGCCGTCAGTTATGGGGATGAGCTCGCAATGCCGGCAAAAGTATCGCGATCCACCAAGCGTGACCCGAAGCGCTAGCAGGTTGCTGAAAAACTCAAT